>NZ_KV793476.1:0-135986 GCF_001808475.1 Klebsiella sp. HMSC09D12 | reverse complement strand
TTCACATCTGCCGTGTCAGTGGGAGCGCATTATAGGGAGTTATTTTGCGGTGACAAGCGGTAAAATGCATTTTTATTTCAACCGCTCATCTTTTATACATAACGCCTATTTCTGCCGCTTTTTAATCGCATCCGGCAGGTCTGCCAGGCTGTTTAGCACCCAATCGGCAGCACTTTCCGCTTCTGGAGTGACGGGTTTACCGGTGCGTACCAATACTTTCGTGCCAACTTCCGCCGCTAAGGCCGCCTGCATATCTTCAATTTTATCGCCCACCATATATGACGCCGCCATATCAATGTGCAGGTAGTCGCGCGCCGAGATGAGCATTCCCGGATGCGGTTTACGGCAGTCGCAGGTCTGGCGAAACTCTTCAACGGTTCCCTGCGGATGGTGAGGACAATAATAGATGCCATCCAGGTCAACGCCGCGATCGGCCAGCGACCAGTCCATCCACTCCGTCAGCGTTTCAAACTGCTCTTCAGTAAACTTGCCGCGGGCGATACCGGACTGGTTGGTCACCAGCACCAGCGCATAGCCCATCTCCTTTAATTGACGCATCGCGTCAATGACGCCATCGATAAATTCAAAATTGTCGATTTCATGGACGTATCCGTGATCGACATTAATCGTGCCATCACGGTCAAGAAAAATTGCGGGTACTGACATTGCCACCGGTTTGCTCCTGATAAAGGCTAATTCGCCTAGTATCGCATGTTTCCGGACGCAAGAAAGTGCTCATTATACAGAGTCAGATTGATTTAGACGTCTGGATGCCTTAACATCCATTTCATTGACAGGCATCGCCTGGACACGGCAGAAGAAAATGCCACGGCAAACGGCTAAATGATAATAAATAACTGATGATTAAACTTTCGAATATCACCAAAGTGTTCCAGCAGGGGAACCGCAGCATACAGGCGCTGAACGATGTCAGCCTGCATGTTCCTGCCGGACAAATTTATGGCGTCATCGGCGCTTCCGGCGCGGGTAAAAGTACGTTAATCCGCTGCGTTAACCTGCTCGAACGTCCAACGCAGGGCAGCGTCCAGGTCGACGGCCAGGAGCTGACGGCGCTTTCAGAAAAAGAACTGACTCGCGCTCGCCGCCAGATTGGCATGATTTTCCAGCACTTTAACCTGCTTGCCTCACGTACCGTGTTCGGTAACGTGGCGTTGCCTCTGGAGCTCGACAATACCTCTAAAGATGAAATCAAGCGTCGGGTGACCGAGCTGCTGGATCTCGTCGGTCTGGGAGATAAACACGATAGCTATCCGGCGAATCTCTCCGGCGGGCAAAAGCAGCGCGTGGCCATCGCCCGTGCGCTGGCGAGCAATCCAAAAGTCCTGCTCTGCGACGAAGCCACCAGCGCGCTGGACCCGGCCACTACGCGTTCGATTCTGGAACTGCTGAAGGATATCAACCGTCGCCTGGGCCTGACGATTTTGCTGATTACCCACGAAATGGATGTCGTTAAACGCATCTGTGATTGCGTTGCCGTTATCAGCAACGGCCAGCTTATTGAGCAGGATACGGTGAGCGAGGTGTTCTCTCATCCCAAAACGCCTCTGGCGCAGCAGTTTATCCAGTCAACGCTGCACCTTGATATCCCGGATGATTATCAGGCCCGCCTTAAACCTGAGGCTCTTGCCGATAGCGTGCCTATGCTGCGCATGGAGTTTACCGGTCATTCCGTAGATGCCCCGCTGCTTTCGGAGACTGCCCGTCGTTTTAATGTGAATAACAACATTATTAGCGCGCAGATGGATTACGCGGGCGGCGTCAAGTTCGGCATCATGCTGACCGAGATGCACGGCTCGCAGGAAGATACCCAGGCCGCGATCGCCTGGTTGCAGGAACATCATGTAAAAGTAGAGGTACTGGGATATGTCTGAACCAATGATCTGGCTGCTGGTTCGCGGCGTATGGGAAACGCTGGCCATGACGTTTGTCTCCGGCTTCTTCGGTTTTGTTCTTGGCCTGCCGGTCGGCGTGCTGCTGTACGTCACCCGTCCCGGGCAAATTGTCGCTAATGCGAAGCTCTACCGCACGCTTTCGGCGGTGGTGAACATTTTCCGTTCGATTCCTTTTATTATCCTGCTGGTGTGGATGATCCCATTCACTCGCGTGATTGTTGGCACGTCGATTGGCCTGCAGGCTGCCATTGTCCCGCTGACGGTTGGCGCCGCGCCGTTTATCGCCCGCATGGTGGAAAACGCCCTGCTGGAGATCCCAACCGG
Source organism: Klebsiella sp. HMSC09D12 (assembly GCF_001808475.1). Lineage (NCBI taxonomy): Bacteria > Pseudomonadati > Pseudomonadota > Gammaproteobacteria > Enterobacterales > Enterobacteriaceae > Klebsiella > Klebsiella sp. HMSC09D12. The sequence goes on along the minus strand of NZ_KV793476.1, from coordinate 133,749 downwards.
CCTTATCGAAGCATCCCGCGCGATGGGCGCAACGCCGATGCAGATCGTGCGTAAGGTTCTTCTGCCGGAAGCGCTTCCGGGTCTGGTGAATGCGGCAACGATTACCCTTATCACGCTGGTTGGCTATTCCGCCATGGGCGGTGCCGTCGGTGCCGGCGGCCTGGGACAGATTGGCTATCAGTACGGTTATATCGGCTACAATGCAACGGTAATGAATACCGTGCTGGTGTTGCTGGTTATTCTGGTTTATTTAATTCAATTCTCTGGCGATCGTATCGTCCGGGCTGTGACTCACAAATAACATCACACACAATACAGAATCTTACAGGAAGGAAATAACATGGCCTTTAATTTCAAAACCTTTGCGGCAGTCGGCGCGTTAATCGGTTCTTTGGCGCTGGTGGGTTGCGGTCAGGACGAAAAGGATCCAAACCACATCAAAGTCGGCGTGATCGTCGGCGCGGAACAGCAGGTTGCTGAGGTTGCGCAGAAAGTAGCAAAAGATAAATACGGCCTCGATGTTGAACTGGTTACCTTCAACGATTACGTGCTGCCTAACGAAGCGCTGAGCAAAGGCGATATTGACGTTAATGCCTTCCAGCATAAACCGTACCTGGACCAGCAGATTAAAGACCGCGGCTACAAGCTGGTTTCCGTCGGCAACTCGTTTGTCTATCCCATTGCCGGTTACTCGAAAAAAATCAAATCGCTGGATGAGCTGCAGCCGGGCTCGCAGGTCGCCATTCCTAACGATCCAACCAACCTTGGCCGCTCTCTGCTGCTGCTGCAGCAGGTTGGTCTGATCAAACTGAAAGAAGGCGTTGGTCTGCTGCCAACCTCACTGGATATTATTGAAAACCCGAAAAACCTGAAAATTGTTGAGCTGGAAGCCCCGCAGCTGCCGCGCTCTCTGGATGATGCGCAGATCGCCCTGGCGGTTATTAATACCACCTACGCCAGCCAGATTGGCCTGACCCCGGCAAAAGACGGTATTTTTGTCGAAGGTAAAGAGTCTCCGTACGTGAACCTGATTGTCGCTCGCGAAGACAACAAAGATGCGGAAAATGTTAAGAAATTTGTTCAGGCTTACCAGAGTGACGAAGTTTACGAAGCAGCCAACAAAATCTTTAACGGCGGCGCGGTGAAAGGCTGGTAATCTATTCTCAGCGTAATATCATTCAGGACGGGCTTATGCCCGTCTTGTCATTTATGCAAGCACCTGATTCAATAGCGCCCTGTTTTATTATTTATTGAGGAAATACTATGCGTGCTTTACCGGTCTGTTTGTTAGCACTCATGTTAAGCGGTTGTTCCATGCTAAGCAGATCGCCAGTCGAACCTGTGCAAAGTACGGTCACTCAGCCAGCCAAATCGGAACCGGCTAAACCGAAAGCGACGCGCCCGGCCCCGGTAAGAATCTATACCGATGCAACAGAGTTGGTGGGTAAACCTTTCCGCGAACTGGGTGAAGTCACCGGTGAATCATGTCAGGCCTCTAATCAAGACTCTCCGCCCAATATCCCGACGGCTCGCAAGCGTATGCAGATTAATGCGGCAAGAATGAAAGCCAACGCTGTGCTGCTGCACCGCTGCGAAGTGACCAGCGGAACCCCGGGCTGCTACCGCCAGGCCGTTTGCCTGGGATCAGCGCTTAACGTTACGGCGCAATGAGTGCTTTTCAGTTTGCGCAGATAGGCGTTATTCGCTCGCCCTATAAAGAAAAATTTGCCGTTCCCCGCCAGCCCGGGCTGGTTAAAAACGGCGGCGGCGAATTACACCTCTTGCCTCCCTATAACCAGGCCGATGCCGTACGCGGCCTGGAAAATTTCAGCCATCTGTGGGTCCTGTTTGTGTTTCATCAGACCATGGAAGGCGGCTGGCGTCCTACCGTCCGCCCTCCCCGCCTCGGCGGTAACGCGCGAATGGGCGTATTCGCTACCCGTTCGACCTTTCGTCCTAATCCAATCGGTATGTCTCTGGTCGAGCTAAAAGGTATTCGCTGCCAGAAAGAACATGTCGTGCTTGAGTTAGGCAGCCTGGACCTGGTAGATGGAACGCCGGTCGTGGATATCAAACCTTACCTGCCCTTTGCCGAAGCACTGCCGGATGCCAGCGCAAGCTATGCTCAGGAGGCTCCAGGGGCGGAAGTAGCGGTGAGTTTCACGCCGGATACAGAAGCGCAAATTTTAACGCTGGAGCGACGCTATCCTCGCCTTAAGTCGTTTATTAGCGAAGTTCTGGCGCAGGATCCGCGACCGGCATACCGCAAAGAAGAGGAGCCGGGAAAAACCTACGCCGTCTGGCTGCTGGATTTTAACGTGCGCTGGCGGGTGATTTCGTCCGGTTTTGAAGTCTTTTCTCTCGAAGCACGCTAATTTTATTCTCCTCTCTTTTGGCATCTTTGCCACACTGGTAAACTAAACCACTTTTTTGTGTCAGGCTGGCTTCCAGCCTGTATCGATCGTCCAAATGGAACCGTAACAACATGCGTACTAGCCAATACCTGCTCTCCACTCTGAAGGAGACACCTGCCGACGCCGAGGTTATCAGCCATCAGCTGATGCTGCGCGCCGGGATGATCCGCAAGCTGGCCTCCGGGTTATATACCTGGCTGCCGACCGGCGTGCGCGTCCTGAAAAAAGTCGAAAACATCGTGCGTGAAGAGATGAACAACGCCGGTGCAATCGAGGTGTTAATGCCGGTAGTTCAGCCCTCTGAGCTGTGGCAAGAGAGTGGTCGTTGGGAACAGTACGGCCCGGAACTGCTGCGTATTGCTGACCGTGGCGAACGTCCGTTCGTACTCGGCCCGACTCATGAAGAAGTCATCACCGACCTGATTCGTAATGAGCTGAGCTCTTACAAACAGCTGCCGCTGAACTTCTATCAGATCCAGACCAAATTCCGTGACGAAGTTCGCCCGCGTTTCGGCGTAATGCGTTCCCGTGAATTCCTGATGAAAGATGCTTACTCTTTCCATACCTCTCAGGAATCGCTGCAGGAGACCTACGACGCGATGTACGCCGCGTACAGCAAAATCTTCAGCCGTATGGGGCTGGATTTCCGCGCGGTACAGGCTGACACCGGTTCTATCGGCGGCAGCGCATCTCACGAATTCCAGGTACTGGCGCAGAGCGGTGAAGATGACGTCATTTTCTCTGACTCTTCTGACTACGCGGCCAATATTGAGTTCGCCGAAGCCGTTGCGCCGAAAGAGCCGCGCGCGGCCGCCACGCAGGAAATGACCCTGGTCGATACGCCTGACGCTAAAACCATCGCCGAGCTGGTCGAGCAGTTCAATTTGCCGATTGAAAAAACCGTGAAAACCCTGCTGGTAAAAGCAGTAGAAGACAGTGAGTATCCGCTGATAGCCCTGCTGGTTCGCGGCGATCATGAACTGAACGAAGTCAAAGCGGAAAAACTGCCGCAGGTCGCCAGCCCGCTGACCTTCGCAACCGAAGAAGAGATTCGCGCGCTGGTGAAAGCGGGTCCCGGTTCTCTTGGCCCGGTTAATATGCCTGTTCCGGTGATTATTGACCGTACCGTTGCCGCCATGAGCGATTTCGCCGCGGGCGCGAACATTGACGGTAAACACTACTTCGGCATCAACTGGGATCGCGACGTCGCCACTCCTGAAGTGGCAGATATCCGTAACGTAGTGGCCGGTGACCCGAGCCCGGACGGTAAAGGCACGCTGTTGATTAAACGCGGTATCGAAGTGGGCCACATCTTCCAGCTGGGTACCAAGTACTCTGAAGCGATGAAAGCCTCCGTACAGGGCGAAGATGGCCGTAATCAGATCCTGACTATGGGCTGCTACGGTATCGGGGTGACTCGCGTGGTGGCGGCAGCCATTGAGCAGAACTTTGACGAGCGCGGGATCTTGTGGCCGGAAGCTATCGCCCCGTTCCAGGTTGCGATTCTGCCGATGAACATGCACAAATCCTATCGCGTGCAGGAGCTGGCTGAGAAGCTGTATGCTGAGCTAACCGCGCTGGGCATCGAAGTGCTGATGGATGACCGTAAAGAGCGTCCGGGCGTGATGTTCGCCGATATGGAGCTTATCGGAATTCCGCATACCATCGTGCTGGGCGACCGTAACCTCGACAACGACGATATTGAATATAAATATCGCCGCAGCGGCGAGAAACAGCTGATTAAAACCGGCGATATCGTGAATTACCTGGTACAACAAATTAAAGGTTAACGCCAAAAGAGGCTCTGGTTTCAGAGCCTCTTTTTTACAAGGATTGTAATCATGGCTAAACGACGGGCTAATCATGTCCTGCTTTTTCCCGTATCGTTCTTACTTTCTGCCTGCACGGTAGACGTCAGCCGGTCCGTGCCTTCCGCTTCCACTATTAAGCAACCATCGCAGCAATGGGCGATTAAGCTTCAGCGCCAGAGCTCGGTGGCTAATAACACGCTGACTGAAATTAACGCACAAGATCTGCTCCCCGGCGATCTCCTTTTCTCTTCCAGCATTGGCGTGACGTCCCTGGGGATTCGTGCTCTTAGCACATCCTCCGTTAGCCATGTCGCTATCTATATCGGTGATAACCAGGTTGCAGAGGCAACCGGCGCTGGGGTGCAGGTTGTGCCTCTCCGGCAAGCGATGCAGCACAGCGATAAGCTGTTTGCCCTAAGAGCGCCTGACCTCACGCCGCAACAGGCCGCTGGCATTAAAAATTTCGCCTATAAAAACAGAAACAGCGCCTATAACTATCGCGGCATTATTGAATTTGTGCCCTTTATGGTCACCAAACAGCTATGCACCCTGAATCCCTTCTCAAAAGATTTCCGCCAGCAGTGCGTGAACGGTCTGGCCAAAGCCCAGCTGAGCGATGCAGCATCCGGGGACAAAAAAATGTGGTTTTGTTCGGAGTTTGTCAGCGATGCCTTCGCGAAGGCCGGACACCCGCTGACCCTGGCTCAACCGGGCTGGATTAGCCCATCAGACTTGCTTCATATGCGTGAGGGGGATGTGGCAAACTTTAAGCCCGAAACACAATTGCAGTATATCGGGCATCTTAAATTGGGAATTTATATCAAGACAAGCCGCCTCGTAGGACTCAATTAATTAACGAGAATTGCAGTCTTCTTTTTGATAAAACTTGCCGGGTGAATCCACCGCCAGAACTTTAACCGGCGCTCCCGAATCCGGATTCGCTTCCAGCGTAAAGTGCCCCTCAACCACCAGCAGCACCGGTCGAGTATCCGTACCGCGCGCAGCGGCATAATCACGCTCGAGCTGAGCATTATTGGCGACAGCCACTCGCTTGCCGGTCGCGCAATCGGTAAAGGTCGCCGCATCCGCCATATAGAAGTACATTCCGCGCATCGCCATTGGCGTGATGGGCAGACTGGCTTTGACTGATTCAAGCGTATAGTTCAGCGTCGACTCGATGGGGTTACCGTCGCGATCGAGCATTTCCAGCTTATCGCCCTTCGCCCGATAATAAGACTTCTCGCCTTTGCTGTCGGTCAGCACCAGCTTATCAGCCGTGCGCGCCCAGGTACCATATGAAGCAAAAGAGGAAGGTTCGCGGCTAACGCCCTGATATCGTTCATTCATCACCCAGGTGCCGTCTTTCTCAAGAAAGAGCGAGGTTTCAATCCCTTCGCAGTCGGCGCACGGCAGCACGCCGCGCCAGCTCTGCTGCATCGGTTTTAGCTCTTCCATCGGCGCCGGCTGTAACGTTTCCATTTCCGTACGATGGTTACAGCCGAACAGGGCAAAGAGCGAACAGGCCGCCACGACTGAAAATACGATTTTCTTCACTGTAAATTCCTTATCATCCATTCCACCGGTTCGCCATATTCTTACTGGCGAACCTTTCCACGCAGCGCTTTAACTGAGGATTTTTGCGCCTTTGAAGCCAGTCGGCGCTCTTTTGAGGCCCTGGTTGGTCGCGTCTCCCGGCGGCTCTTCTGCACTGCGGTTAATTCTTGTATTAGGGTAACCAGACGCGCAATTGCCGCTTCACGATTCATTTCCTGGCTGCGATATTCCTGAGCCTTAATGATAACCACACCCTCGGCAGAAATTAAGTGGTGGCTGGCGGTAAGCAGACGTTCCTTATAATAGTCAGGCAGGCTCGAGGCTTTAATATCAAAGCGCAAATGAATAGCCGTTGAGGACTTATTCACGTGCTGACCGCCCGCGCCCTGCGCGCGTATGCCGGAAAGTGAAATCTCGTCCTCCGCAATCGCGACGCTGCGGCTAATCGTAATCATGCGGGTGTTTGCCAGGCCGTTAAATGAATTTCCAGATTATTCTTAGCGTCAGATAACCAGATAGCGCCGTCCTGGATGGTCGCCTGCAGCGACATGGTCCGATCGGCAAAAGCGCTGAGCTGCGCCAGCTGAGTATCATCCAAATACCACACCGACAGCTTCGAAAACTGAGCCATTTTGTTCTGGTTTTGCTGCCACCAGATTTCTGCCGCCCGACTATTATAGGCGAACAGCGCCACCTGCTGGGCCCGCGAGCAGGCTTTTTTAATTCGCCGCTCGTCCGGTAGCCCCAGTTCAATCCACAGATCCACGCCCAGATGATCGTTAAGCAGCCAGAGTTCCGCTTCATCGTCGGAAGATAAACCGCGGGTAAACTGCAGACGCTCGTCGGCGTATTTAATCCACGCCAGCAGGCGCAGCATCATGCGCTCCTGGGTTTCTGACGGATGCTGGGCAAGCGTCAAACTGGCATCCAGAAACTGGTTGCGGTCCAGGTCGGCTACGTTCACCGTCGCTTTATAAATCGTCGCTTTCAGCGCCATGACTCTACTCCTGATAAAAATGGCGTACATTGTAGCGAAACTGACGGCAAAAGGCTGTCAGCAATCGACGGATCGCCTCTCATCCTGCTGATATTGCTTAAATGACTATGGTATAGTCACCTTGCTAAACAGAGTTTATCTTCGTAGGCTTAAACTTACATCCCACGGTTAAGTCAGAACGCTGACAGGAGGGCATGTGGAAAAATATTGTGAGTTAATACGCAAGCGGTATGCGGAAATAGCCAGCGGGGACCTTGGGTATATCCCGGATGCGCTAGGTTGCGTGTTGAAAGTATTGAATGAGGTTGCGGCGGATCAGGCCCTTGCTGAGTCAGTCAGGGAAAAGGCCGCATATGCGGCGGCAAACTTACTGGTGAGCGATTATGTCAATGAATGATACTTATCAACCCATCAATTGCGATGATTATGACAACCTCGAACTTGCCTGTCAGCACCATCTGGTCCTGGCGCTGGAGCTCAAAGATGGCGAACAGCTGCAAGCGAAGGCCAACGATCTTATCTCGCGCAAAAATATCGAGTATCTGGTCGTAGAGCTCGCCGGGAACGTCCGCGAACTGCGCCTGGATAAAATCGCCAGCTTCAGCCATCCGCAAATCGGTACGGTAGTCGTTAGCGAGTCCTGAATCAAAACGGGTGGCCTAGCCGCCCGTTTTCCTCCATCTCATCTGTAAGCCTTCACTTTCCTGAACTTTCCCATCGACGGTAATAAACAGACCATCGGCGGCGGCAATAAGCGTTTCGCCATAGAACAGTAGCGGAGTCGTATCGCGCCGCCAGGGCGCAACGCCCAGCTCCTGCCAGATTTTTTTCAGCTTGCGACCACCGTTGCGACCCACGATATGCAGATTACCGCTGGCACGAAAGCGAACAGTAACGGCTTCTCCCTCGCGCGGCCCGCGTAACGGCCCGCCGGACAGTAAGCTCAGCTCGCCGAGACCGTCAGGTAACGGCAGCGGGCTGGCAGTATCGCGCCACTCCAGCATTGTCTCACTCTGGCCTGGAATATATCTCACCCAGTACAGACGCTGCTGGTAGCGGCGAACGGTAAACGGGCCAAGGCGCAAACAGGGAAACGCATCCTCGCGCGCCATCGCCACTTCACGCCAGATACGCTCCGGCACCTCGCGCGAAGGCATTGGCGCATTGAGCCCAGCCAGCCAGCGGCGCAGCAGCGCGGCCCGCCGAGGCGCGCTCATAGTCGTCAACGGAGCGATAGTTAACGAACTGTCCTCAGCAACCAGCGTTGCCAGCTCGGCGGCCAGCATTTCATCCAGCAGCTGTTCCTGTTCGCCGCACAGGCTGGCGCTGCGCGCCACGGCCTCGGCAAAGTGCGGCCAGCGAGCATGAAGCAGCGGGAGAATCCGCAGGCGGAGAAAGTTGCGATCGTAAGCGTCATCCTGGTTGCTTTCGTCTTCAATCCAGCTGAGCTGACGGGCCATCGCCCACTGATGGAGGGAGTCACGGCTTTCGTGAAGCAGCGGGCGCAGCAGTTTCGTCCCGGCAAAATCGGACTCGCCGGCCATCGCCGAGAGCCCGGTAGGGCCGCTTCCCCGCTTAAGGGCTAACAGGAAGGTTTCGCACTGGTCGTCAAGATGCTGCGCGGTCACCAGCGCTTCGCCGGGCGCCAGCGCCGAACGAAATGCCTGGTAGCGCGCCTGGCGCGCATGAGCCTCAATTCCCAACCCCTCATCGGCGAGCGCGACCCGCTCTACCAGAAGCGGCACCTGCCACTGCTGGCACATTTGCTGGCAGTGCGCCACCCAGTCGTCGGCATTGGCGCTGAGCCCGTGGTGAATATGTATCGCCCTCAGGCGAACGGTGGGATCCTGCTCGCGCCAGAGCACCAGGCGATATAAAAGCACGCTCGAATCCAGCCCGCCGCTAAAGGCCACTAAAAAATGGCGGTGCGGCTGAAGCGTGTGCGCAATGTCCGGGATCATCATCATGAGAGTACTAACTGAGGAAAGCGTGTTCGGCACGTTACCCGCCAGAACACGCGCTGACAAGAATTACTGCTGATAAATCTCCAGCGGCAGCCCGTCCGGATCGTTAAAAAAGGTGAAACGCTTACCGGTAAAAGGGTCGATACGAACCCCTTCACAAGGCACACCGTGCGCCTCAAGATGAGCCACAGCGGCATCGACATCATCGACGCTAAACGCCAGATGGCGTAACCCGCAGGCTTCGGGGCGACTCGGACGCGAGGGAGGAAACGGGAATGAAAACAGTTCAATGACATATTCACCATTCAGCGCCAGATCGCCTTTCCAGGAATCACGCTCTGCGCGATAAAACTCCCCCTGCAGGGTGAACCCCAGGATGTCGCAGTAAAACGCTTTACTCTTCGCATAATCCGTCGCAATGATAGCGATATGGTGAACCCGTTTTAAACCCAGCATGGTACCACTCCTCCTGTTGAAGCCAACAACGTTACTCGCTCAGTTCATTATTGCGCAAGCGCTTAGTCATTTTTTAAGACTCGAACCCAGTACACCCCATCTTCATCGCGTTTCGCGCCGTGGATATCGGTTTCGAAGCCCGGATAGTGGCGACCAATAGAGCACAGCATGAGCAGGAAATTGAGCACCGCGCGGCTCTCTTCGGCGATCATCTCACCGGGCATCAACAGCGGCACGCCGGGCGGGTACGGTAGGATCATATTCGCTGAAATACGCCCGACCAGATTTTCCAGTTCGATAGTTTCCACTTCACCTTTGATCTGCCGCTGCCAGGCCTGATGCGGCGTCATTTTCATCTCCGGCAGGACGTCAAAGGCGCTAAGCATCAGCTGCGAGAGCTGGTGCTGGCGAATCAGACGATGAATACCCTGCGCCAGATCCTGAATGCGCATATTGCGGTAAAAATCCGGATCTTCAGCGTACAGATCCGGCAGCATATTTTTCACTCGCAAATTGAGATCGTAAGAGCGTTTGAACTCAGTCAATCCGCGCAACAGTCCCATCGCTCGGGTTTTATCTATACCAATACTAAAAAGGAACAGCAGGTTGTACGGGCCCGTTTTCTCGACGACCACGCCGCGCTCATCAAGGAATTTCGCCACCAGCGCCGCCGGTATACCTTCATTATCCATATTACCCTGCTCATCCATGCCGGGCGTCAGAATCGTCACTTTCACCGGATCGAGGTACATATGGTCGCTATCGGCATCCTGAAAACCGTGCCACTGTTCACCGGGCGAAACCGGCCAGCACTGCGCTTCACCAATCTCTTCCGGCTGCCAGATATCAAAGAACCAACCGTCAGACTCCTCGCGTAATCGCTGCACCTCTTTACGAAAATCCAGCGCCCGCTCAATCGAACGCTGGATCAGTCGCCTGCCGGAATTACCCCGCAGCATGGCTGCCGCCGTTTCAATAGAGGCAACGATCGGGTAGCTCGGTGAGGTCGAGGTATGCATCATGAAGGCTTCATTGAAGGTATCTTCATCGTAGCTGCCTTTAATATGAATCAGCGAAGCCTGCGATAGCGCCGCCAGCATTTTGTGCGTCGACTGCGTTTCAAAGATCACTTTGCCCGGGATGCGATCGCCGCTCATCCCGCTTTTCCCCTGATAGATCGGATGGAAATGAGTGTAGGGTACCCAGGCGGAGTCAAAGTGGATTGACGGCACGTCGAGGGTCTCTTTGATCCAGGTCGTGTTATACAGCAGCCCGTCATAGGTGGAGTTAGTGATCACCGCATGAACCGGCCACCCGGCGCCGCCGGTGGCGTTGACTTTTTGTTGAATACTATCGCGGGTAAATTCACGCTTGGGTATGCCGCCGAGGATCCCTAGCGCGTTGCGCGTCGGTTTCAGCCATAGCGGCACCACATCGCTCATCATCAGTAAATGGGCCAACGATTTATGGCAGTTGCGATCGATAAGCAGGGTGCTGCCCGCCGGGGCAGAATACATACCAACAATTTTATTCGACGTCGAGGTTCCGTTGGTAACCATATAGCTCTGCTCGGCGCCGAAGGCGCGGGCAATATACTCCTCGGCCTCCAGATGCGGGCCGCTATGATCGAGCAGCGACCCCAGCTCCGTCACGGAAATAGAGACGTCTGCCTTTAAGGTATTACCGCCAAAGAAATCATAAAACAGACAACCCACCGGGCTTTTTTGATAGGCCGATCCGCCCATATGTCCAGGCGTACAGAAGGTATATTTTCCCTCCTGTACGTAGTTAAACAGCGCCCGGGTAAACGGCGGGGTGATGTTGTCGAGGTATTCGCGGGTGTATTGACCGATGCGGGTAGCGATCTCTTCCGAAAGCCCCAGCGCATATTCAAAGAACCATAGCGTCATACGCAGGTCCTGACTGCTGACGTCCATCGTCGAATGGGCGTTGATAAAGGCGTACAGCGGCAGATACTCATTTAAGCGATTGATATCGCTGCACAGATCCACGCTGTACTCATCCCAATCGAAAATGACTCCGCAGATCCGCGGATTATGCTCAATAAACTGCAAAAGGTCGGCGCTATTTTGCGGCCAGATGGTCTGGAAACCTTGCCGTTGCAGGGCAGCTTCCAGTTCTTTCATCGGTTCGTCTTTATAATAGACGCCGTGGGGACCCATGATCGCAATAATATTCACGCTTTCCTCCAGGAATTGACCTAAGGAAAGCATAATAGCACCCCGCCAGCGCTTAGCGCTGGCGGATTTATCTCTATTACAACGCCTTCCACGCATCGCCCCAGGCAATGCCGGCGCCAGGCTCATAGTAAGTCGGCGCCACGTTGCACCATGCTCCTTCCGGAAGCGGTTTACACTGATACAGCGCGCCGTGGTTATTGACGATATCGCCCTCTTTCCATGTCTGGGTACTGCTCCAGGAAGGATAGCTAATGGTATCGCTATCTTTGCCATCCGTCGTTTCGTCCGCAGCAGCGGCTTTGGCCTTGACGTTCAGAGTGTAAGTTGCCGTACTGGACAACGAACCGTCGCTTACCGTCAGGCTAACCACATACTGGGCATCGCGATCTTTTTCCGGTGCGGTGAAGGTAATTACGGCTTTATCCTGTCCGCTAAGGGTCTGGCCGTCCTGAGACATCCAGGTGTAGCTTAGCTTGTCGCCGTTCGCATCGGTAGAACCTTCCGCGCTCAGAGAAACCCTGGCACCAGCTTCAATTGCGCCAATCGGACCGGCGATGCGAGCCACCGGCGCCACGTTCGTCTCCTGCGCAGGTGTGGTATCGTCAGGCTTGACCGGCGTAATATCCTCGGACTGGCCGCTGTCATCAACGATATTGACGTTGAAGTGGCTCTGCACACACTTCGCATAGTCGCCCTCTTTAAAAGCGGTATACGGCGTCTGATAGCCCACCAACTGGCAGGCGTTAGTCTTGCCGTCAGCGGTGTCCGGACTCCATCCCCAATCCTCTTCCCAGTAAATCGGCAATGCGCCCGCGCCGCCTTCATCGAACTGCTTCATATTCTTACAGCCGAGAACTTCGTCGTCGGCAATCGGCACTTTGAGGTAGTTTGCGAACTCTTTGTAGTAAGCAATACGGTTAAGAGACTGCGCGTTCTCTTCCGCCCCGCCGCACTCAACGCCGCCGTTGATAATCTGAATGGTTACCCCAAAGCCTTCGACCAGGCCATTTGCTTTATCATGATCGTTTGGAACCCAGGTTCCGTCGATGACGTGCAGCATAGAGGGCTTCGGCGGCTGCGGATAAACGAAGAAAAAGACGGCGCTCGCCAGGTTCATCCAGGTATCCGCCACCAGCTCCGGTTTATCCAGCAGAGGACGAACGTCGCCATCGTACATTGCATCGGAGAACGGACCATAGTTGTAGTTATAGGACAGCTGTTTCGCTCCGCGGCCGAAGTAGCTCAGGTAGTCGCCGTCTTTATCTTTACCGCATGGCCAGGTCTGCCCCTGCCAGATAGAGGGATCGCATTCGCCGTTATAGCCGCCCTTCTGACCTTCAACCCAGCCAACCTCACGCAGATAAACCAGCGCCTGACGCCATTCGGGAATATCACGCCAGCTTTCATGGCCGCCGGTCTCCTGAGCAAAGTGGGCAAACATGGTTGCCAGCGATTTACGGCAGATGGCATCGCTGTCGCGTCCGTCGGTATAGGTTCCGCACACGGCAGGGAATTTACCAATAGCTTTCAGAAAATTAGAGTAGGTATATTCTGCGGCGCGCATCGGGAACAGATATTCCCAATCCTGTTCTGAAAGGATGCTTTCCACACGCTTAACGTTCGCCGGGTTGCTCGCCAGGCCCGGTGCGATTTTCTCCACTTCGCTGTTAGGCAGGGTTTGAATTGATGATTTAACCGACTCCATCAGCGGAAAGTCGGTTAAGGCTTTTTCTTTAGCGGCCAGGTCGCTCGCTTTCATGGTTGTCGCTTCCGTTGCGCCCAGCAGCGGTGCAGCCTGTGCGGCCCCCAGGCTTAACATGATCCCTGCGGCCACGGCGCTTATCGCGACGGTTTTGTGCAATGCCATAGAACTTCTCCTTTATCCTTGTTAACGGCCTGCCGGGTTGCAGTACCAGGCAGTCGCTACTGTTTTAAGGGAGTGCGGCATCATCGGCTAATCACATTAGCTCTTGTTCTTCTCACGTCATCTCAATAAACAACACATAAAAAAAGGGCCGGAAAATCCGACCCTTAGCGTTGAAAAATGAGATCAATAATCAGGCGTAGCCGTAGCTCATCAGGCGTTGGTAGCGGCGGTTCAGCAGTTCTTCCTCGCCAAGCACGTCGAGGTCAGCCAGATCGGCCAACAGCTGTTCTTTCAGTGAGGCTGCCATCGCTTCCGGATTACGATGCGCGCCGCCCAGCGGTTCAGGAATGATGGAGTCAATGAGCTTCAGCTCTTTCAGACGCGGAGCAACAATTCCCATCGCTTCAGCGGCCAACGGCGCTTTGTCAGCGCTTTTCCATAGAATGGACGCACAGCCTTCCGGGGAGATAACGGAATAGGTGCTGTACTGCAGCATATTCACTTTATCACCGACGCCAATCGCCAGCGCGCCGCCGGAGCCGCCTTCACCGATAACGGTGCAGATAACCGGCACGCTCAGACGGGACATTTCACGCAGGTTGCGAGCAATCGCTTCAGACTGGCCGCGTTCTTCCGCCCCGACGCCTGGATAAGCACCAGGGGTGTCGATGAAGGTAATGATCGGCATTTTAAAGCGCTCGGCCATTTCCATCAGACGCAGCGCTTTACGATAGCCTTCCGGCGCCGGCATACCGAAGTTGCGGCGAATTTTCTCTTTGGTTTCACGCCCTTTCTGGTGGCCGATAATCATCACCGGACGCCCGTCCAGACGCGCAATCCCGCCAACGATAGCTTTATCATCGGCGTAGGCGCGATCGCCGGCCAGTTCGTCGAATTCGTCGAAAGCCAGGCGGACATAATCCAGGGTGTATGGGCGACGTGGATGGCGGGCCAGCTGGGCAACCTGCCATGCACCAAGATCGGCGAAGATCTTGCGCGTCAGCTCTACGCTCTTTTCACGCAGGCGATGCACTTCTTCATCGATATTAATATCCAGTTTCTCATCCTGACGGCTAACCGCAGTCAGAGAATCGATTTTCGCTTCCAGCTCTGCAATCGGCTGTTCAAAATCAAGGAAATTCAGACTCATAGTATTCCTGTATTAGTCAAACTCCAGTTCCACCTGCTCCGAGCCGATAAGGCCACGCAGATCGTTAAGTAAACGATCGCTCGGAGAGACGCGCCATGTTGCGCCAAAACGCAACCGCGCGCGTGCATCCGCCCTCTGATAATAGAGGTGTACTGGAATAGTTCCCGAACGGTGGGGTTCCAGAGACTGACGGAGTCGGTTTAAAAGCTGGTCATCAATTTGCCTGTCCGTCAGCGAGATAGCAAGCCCGCGAGCATATTTTTCCCGGGCTTCGTCAATGTCCATGACTTCACGAGCGGTCATTTTAAGCCCCCCGCTGAAGTCATCAAAGCTGACCTGTCCGCTGACGATAAGTATGCGGTCTTTTTCCAGCAGCTGCTGGTATTTATCCAGAGCGTCGGTGAATAGCATCACCTCCAGACGCCCGGAACGGTCATCCAGCGTACAGATGCCGATACGATTGCCGCGCTTGGTGACCATGACCCGCGCGGCAATAACGAGCCCCGCCGCCGTGGTCACTTTACCACGATCGGTCGGATGCATGTCTTTGAGTCGTACGCCGCCAACGTAGCGTTCGATCTCTTTCAAATACTGGTTAATCGGGTGCCCGGTCAGGTACAGCCCCAGGGTCTCCCTTTCGCCATCCAGCACCACCTGTTCCGGCCACGGCTGGCAGCTGGCGTAGGACTGCTCGATTTGCTCCGGCTCTTCCGCCAGCACGCCGAACATGTCCGCCTGACCGATAGCTTCGGCTTTCGCGTGCTGATCGGCAGCCTTCAGCGCGTCGCCCAGCGAATTCATTAACGCCGCGCGATGCGGCCCGAGGCGGTCAAAGGCCCCGGACATGATCAGTTTTTCCAGCACCCGACGGTTGAGTTTTTTAATATCTGTACGCGCGCAGAGATCGAACAGTTCGCGGAAATAGCCGCCCTGATTACGGGCTTCAATGATCGCCTCAATCGGACCTTCGCCGACGCCTTTAATCGCGCCGATACCATAAACGATTTCGCCATCGTCGTTAACGTGGAAATGGTACAGGCCGGAGTTAATATCCGGCGGCAGAATTTTCAGCCCCATCCGCCAGCACTCATCCACGAGGCCGACGACTTTTTCGGTGTTATCCATATCCGCGGTCATCACCGCCGCCATAAATTCAGCCGGATAGTGCGCCTTCAGCCACAGCGTCTGATAGGACACTAAAGCATAAGCGGCAGAGTGCGATTTGTTAAAGCCATAACCGGCGAATTTCTCCACCAGGTCAAAGATCTTCATCGCCAGCTCGCCGTCAACGCCATTTTTCTTCGCGCCTTCTTCGAAGACGGAACGCTGCTTGGCCATCTCTTCCGGTTTTTTCTTACCCATCGCACGACGCAGCATATCCGCGCCGCCGAGGGTATAGCCGGAAAGCTCCTGGGCGATCTGCATGACCTGTTCCTGGTACAGGATAATGCCATAGGTTGGCTCCAGTACCGGTTTCAGACATTCATGCTGCCACTGTACGTCCGGATACGATATCTCTTCACGGCCGTGTTTACGGTCGATAAAGTTATCCACCATCCCCGACTGCAGCGGCCCCGGACGAAACAGGGCCACCAGGGCGATCATATCTTCGAAGCAGTCGGGCTGCAGACGCTTAATCAGATCCTTCATGCCGCGCGATTCAAGCTGGAAGACGGCGGTGGTTTCCGAGCGCTGCAGCATGTCGAAGCTTTTTTTATCGTCGAGCGGAATAGCGGCGATATCCAGCGGCCCCTCGCCGTTCTTCTCGCGGCGGGCGTTGATCATCTCCAGCGCCCAGTTAATGATGGTGAGCGTACGCAAACCGAGGAAGTCGAACTTTACCAGCCCGGCATATTCGACATCGTTTTTATCAAACTGGGTAACCGGATGCTGGCCCGCTTCATCGCAGTATAGCGGGGCAAAATCGGTAATTTTCGTCGGCGCGATCACCACCCCGCCTGCGTGTTTACCGGCGTTACGGGTGACCCCTTCGAGCTTACGCGCCATGTCGATCAGCGCTTTAACCTCTTCATCCGCCTCGTAAATTTCCGGCAGCTGCGGTTCGGCTTCAAACGCTTTCGCCAGCGTCATCCCCGGGTCTGGCGGCACCAGCTTGGAAATACGGTCAACGAAGCCGTACGGGTGACCAAGCACGCGGCCAACGTCGCGGATTACCGCCTTCGCCGCCATGGTACCAAAGGTAATAATCTGCGATACCGCATCACGACCGTACATGTCCGCAACGTGTTCAATAACCTGGTCGCGTTTCTCCATGCAGAAGTCAACGTCGAAGTCGGGCATGGAGACACGTTCCGGATTAAGGAAACGTTCGAACAGCAGGTCAAATTCCAGCGGGTCGAGGTCAGTAATTTTCAGCGCGTAAGCCACCAGCGACCCGGCACCGGAACCACGTCCTGGCCCCACCGGCACGCCGTTATCCTTCGACCACTGGATAAACTCCATCACGATCAGGAAGTAACCAGGGAACCCCATCTGGTTAATCACCTGCAGCTCAACATCCAGACGCTCATCATATTCAGGACGGCGTTTAATCCGCTCTTCCGGATCGGGGAACAGGAATTCCAGGCGCTCTTCCAGACCCTCTTTGGATTTCTTAACCAGATAATCTTCGGTGGTCATATCCCCGGTCGGGAACTGCGGCAGGAAGTATTCACCAAGGCGCACGGTCACGTTACAGCGTTTGGCGATCTCAACGCTGTTTTCCAGCGCTTCGGGAATATCGGAAAAGAGCTCGCACATCTCTTCTTCGCTGCGCATATACTGCTGCGGCGAGTAGTTGCGCGGACGCTTTGGATCGTCGAGGGTAAAGCCGTCGTGGATGGCCACGCGGATTTCATGAGCATCGAAGTCGCCCGGTTCAAGGAAGCGAACGTCGTTGGTTGCCACCACCGGTAAGCCGCGAGTTTCCGCCAGCTTCACCGCCGCATGCAGATAAGACTCTTCATCCTGGCGGCCGGTGCGAATGAGCTCAAGGAAATAGCAATCAGGGAAATGCTGCGCATAAAAATCAACGCACTGATCCACCAGCGCCATATTGCCGCGCAGCAGACTACGGCCCACGTCGCCCATACGCCCGCCGGAGAGCAGAATTAAGCCTTCTTTTAATTCGATCAGCCAGTCGCGATCGATAATCGGGCCCGCTGCGCCATAGCCGCGCTGATAGGCTTTGGAGATCAGCAGCGTCAGGTTTTGATAGCCAGTATTATTCGCAGCCAATACCGTAAGCTGGCTCAGTTCATCGCCGAGCAGATCGCTCTGGACGTGGAAATCGGCCCCGACTATGGGTTTAATTCCGGCGCCGTGTCCCGTTCCGTAGAACTTCACCAGCCCGCAGAGGTTGGTAAAATCAGTGATCGCCAGCGCAGGCATGCCGAGCGCGGCCGCCTTTTTTACTAACGGTCCGGTTTTCGCCAGACCATCGATCATGGAATAGTCGCTGTGCACCCGCAGGTGTACGAAACGTGGTTCAGCCATCTTCAGATTCCGCGTTACTTTAGTGCTTGCGTGTCAGTTCAGGACGCCAGGCCCAGCGCGCGTTTCACCGGGCCAAAACTGCGCCGGTATTGCTCGATAACGCCATGTTCCAGCAGCTTTTGCAGATGAAAAGCGGTGGGATAACCTTTATGTTGTGCAAAGCCGTACTGTGGAAATTGCCGATCCAGCGCGGCCATTTCCGCATCGCGCGTGACTTTCGCCAGAATCGACGCGGCGCTGATTTCCGCCACCCGGCTATCGCCTTTGACAACCGCCAGCGAAGGTACGGGCAGCGGCGGACAGCGGTTACCATCAATAAGAACAAATTCCGGGGAGACGCGCAAACCCGCGACGGCGCGCTGCATGGCCAGCATGGTCGCGTGTAAAATATTCAGTTCATCGATTTCATGCGGCTCCGCCCGACCCAGGCTCCAGCACAGCGCTTTTTCTTTGATCTCGTCAAATAGCGCCAGGCGCCGTTTTTCGCTGAGCTTTTTCGAGTCATTAAGACCCACAATCGGTCTGGCCGGATCGAGTATCACCGCAGCCGTCACCACCGCGCCAACCAGCGGACCGCGTCCGACTTCATCGACTCCCGCAACCAGATGGGTATGCGGATACACGAATTCCATCATTTTGCTAACTCCAGAACTGCATCCGCCGCCTGCTCATCAGCGTTGCAGCGGATCTGCTGATGCAGCGCGCGGAAGGTTTCATGCATATCGTGGCTGGTTTTACCGTCGGCCAGCAGCGGCTTCAGCGCCTCCGCCAGCGCCTGCGGTCGGCATTCATCCTGCAGCAGCTCTTTAACCAGTTCACGCCCGGCCAGTAAGTTCGGTAACGACACGTAGTCGGTCTTCACCAGCCGTTTCGCCAGCCAGAAGGTAAAGGGCTTCATCCGATAACCAACTACCATCGGGCACTTAGCCAGCATACACTCCAGCGCAGCCGTGCCGGAGGCCAGCAGCGCAGCATCGCTGGCGATCATTGCATCGCGAGCCCGCCCATCCAGTAGGTGTACGGCCAGCTCCGGCGCCGTTTCCGCCTTGATACGCTCAAACTGTTCCCGCCGCTTCGCGTTGACCAGCGGAACGACCACTTCCAGATCGGGATAATATTCTCGCAGGATTTGCGCCGTTTTCAGGAAGTCGGCGCTGAGCATCTCGACTTCTGCCCCACGGCTACCCGGCAGCAGCGCCAGGCAGTGTACGTCACGCGCGATCCCCAGACGGTCGCGCGCCGCGTCTTTATCCGGGTCCAGCGGCATCGCATCCGCCATCGTGTGGCCGATAAACCGGCAGGGAACGTTAAATTTGTCATAAAACGCTTTTTCGAAAGGCAGGAATGCCAGAACCAGATCGGTGGATCTGCCAATTTTGAAAACGCGTTTTTGCCGCCATGCCCAAACCGATGGGCTGACGTAATGGATCGTTTTGATACCCTGCTTCTTCAGATTACCTTCGAGGGTGATATTGAAGTCAGGCGCATCAATACCGACGAACACGTCTGGTTTAAGCTCGGTAAAACGTCGGGTGAGATCGGCGCGAATGTGCAGCAGTCGACGCAGGCGTCCCAGCACTTCAACAATGCCCATCACCGCCAGCTCTTCCATCTCGTACCAGGCCTCGCAGCCTTCCGCCTGCATTAACGGCCCGGCAACGCCTACAAAACGAGCATCAGGCATACGGGCTTTGAGCGCGCGAATAAGACCGGCACCAAGAATATCGCCGGAGGTTTCTCCGGCGACCAGGGCAATCGTCAGGGGACGTGATTCAGCCATTAACGAATCAGGCCGCGCGTGGAGCGAGCAAAGAAGTCGGTAAATGTCTGCACTTCAGGATACTGTGTCGCCAGTTCGGCGATCTCGGCTTTCGCTTCATCCAGCGTTTTACCGCTGCGGTACAGTAGCTTATAGGCGTTACGAATCGCAGTGATCGCCTCACGGCTGAAGCCGCGACGTTTCAACCCTTCGATGTTAACGCCAAACGGCGTTGCGTGGTTGCCCTGAGCAATAACGAACGGCGGAACGTCTTGCGCTACGCCGGAGCAGCCGCCCACCATCACATGCGCGCCAATAATGCAGAACTGATGCACGGCAGTCATGCCGCCGATGATAACAAAATCATCCAGCGAAACATGACCTGCGAGGGTGGCGTTATTAGCCAGAATACAGCGGTCGCCAAGCGTACAATCATGCGCCACGTGGGCGTTGATCATCAGCAGGTTATCGCTGCCCACCTTCGTTAATCCACCGCCCTGTACTGTGCCACGATGAATGGTGACGCTTTCGCGGATGCGGTTGCGATCGCCAATTTCCACGCGGGTCGGTTCGCCAGCATATTTCAGATCCTGGTTAACTTCACCGATGGAAGCGAACTGATAGATCTCGTTGTCGCGGCCAATTTTGGTATGACCGTTGATGACAACGTGAGATTTCAGTACGGTGCCTTCGCCGATTTCGACGTTAGCGCCAACAATACAAAACGGGCCAATGTGGACGTTAGCGCCAATAACGGCGCCTTCTTCTACAATGGCGGTAGGATGAATAAAGGCGGTTTTATCAATCACGTATCAGGCCTCCCGGCTACGGGCACACATCATCGTTGCTTCGCAAACCACTTTCCCGTCCACCGTCGCAACGCCTTTGAAACGAGTCAGGCCGCGACGGGTTTTCTCAAAAGTGACTTCCATAATCATCTGATCGCCAGGCACGACCGGACGTTTGAAACGCGCTTCGTCAATCCCGGCAAAATAATACAGCTCGCCCGGTTCCAGTTTTCCAACGCTTTTGAATGCCAGAATGCCGGTAGCCTGGGCCATCGCTTCCAGAATCAGTACGCCCGGTAAAATCGGCTTACCAGGGAAGTGCCCCTGGAAAAACGGCTCATTTACAGAAACATTTTTTACTGCGCGTAGAAAACGACCTTCTTCAAAATCCAGCACGCGATCGACCAGCAGGAACGGGTAACGGTGAGGCAGCAGTTCCAGAATCTCTTCAATGTGCAGAGTATGAGTGTCAGTAGTCAAAATACTCTTCCTGTCTAAATATACTAAAAGGCAATAATAACACGGCCTGCGGCAATCTCATGAATGCAACAGGCCGAAAATTTAAATGTGGCTGGAGAAGCACTAATCTTGTTGATTAACCTTGCGCTCAATGGCTTTGAGACGCTTGCTCATATCATCAATATTCAGTACCAGCGCAGCGGTCTTGCGCCAGACCTTATTCGGCTGCAGCGGGATACCTGAAGAATAAACGCCTGGCTCGGTGATCGGTCGCATAACCATCCCCATCCCCGTGACGGTGACTTTATCGCAGATTTCCATGTGGCCGTTGATCACGCTGGCTCCGCCGATCATGCAGTAGCGGCCAATCTTGAGGCTGCCCGCCATAATCACGCCACCAGCAACTGCGGTGTTGTCGCCAATTACCACGTTGTGCGCAATCTGACACTGGTTATCAATAATCACGCCGTTACCAATGACGGTGTCGTCCAGCGCACCGCGATCGATGGTCGTACAAGCGCCTATCTCCACGCGATCGCCGATAATGACGCGACCCAGCTGCGGGATCTTAACCCAGTTGCCGCGATCGTTCGCGTAGCCGAAGCCATCTGCGCCAATCACCGTGCTGGACTGAATCAGGCAATTCTCGCCGATCTCAATGTCGTGGTAAACGGTGACGTTGGCCCATAAACGCGAGCCGGCACCTATTTTCGTATTTTTCCCAACGAAGCAACCGGCGCCGATAACCACGTTATCACCGAGGATAACACCCGACTCAATAACGGCATTCGGGCCAATCGCTACGTGAGTACCCAGCTTCGCCGTGGCATCGATGACCGCGCTCGGCGCGATATCCTGCGCCGGCTGCGGCGTGGTATCAAGAATTTGAGCCATGCGCGCGTAGGTCAGGTAGGGATTACGCACTACCAGCGCGGCGCTGTGGGCAAAAGGCAAATCATCCTGCGTCATCACGACGGCAGATGCCTGGCAAGCGGCCAGGTGTTCACGGTACTTAGGATTTACCATGAAAGTAATATGGCCCGCTTTCGCGGACTGCATGGACGCAACGCCGGTGATGACGATATCGCCATCACCGTGTAATTCTGCATCCAACTGCTGGGCTAAATCAGCCAGTCGAATTGAAGGCATTACTTATTTAACCTGTTTCAGCACATCAGCGGTGATGTCTTTTACATCGCTGCTGTTGTATGCAACGGCATTAGAGTCAACAACCAGATCGATGCTCTGATCTTTAGCGACGCTCTGCACAGCGCTCTGGATACGAGTCACCAGCTTGCCGCGCTCTTCGTTAGAACGACGTGCACGATCCTGTTCAAAAGACTGCGCTTTCTGGGAGAAGGTCTGGCGCTGAGCCATCACGTCTTTTTCCAGTTTGGTACGGTCAGAGCCCGCTTTCATGGACTGCAGACGCTGCATTTTAGACTGCAGGTCGCCTTCCATACGCTGCAGCTCGCTCGCGCGGCCTTTAAACTCGTTTTCCAGCGTGTTAGAAACGCCTGTTTTCTGGGCAACCTGCTGGAACAGGCTATTCATGTTAACCATTGCAATCTTATCTGCCGCCTGAGCGGAAGTTACCATTGCTAAACCCAGACCTGCAGCTAATAACCACTTTTTCACAATTAACTCCTTACCATCCCATGAGTACCCAGGGGTACCGTTATTTGCGTGGCCAGGCGATAACCTCAGTTATCGCCAATAGTCAGCGCTATACTGCAACTGCACTTACATTCCATTGTAGCCAACACAATTACCAGGTTTTACCGATGTTAAACTGGAACTGTTCAGCTTTGTCTCCATCGTACTTTTTAAACGGCTGAGCGTAGGAGAATACCAACGGTCCTAACGGCGACATCCACTGCACTGCGATACCCGCAGACATACGAATGTTGTTCGGATCGCTATAGTCAGGAACACCAGCGGCTCTCGTATCCGCCGTATTCTGCCAGTTTGTATCCCACACGGTGCCCATATCCCAGAAGAAGGAAGTACGGACCGAATTCGCATATTTATCGCTGATAAACGGCGTTGGAGTAATCAGCTCAAGGCTGGCCACCGCCATGGCGTTACCGCCCACCGCATCATCAGACTTACATAGACCTGCGGAGTTAGAATCGCATTCGTTATCGTATCCATCATCACCATCATGGCGGCTGCTGGCTGGTTTATAAACAGCCTTCGGACCGATAGTGTTGGACTGGAAGCCACGCACGGTACTTGAACCACCGGCATAGAAGTTCTCATAGAACGGCATTTCTTTACTACCAATACCGTCACCATAACCCCATCTGGTTCGACCTAATACCACCCACTTATGATCGTCGTCGATCGGTACATAGGTCGCGGTATCCAGCGTCGCTTTGTAGTATTCGTTATCCGAACCCGGAATCGTCACTTTACCGTTCAGGTTGACGCGTGAACCTTCGGTCGGGAAGAAGCCCCGGTCGAGCTTGTTATACGTCCAGCCGTAGTTGAAGGTGAAGTCGTCAGCGCTGAACGAGTTTCGGTCGTTCGTATCATTCGGCGTTTGGCCCATTGAGTTCAGATAACGCCACATAGCAACCTGAGGCTGCATATTGGACAGCTTGTTATGCACATAGCCGAGACCCGCGCGCAGCGAATTGTACTCGTTGACCGGGAAGCCCAGCGTAATATCTGTACCATAGCTCTTGTTGGTATAGTCAGATAGATCCGCATCGTTAGCATCGAAGTCGTTATAGAAAACACGACCGCCGAGGCTGACGCCATCCACGGTAAAGTACGGGTTCGTCACCGACAGTTCAGTATAGGTCTGGTAATCGTTTTTGGTGCCGTTAATTCCCACAGAATAGCCGGTACCGAGCCAGTTATCCTGCTGAACGCCGGCCTGGAAGCTTACGCCGCTTTCCGTACCGTAACCCACGCCAAAGTTAAAGCTACCGGTATTGCGTTCTTTAACTTTATAGACCACGTCAACCTGATCCGGGCTGCCCGGCACGCGCTGCGTATCGGTATCAACCGTTTCAAAGTAGCCCAGACGATTCAGACGATCTTTCCCCTGGTCGACCAGGTCGCTGCCCAGCCAGGCACCTTCCATCTGACGCATTTCGCGACGCAGAACGGCATCTTTCGAGGTATCGTTGCCTTCGAAGCGAATTTTACGCACGTAGTAGCGGTTACCCGCATCGACGTTTACGTGCAGCTTCACGGTCTTATCACTATCGTTGATTTCCGGCTGGGACTGAACGCGCGGATAGGCGTAACCGTAGCGACCAAGGAGTTTCTTAATGTCATTCTCCATTTTGGTCACTTTGGTGCCGTTATACAGCTCACCCGGTTCAACTTTAGTCAGCGCTTCGATTTCTGCCGAATGCCCTGCCAGGTCTCCCGTCACCTGCACGCCAGAAAGCTTGTACTGATCGCCTTCGGTAATGTTGATGGTGATGTAGATCCCTTTTTTATCCGGCGTCAGGCTAACCTGAGTGGAGTCAATGTTGAAACGAGCATAGCCGCGATCCAGATAGTAGCTGCGCAGCGTTTCGAGATCTCCCGCCAGCTTCTGTTTCTGATATTTGCGATCGCCGACCACGTTCCACCACGGCACTTCATCGCGCAGCTGGAAGGTAGAAATCAGTTCATCGGTGCTGAATGCATGATTGCCGACGATATTGATCTGCTGGATTTTCGCTGAGACGCCTTCCTGGAATACCAGTTTCAGGTCGACACGGTTACGCGGCAGCGGCGTCACGACAGCTTTAACGCTGGCGCTATACTTACCGACGCTATAGTAGAAATCCTCCAGCCCCTTTTCGATATCAGCAAGCGTGGTGCGATCGAGAGATTCCCCTACGCGTACGCCGGATGCCTCAAGGTTTTGCTTGAGCATGTCATCTTTAACCGACTTGTTGCCGGAGAAAGTGATGCTGGCAATCGTTGGACGCTCTTTCACCTGCACCAGCAGGGTATCACCATCGCGCAGAACGCGAACGTCCTCAAAGTTGCCGGTGGCAAACAGGGCGCGGATGGTATTACTGATATCATCATCGGTTACGGTATCGCCAGGACGCACTGGCATACTGAGGAGGGCCGCACCAACAGCGACACGCTGAAGGCCTTCGAAATGAATGTCCTTCACCACGAACCCGTCAGCACCGTATACGGTTGCGCTGCTAAACAGCAGCGACGCTATGAGCAACTTTTTCATCGCCATCGTTATTATGCGTTCTTCCTAACAAACTCTCTTACAACCGAGAGAAATCATTGAAAAGTGCAAGCCCCATTAACAGCACCAGCAATATTGAGCCAATGCGATAACTAAAGTCTTGAACTCGCTCGGATACCGGTCCGCCTTTCAGCTTTTCAATCGCCAAAAACAGCAGATGTCCCCCGTCAAGAACGGGAAGCGGGAACAGGTTGATTATTCCGAGGTTCACGCTGATGAGCGCAAGAAACATCAGATAATAAATCAGCCCAAACTCCGCTGACATCCCAGCCCCCTGGGCGATAGAAATCGGCCCGCTGAGGTTGTTCAGTTTGACATCACCGGTTATCAATTTGCCCAGCATCTTGACCGTTAACGACATCAGCTGCCAGGTTTTATCCGTGGCTTCAGCGATGGCGGCAAACGGCCCGTACTGACGCACTGTCTTATATTCATCAGGCAGCGGGATGACCTTAGGTACGACCCCTGCAAACCCCTCAGCTTTACCTTTGGTAGACTTCGTATCCGGCGTCAAGGTTACCGACAGGGGGCTACCCTGCCGCTCGATGTCCAGAACTAACGCCTTACCCGGATTATCACGCACCAGATTAACAAACGTCATCCACTGCGTTAACGGTTGACCATCGACTTTAACGATCCTGTCGCCCGCTTGCAAACCCGCCTTCTGCGCCGCCGAGTTAGATTGTACTTCAGCCAGGACGGTATCAATCTGCGCGCTGCGGGGCTGAATGCCTAACGAAGCAACCGGATCTTGTTTATCCGGCTCAAACGCCCAACGCTGCAGATCGAGGATTTTATCCTGGCGTTGATTGGTCCCGAAAGGGGCGACGGTAACTATTGTTTGCCGATCGCCAATCTTTGCCACCAGCGCCATACGTACTGCATCCCAATCAGGCGTTTCGATGCCATCTATCGCTTTAAGTTCCATTCCTTTTGCAATTTGTGCTTGCGCGGCAATAGAGTCAGGAGCGATATCGGCAACGACCGGTCGCACGCCGGGGACACCGATGATAAAGACCAGCCACCAGGCAAAAATGGCAAAAAGGAAGTTGGCAATCGGCCCTGCGGCAATTACCGCGGCACGCTGACCCACGGTTTTGTTGTTGAACGCGCAGTGGCGCATCTCGGGCGCCACCGGCTCAACGCGCTCATCGAGCATTTTGACATAACCGCCCAATGGGATAAGGGCGATAATAAATTCCGTTCCCTGCTTATCAAAACGGCGCCACAGCGCTTTGCCAAAGCCAATAGAAAAACGCTCAACGCGGATACCGCAGCGGCGAGCTACCCAGAAATGGCCAAACTCATGGACGGTGATCAGCACGCCCAGCGCAATAATAAAAGCAGCCAAATTCCAGAGAACGCTCAGCATAAAACCTTCCGTCAAATCGTCCTGAAAACCAACAAGAGTAGACAAGCAAACACGGGTACCGCAGCCGTCAGGCTATCGATACGATCGAGGATACCGCCGTGTCCGGGAATCAGATTTCCGCTATCTTTGATGCCAGCTTCGCGTTTAAACATGCTTTCGGTCAGATCGCCCAGTACCGAGGCCAGGGCCGCCACAACCGAACACACCAGCAGGACCGTCGGCGTCACGTCCAGATGGGCCCACCAGCCGTAAGCCCAGGAGATAACCGCAGCCGTTAACAGCCCGCCGAAAAAACCCTGCCAGGTTTTACCCGGAGAAACCTTCGGCGCCAGCTTATGCTTACCGAACATTTTCCCGAACATATAGGCGCCGGAATCCGCGCCCCAGACCAGAATCATCACGTAAAGTAACCACAGCGCACCGCTGTAATGATCGTCGGCGTAATGCCACGCTCGCAGCGCCAGCATGCCCCAAAAAAACGGGACAATGGTCAGGATGCCGAATATCAGACGGAGCGTTTTTGAATTGCGCCAGAAGGCCGCAGAAACGGGGTAAGTCAGAACCAGAAGCAGCGCGACTATCCACCAGCCGAATGATGCCCACAGCGCTCCCTCAACCAGCGGTTGATGAACGTCATAATGGTATTCCGGCATCAGGAATAGCATCAGCGCCAGCAGCAGACCGCAAAGCACCGACAGCCAGACTCGCTGCGTCGTTGAAGTGAAACCGCTAAATTGCCCCCACTCCCACGCGGCGAGCATACAGACCACCAGCGTGACGATGGCAAAGCCCGCAGGCGGCAATAGAAAAAGCGCCGCAATAACGACGGGGATTAAGACGAAAGCAGAAATCAGGCGATACTTCAGCAAAAGTGACCCCCATCAGGCATTGCTGCCACCCGGCTCAGTGCCGCCGAAACGACGCTCTCGATTAACAAAGGCATGGAGTGCACCTTCAAAGTCCTGTTCAGCGAAATCGGGCCAAAGAACATCCGTAAAGTAAAGTTCGGCATAGGCAATTTGCCAAATCAAAAAGTTACTAATGCGGTGCTCTCCCCCGGTCCTAATAACTAAATCTACGGGAGCCAGTTCATGCATGCATACCTGCTGGCTCAGCATCTCTTCCGTGATTTGTTCGGGCTGGAGTAACCCGTCTTGTACCTGTTTGGCCAGATGACGAACGCCCTGAACGATATCCCAGCGGCCGCCGTAATTGGCGGCAATGTTCAGAGTCAAACCGGTGTTGTTCTCAGTAAGCGCTTCCGCTTTGCGAATACGTTCCTGTAAACGCGCATTGAATCGCGTGGTCTCGCCGATGATACGCAGGCGCACATTGTGCCTGTGCAGACTTTTTACTTCGCTATCCAGTGCCCAGACAAACAGCTCCATCAGCGCGCTGACTTCCTGCGCCGGGCGATTCCAGTTTTCACTGCTGAACGCGTATAACGTCAACGCTTCAATACCATTATTAGCCGCGAATGAGACGGCGCGACGAACAGACTTCGCGCCGGCTTTATGGCCAAAGGCGCGGATTTTTCCTTGCCGTTTAGCCCAGCGACCGTTGCCGTCCATAATAATGGCGACATGACGACAGCCATGCGCAGGCAACATTTCGCTGACAGTTTGATTAGCAGACAACATAACGCGTTTTAAGTCCATAATAAGGATTAGCTAAGCTACTAAACACGGGCCACCGGTCAGCGCTGGATACGCATTTTTATCCGGTGCCGGAGCTACGGCCAATCGCAGAGAACAACCAAAAGCTTTACGCAAAAAAGCCGTGTTTTGCCACGGCCACCGTAATCTTTCACACCAAAATGCAACGATCGGATGGCGCAGACTATATCACCGAAGCCATGCGCCCACAAATATCACAACGAGTATCAGAATTTGCGCTGCGCCGCTAGCAGCCGACCTGCGCTTGCCCGGGCCATAGCGTCAATAGCCAGTACTTCATCAATACTTTGCGGTTCATTTAGCGTCTGTTGATCCAAGACCGACTGATTGATTGCCGCAATATCGGTAAAGCGAATATCACCGTTGAGGAATGCCGCGACCGAGACTTCGTTTGCCGCATTCAGCGCGGTTGTCGCCGCCTGCCCCACATCAAACGCGTCCATTGCCAGCTTCAGGCAGGGATAACGCGCATAGTCCGGCGCGGAGAAGCTCAGGTTGCTCAGTTGACAAAAATCCAACGGTTTTGCTCCTGAGTTGAGACGCTTTGGCCAGCCCATCGTATGGGCGATCGGCGTCCGCATATCCGGCTCGCCGAGCTGCGCCAGCACGCTCCCATCCTGATAGCGCACCATCGAATGAATCACCGATTGCGGATGAATCAGAACTTCCATCTGCTGCGCAGATGCATTAAACAACCAGCGGGCTTCGATATACTCCAGCCCCTTGTTCATCATGGTGGCGGAGTCGACAGAAATCTTGCGCCCCATGGACCAGTTTGGATGCTTACATGCCCGATCGGGAGTCATCGCCGCCAGTTCCGAAATCGCCGTTTCGCGGAAAGGACCACCGGAGCCCGTTAGCAGAATCGACGACACGCCGTTTTGGGTTAAATCAGCGTACCCCAGATCCTGTTGAACTGTTTCCGGCATACTCTGAAAAATCGCATTGTGCTCGCTATCTACCGGTAACAAACGCGCTCCGTATCTCTGCACGGCCTCCATAAACAGACGGCCGCAGGTCACCAGCGACTCTTTGTTCGCCAGCAGCACCGTTTTACTCGCGCGAATAGCTGAAAGCGTCGGTACCAGGCCCGCTGCGCCGACAATCGCCGCCATGACCTGGTCAACGTCGTCGAGCGCTGCGACTTCCGCGGCAGCCTGCTGGCCGCTCATGACCTCAGTCCGGCTACCCTGCTCGCGCAGTTTTGACCGCAGCAGTTCAGCGCTGCGCGTATCATCCATTACCGCGTAACGAGGGGAGAATTCCAGACATTGTCCAACCATACGGTCGACATTTTTCCCGGCGACCAGCGCAGTGACAGAAAAACTATCTGGATTATGGCGCACCACGTCCAGCGTGCTGCAGCCGATAGAACCGGTCGAACCGAGAACGGTTAATTGCTTCATGAGGCGTCCAGAAAAGGTAGACAGGATTAAAAGCAAAACGCCGCCAGCAAACCCTTGTGCATCAATGATCGGATGGCAGAGCGGAGGCGCAGCGCCTTTGACATGGTGCCAAAGGCTACAAGGCCAGCCGTCTGAACGCAATCCCGAAAATTGAGCGTACGGTCTCCTGTACGGCGTTTCAGATTTTACGCAGGTCGATAGTCAGACCCGCGTGTCGGCAGAGAATCAGAACTGCATCAGTTCCGCTTCTTTATCCGCCAGCGCCGCATCAACTTTTTTGATAGCAGCATCAGTCATTTTCTGCACATCTTCCTGAGAACGGCGATCGTCATCTTCGCTGATCTCTTTCTCTTTCAGCAGTGCTTTTACTTTGTCGTTGGCATCGCGACGAACGTTACGTACGGCAACGCGCGCCTGTTCAGCTTCACCACGCACGATTTTGGTCAGATCTTTACGACGTTCTTCGGTCAGCGGTGGCAGCGGAACGCGGATATCGCTTCCCGCGGAGCTTGGGTTCAGACCGAGGTCGGAAGCCATAATCGCTTTTTCAACGGCCGGGCTCATAGAGCGATCGAAAACGTTGATCTTCAGCGTGCGGGAGTCTTCTACCGTTACGCTAGCCAGCTGGCGCAGCGGGGTCGGCGTGCCGTAGTATTCCACGATAATGCCATCCAGCAGGCTGGGAGAAGCACGACCCGTGCGTATTTTGCTGATTTGGGTTTTGAACGCTTCGACGCATTTCTCCATGCGTACTTCAGCATCTTTTCTGATATCGCTAATCACGTTACGAATCCTTGAAAACTTGTCTCAGACAGACCAGACGGTCGCCCACTGCAAAAGTGAGCTAAGTATAGTCATGTTTATGCTCAGCGTCCTTCAGGCTGAGGAATCAGCCGCAGCATTCCGTCCACCGAGCATGTTGAAAACCATCGGGTCAAAAACCCGAAAAAGTAAGGCCGAATATTACCCGTATTTGGCGCCGACGGGAATTACTCCGTAATTAATGTGCCTTCTTTTTCGCCCATCACCACGCGACGCAGCGCGCCAGGCTTATTCATATTGAATACGCGAATCGGCAATTTGTGGTCGCGGGCCAGGGTAAAGGCAGCAAGATCCATCACTTTCAGCTCTTTATCCAGCACTTCGCTGTAGGTCAGCTGATCGTACATGGTTGCAGAAGGATCCTTGGCCGGATCGGCGGTAAAGACCCCGTCGACTTTGGTCGCTTTCAGCACCACATCGGCTTCAATTTCAATACCGCGCAGGCAGGCAGCGGAATCGGTAGTAAAGAATGGGTTACCGGTACCCGCGGAAAGAATCACTACGCGGTTGTTACGCAGCAGGCTAATTGCTTCTGCCCAGCTGTAGTTATCACACACGCCGTTCAGCGGAATCGCTGACATCAGGCGGGCGTTCACATAGGCGCGATGAAGTGCATCACGCATTGCAAGGCCGTTCATGACCGTTGCCAGCATGCCCATGTGGTCGCCCACAACGCGGTTCATACCTGCTTTCGCCAGACCAGCACCACGGAAAAGGTTACCGCCACCAATCACTACGCCAACCTGAATACCCAGCTCAACCAGTTCTTTAATTTCCTGAGCCATGCGGTCAAGTATGCTCGCATCAATACCGAAGCCTTCTGAACCTTGCAGAGCTTCGCCACTTAACTTAAGCAGAATACGTTTGTAGACGGGTTTTGCATTGGTAGCCATGTTTCTTTCCTGAGACTGTCAACGAATGAGATGAGTTAATTCCGGCGACATTGTACGTCGCTTTTCAGCGTGTCCACTATAGCGGTTGGCTGAATTTACACATTAGGCGCAAAAAGAAGCCGCCCTCAGGCGGCTCCTTTTGAAAATTAAGACTGCTTGGACATCGCAGCAACTTCTGCTGCAAAGTCAGTCTCAACTTTCTCAATGCCTTCGCCCACTTCAAAGCGGATGAAGCCAGTCACGTCAGCGTTATGCTCTTTCAGCAGCTGAGCAACAGATTTGCTCGGATCCATAACGAACGGCTGACCGGTCAGAGAAACTTCGCCGGTGAATTTCTTCATGCGGCCTTCAACCATTTTCTCTGCGATTTCTTTCGGCTTGCCAGACTGCATGGCGATATCCAGCTGAACCTGGTACTCTTTTTCTACCACTTCAGCGGAAACGTCTTCCGGCTTAACGAATTCAGGCTTGCTTGCAGCGATGTGCATAGCCAGCTGTTTAACCAGCTCTTCGCTCGCGCCTTTAGCAGCAACCAGAACACCGATACGCGCGCCGTGCTGGTAAGAACCCAGTACTTCGCCTTCCAGGGAAGACACGCGACGGATGTTGATGTTCTCACCGATTTTAGCAACCAGCGCAACGCGTTCTTCTTCGAACTGTGCTTTCAGAACTTCAACGTCGGTGATTTTGCCAGCAACTGCAGCATCCAGAACTTTGTTAGCAAATGCCTGGAAGCCACCATCTTTAGCAACGAAGTCAGTCTGGCAGTTAACTTCCAGAATGATGCCGTAGGTGCCATCGATTTTGGTAAGGATGACGCCGTCAGCTGCAACGTTGCCTGCTTTTTTCGCTGCTTTAATAGCACCGGATTTACGCATGTTTTCGATTGCCAGCTCGATGTCGCCGTTCGCTTCAGTCAGCGCTTTTTTGCAATCCATCATGCCTGCGCCAGTACGCTCGCGCAGCTCTTTTACCAGGGATGCGGTAATTTCAGCCATTCTTTAATCCTCGGGAGATGTGATCTGCCCGGTTCCAGGAACCAGACAGATTTGAAAGTGAAAAAGGGGCCGCTAAGAGGCCCCTATTTATACACGGTACTAAATAAGGGTATGCCTTATTATTCAGCTTCTACGAAGCTTTCTTCCGCCTGAGAAGCCAGATCCTGAGAACGGCCTTCACGAACGGTAGCAGCAACAGCGCTCAGGTACAGGCTAACTGCACGGATTGCGTCGTCGTTACCCGGGATAACGAAGTCAACGCCGTCCGGATCGGAGTTAGTATCAACGATAGCAAATACCGGAATACCCAGGTTGTTTGCTTCTTTGATTGCGATGTGCTCGTGGTCAGCGTCGATAACGAACAGCGCGTCCGGCAGGCCGCCCATGTCTTTGATACCGCCCAGGCTGTTTTCCAGCTTGTCCAGCTCACGAGTGCGCATCAGCGCTTCTTTCTTGGTCAGCTTGTCGAAAGTACCGTCCTGGGACTGAGTTTCCAGGTCTTTCAGACGTTTGATAGACTGACGAACGGTTTTCCAGTTAGTCAGCATACCGCCCAGCCAGCGATGGTTCACGAAGAACTGGTCGCAGCTGTTAGCAGCGTCTTTTACCGCTTCGCTTGCAGCGCGCTTAGTACCAACGAAAAGGATTTTACCTTTACGAGAAGAGATCTTGTTCAGTTCAGCCAGCGCTTCGTTGAACATCGGTACAGTTTTCTCAAGGTTGATGATGTGAACTTTGTTACGCGCGCCGAAGATGAAAGGCTTCATTTTCGGGTTCCAGTAACGGGTCTGGTGACCAAAGTGAACACCAGCCTTGAGCATGTCGCGCATGGAAACAGTTGCCATGTTTAAAACCTCTATAGATAAAAGTTGGGGTTATGCCTCCACGTATCCCATATTACCGACCCCAAAGGGCACCCCGGAATATGTGCCGATACGTGTGTGTTGTTACACAAAGTGAGATTTGTCGCTTCAGTCCATCTTGTGTATCTGAGAATGGAACAGAAGTCCGGCGCGCTTTATATCACAAAACAGGACCGGACACCAACTGTTGTTGACGTCGCGTGCTGTTAATGATTCTCAATTTGGCAGCAGGACGCCCGGACTGTTAACATTGTTCAGACATAATCTATTATTGTCGAAAAAATCGACACTGCTGGACACAATCCATGGCTATTTCTATTAAGACATCTGAAGACATCGAAAAAATGCGCGTTGCCGGCCGCCTGGCCGCTGAAGTGCTGGAAATGATCGAGCCCTACGTGAAACCGGGCGTCAGCACCGGCGAACTGGACCGCATCTGCAACGATTACATCGTTAACGAGCAAAAAGCCGTTTCTGCCTGCCTGGGCTATCACGGTTTTCCCAAATCCGTCTGCATCTCTATTAATGAAGTGGTGTGCCACGGGATCCCGGACGACGGCAAGCTGCTGAAAGATGGCGATATCGTCAACATTGACGTCACCGTCATTAAAGATGATTTCCACGGCGATACGTCAAAGATGTTTATCGTCGGCAAGCCGACTATTCTTGGCGAGCGCCTGTGCCGCATTACCCAGGAAAGCCTCTATCTGGCCCTCAAAATGGTCAAACCGGGAATCAATCTGCGCACCATCGGCGCAGCTATTCAGAAATACGTTGAAGCCGAAGGTTTCTCCGTGGTGCGCGAGTATTGCGGACACGGTATCGGCCGCGGTTTTCATGAAGAGCCGCAGGTGTTGCACTACGATTCTCCGGAAACCAACGTGGTGCTCAAGCCAGGCATGACCTTTACCATTGAGCCGATGGTCAACGCCGGCAAAAAAGAGATCCGCAGCATGAAAGACGGCTGGACGGTAAAAACCAAAGACCGGAGCTTGTCTGCGCAGTATGAGCATACTATTGTGGTGACAGACAACGGCTGTGAAATACTGACGTTACGCAAGGATGACACCATCCCGGCGATAATCTCGCACAACGATTGATGAAAAGCCGGCGCCAGCCGGCTTTTTTATGACGAGCACCCTGTGGGCCGCCGCAAGCGACGTTAAAAATCGCTCCCGGCGATTTTTTATGGGCGATAGTTTTTTCTTATGGTGGCGCGATGAGCAACTCTTTATCTGATACTGTCTCCCCTTCCCTGGCCGGACAGCCCGCTAATCCGGGCCGCTGGCCGCAGAGTGATTTCAACTGCGCGGCTATCAAGACGCATATCGACGCTTTCCAGCGCTGGCTGGGCGAGGCTTTTGACCAGGGCATCGTCGCAGAGAAGTTGATTGAGGCGCGGACCGAATTTATCGATCAACTGCTCCAGCGGCTGTGGATTGAGTACGGTTTCGGGTCAATTAACGACATCGCGCTGGTCGCCGTCGGCGGTTACGGTCGCGGCGAACTCCACCCGCTGTCAGATATCGATCTGCTTATCCTGAGTCGTAAAAAGCTGCCCGATGAGCAGGCCCAGAAGGTCGGCGAGCTGCTGACGCTGCTGTGGGATATTAAACTGGAAGTTGGCCACAGCGTGCGCACCCTCGAAGAGTGCCTGCTTGAGGGGCTATCAGACCTCAGCGTCGCCACCAACTTGATCGAATCGCGTCTGCTTATAGGCGACGTCGCGCTGTTCCTTGAACTGCAAAAACACATCTTCAGCGATGGCTTCTGGCCATCGGAAAAATTCTTTGCGGCAAAAGTTGAAGAACAGAATGTCCGCCATCAGCGCTATCACGGAACCAGCTATAACCTGGAGCCGGATGTGAAAAGCAGCCCCGGCGGCCTGCGCGATATTCATACTCTGCAGTGGATCGCGCGCCGCCATTTCGGCGCCACCTCGCTTGATGAAATGGTCGGTTTCGGCTTCCTGACCGAAGCCGAGCGCAACGAGCTTAATGAATGCCTGCATCAGCTGTGGCGGATTCGTTTTGCGCTTCATCTTGAGCTCAACCGCTACGATAACCGCCTGCTGTTCGACAGGCAATTCAGCGTCGCCCGTCGCCTGCGCTATGAAGGCGAAGGCAACCAGCCGATCGAACATATGATGAAGGATTTCTTCCGCGTCACTCGTCGGGTCAGCGAGCTGAACCAAATGCTGATCCAGCTGTTTGAAGAAGCGATTCTGGCGCTCACCGAAGATGAGAAACCGCGGCCGATTGATGATGATTTTCAACTGCGCGGCACGCTTATCGATCTGCGCGACGACACGCTGTTTATCCGCGAACCGCAGGCGATTCTGCGCATGTTCTTTATGATGGTGCGCAACAGCAGCATCACCGGTATCTACTCCACCACGCTTCGCCATCTGCGCCACGCCCGGCGCCATCTGACGCAACCGCTTTGCTATATTCCCGAAGCGCGGACCCTGTTCCTCAGTATGCTGCGCCATCAGGGCGCGGTTAGCCGGGGACTGCTGCCGATGCACCGCCATAGCGTGCTGTGGGCCTATATGCCGCAATGGTCGCATATTGTTGGTCAGATGCAGTTTGACCTGTTTCACGCCTATACCGTCGATGAACACACTATCCGCGTACTGCTCAAGCTGGAGAGCTTCGCCAAAGAAGAGATCCGCAGCCGTCACCCGCTGTGCGTTGAGCTGTGGCCGCGCCTGACGCATCCGGAGCTGATCTTTATCGCCGCCCTCTTCCACGATATCGCCAAAGGGCGCGGCGGCGACCATTCAATTCTCGGCGCGCAGGATGTGTTGAAATTCGCCGAGCTCCACGGTCTTAACTCTCGCGAAACCCAGCTGGTCGCCTGGCTGGTGCGCCATCATCTGCTGATGTCGGTCACCGCCCAGCGCCGTGATATCCAGGATCCGGAAGTGATCAAGCAGTTTGCCGAAGAGGTACAGACAGAGAATCGTCTGCACTATCTGGTCTGCCTGACCGTTGCCGATATCTGCGCCACCAACGAAAACCTGTGGAATAGCTGGAAGCAAAGCCTGCTGCGCGAGCTCTATTTCGCCACCGAAAAGCAGCTGCGCCGGGGAATGCAAAATACGCCGGATATGCGCGAGCGGGTGCGTCATCACCAGCTACAGGCGCTGGCGCTGCTGCGAATGGAAAATATTAATGAACAGGCGCTGCATCAAATATGGAACCGCTGCCGCGCGAACTACTTCGTGCGCCATACGCCAAACCAGCTCGCCTGGCATGCGCGCAATCTGCTGCAGCACGATCTCAGTAAGCCGATGATCCTGCTCAGTTCCCACGCCTCGCGCGGCGGCACCGAGATTTTTATCTGGAGTCCGGACCGCCCTTATCTCTTTGCCGCCGTTTGCGGCGAGCTGGATCGACGTAATCTTAGCGTTCACGATGCGCAGATCTTTACTACCCGCGACGGTATGGCGATGGATACCTTTATTGTTCTTGAGCCGGACGGAAGTCCGCTTTCCGCCGACAGGCACGAAATGATCCGCGTGGGCCTGGAACAGACCATCACCCAGCGCAGCTGGCAACCGCCGGCTCCCCGCCGTCAGGCGGCAAAACTGAGGCATTTCTCCGTCCCAACGGAGGTTAATTTCCTGCCGACGCATACCGACCGCAAATCTTTTCTGGAACTGATTGCTCTCGATCAGCCGGGTCTGTTAGCGCGCGTTGGTCAGGTGTTTGCCGACCTCGGAATTTCGCTCCACGGCGCGCGAATTACGACAATTGGTGAGCGAGTAGAAGATTTATTTATAATCGCCACCGCAGACCGGCGTGCCCTTAATAATGAGCTGCAGCAAGAAGTGCAACAACGGTTGACAGAGGCCCTCAATCCAAACGATAAAGGGTAACGTATTTTTTTAAGTAAATGGAAAGAGTAAACAATGCAGCAATTACAGAACGTTATTGAGTCCGCCTTTGAGCGTCGCGCCGACATCACGCCGGCAAACGTGGATACCGTAACCCGCGAAGCGGTTAACCAGGTGATTTCTCTGCTTGATTCCGGCGCGCTGCGTGTCGCTGAAAAAGTCGACGGCCAGTGGGTCACCCATCAATGGCTGAAGAAAGCGGTTCTGCTCTCTTTCCGTATTAACGATAACCAGGTTATCGATGGTGCGGAGAGCCGCTACTTCGATAAAGTCCCAATGAAGTTCGCGGATTATGATGAAGCGCGCTTTCAGAAAGAAGGCTTCCGCGTCGTTCCGCCAGCGGCCGTTCGCCAGGGGGCGTTTATCGCTCGCAACACGGTTCTGATGCCGTCCTATGTGAACATCGGCGCATACGTTGACGAAGGTACCATGGTTGATACCTGGGCGACCGTCGGCTCCTGCGCGCAGATCGGTAAAAACGTTCACCTGTCCGGCGGCGTCGGCATCGGCGGCGTGCTGGAGCCGCTGCAGGCTAACCCTACTATTATCGAAGATAACTGCTTTATCGGCGCGCGTTCTGAAGTGGTTGAAGGCGTGATCGTTGAAGAGGGTTCCGTGATCTCCATGGGCGTCTATCTCGGCCAGAGCACCAAAATTTACGATCGCGAAACCGGTGAAGTCTTCTACGGCCGCGTGCCGGCAGGCTCCGTTGTCGTCTCCGGCAACCTGCCGTCGAAAGATGGCAAGTACAGCCTGTACTGCGCGGTCATCGTGAAGAAAGTTGATGCCAAAACCCGCGGCAAGGTCGGAATCAACGAACTTCTGCGTACTATCGACTAAGCAGTATAAAAAGCGGGAGGCATCCCGCTTTTTTTATATATTGAGCTGGCGAAGATGGATTTTTTCGTTAATTATTCAAAGATTACGATGATATCAAAGGTACCGTTATGTACGATAATCTGAAAAGTCTTGGTATTACCAATCCTGATGAAATCGATCGCTATAGCCTGCGGCAGGAAGCCAATAACGATATTCTGAAAATCTACTTTCAGAAGGATAAAGGCGAGTTCTTCGCCAAGAGCGTCAAGTTTAAATATCCGCGTCAGCGTAAAACCGTGGTCGCCGACGGCGTGGGCCAGGGCTATAAAGAAGTTCAGGAGATTAGCCCTAACCTACGCTATATCATCGACGAGCTGGATCAAATCTGTCAGCGCGATCGCACCGAAATCGATCTGAAACGTAAGATCCTGGACGACCTGCGTCACCTGGAAAGCGTTGTCACGAATAAGATCAGCGAAATTGAATCCGATCTGGAAAAACTGACGCGAAATAAATAAGCCTGATACGGGCCAGAGTCTGGCCCTGTTTCCCTCTCTTCTCTCACTCACGCCTCATCTGCAAACTCCGTGAACCTCAGATTTTCGTCTCTCATCTCATTTCATCTCATTTTGCTATCCACATGAATTACATAATAAAATAAGGACCTGTATGTTCAGTTTCCACCTGAAAGGAGGTCATACGATGACACTGGAAATTGAACAAACATGTTATACCCTGCAATCTGCGCCCTGGCTGGATAATGCCGGTTTTGAAAAAGGACGCCGGCACGATCGTCAGCCGCTGGGCTTTATTCTGCCCGCCAATACGGTGCTGCAAATCCGCCAGCCGGATATGAGTAACGGTAATGCGACGCTGCGCCTGCTCTGCGATGATACCGCGGCAGAAAAAACCTGTACGCTGGCCACTGGCTGGAAAACGGTCAGCGCAGCCGTTGATACCGTCCCTTTTATCGATACGTTGTTTACCGACCAGCCCTGCGAGTTCACCGTCATCTATCAGCAACCCGCGGCAACTAAACCCCTACCCTGCTGGAAAGCGGGCCAATCTGAGGATGAATTTTTCCTTAACTGGGAAAAAAATAGATCGTCATTCGCGCTGCTTGATTTGGATGTTATCAATCTGCTGCTGCCCTATGCCGACCGCGATAATGCGATGAAAGCGGGCTTACCCGCGTTACACGCTTATTACACTCACCTTTTTAAATGCTATAACGACTGGGCTGGGTTAAGCGATAAGCCGGATTCTCCGTTGAATCAGGATATTGCCACCCGCTATTTTGTAAGAGCCGATAAACATGGCGTCGGTGCGGCTTATTACGATACCGAATGGTGCGGGCATACTTCCGCAACCATCGGCGAAGGCTGGCTGGATAACGTCACCACACAGTGGGTGATCCTGCACGAGATTGGCCACGGCTATCAGGGCAAATTTATGCAGGACACAACGCTGCCCGTCAACGAAGTGTGGAACAACATTTACGCTTCTTTCTACCAGCAGCTCACGCTGAGCCGGGACGATCATCTCTATATTGATGGCTGGCTCTATGACTATGGTCAGCAGGCCGTGCAGGAAGTTCAGCTGATGACCTGTATTAAAGACCAGACGCCCGTCGCCCGCTGGGGCCTGCGTCCGCGTCTGCAATTTCTGATGCTGATGCTGCTCAAAGCGGGAACTAAAGCCTTCCGCGCCTTCAACCAGAACTATCGTGTACTGGCCAATAGCAATGGCTTCCAGCCATCCGATCACCAGCTTGCCGATATGCTGGCTACCGCCATTGCTACCACCGCAGGGTATGATGTCAC
The DNA here is from genome assembly GCF_001808475.1 of Klebsiella sp. HMSC09D12. Lineage (NCBI taxonomy): Bacteria > Pseudomonadati > Pseudomonadota > Gammaproteobacteria > Enterobacterales > Enterobacteriaceae > Klebsiella > Klebsiella sp. HMSC09D12. Next base: position 94,042 of record NZ_KV793476.1, on the reverse strand, counting down.
TCCGTTCATTGCGCTAGGCGGTCTCCCCCTGGAAAACGCCACTCGGGAATATATCGCTACGTTGGCGGCAAAACCGCTTTATCCGCTATATCTTCTTCTGCCACAAAATGAATGGGATAGCGCACGTCGTCAGCTGGGGCTGGACTCTTTCGTCTGGCTGGTGGATAACAGCGAACTGGCGGCTTTAGGCAAAACAGGTACGCTATCTCTGACGCTCAATATCGACCAGCCGGATCAAATCTATGGTCGGACGCTGACTATTAAGGATAATTGCGGCACGCGTTATTCACTAATAGTCGATGATAACACCTTGACCCTGAATGACCTTCCCATCGGCGTTTACCAGATCGATCCACCGAAAGGCCGTTCACAAAAATATCGTCCGGACATCAGCCATATCGTCGTCAAAGAAGGCATCAATACGGCTACCGTCAACTACACCCGACAAAGCGATACCAGCGTGCGTAACGTAACGATGAGCTTTTTAGGTCTTGGCGATGCGCCATTTGCGCGCCTTGATATCGACTATGAAAATCAGCAACTTATTCTAAACGTTATCAGCGCCACGCCGCATAGCTACTATCCCGATACGCTCTATGCTGGCGTATGCGTCCTTTCCGCCAGCGGCGAAAAGGTATTTGAGCGCAAAATGAACGGCACGAACTGCGCCACCGGTAAGGAGATTATTCCCTTCGGTCCTCACTATCACTTATATATTACTCACGTCGAGCCGGGACGGCTGAAAGCCTCTCCGGGATATTTAACGCTGATCGCAGGTGAGAAATTCCAGCTGATGCGCATTGATGATAATGGGCTTTATAACTTTATCCTCGACAATAATCCGGCGGATGACTTACAGGCTATTTTCGAACACAACGCTCAGACGATACGTAGCCAGCCTTCACTGCTGGCGCAGGAAGAGAGCGTAAGTAAAAACGATCTCTTCCTGCTGCTCTCTCGTATGGAAGAGCCTCGGCGCAGCAAATTGCTCAAAGAGTATGCCGACGTCCTGCCTCAGGATAATAGCGAACCGGGCGAACTGACGGGCAAAAGCGTTACCCTCAATCTCAGAGGGCAAGGCAATAAAGATTTTTGCCAGATCGTTATCGATAATCAGCAGCACGCAATGACGGTCGCCACGCGTACCGGCGCGCCGCACCCGTATTATGTTTCCCATACCTATGCCAGCATTACGGCAACCGGAGCAGACGAAACGGTGGTTTATCACCGCAGCTATGCCGGAGCGACCAATAACCTGGCAAACAGCGAGACTATCGCGCTCGCTGAAAACATGATCATTGAGGTTTTCCATGATGAGCCATTCCGCTCCAGCTCCTGCAATGATACGACTCATCGCGCAGTTACGCTGAAGCAACACAACCGCTGGCGGGTAGTGAAGGATGGGCTGACGACCTGTTCGCTTATAACCGAAGAGCAGGATGAGGAAACCCCTGATGCTGAGGAGGGGGCAACAGAGCTTTACGGCGATCTCTTCACCTGGCAACTGCTCGGCGAAAATAATACCCGTTTCGCGACGATGGAGATGGATATTGGCGGCGGCGCGCTGACCTTTACCGCCAGCCCTGGGGTGCCGAATAAGCAATTTACGACGACCTATGCCACGGTAAATGTCTACAATACGCGCGGCTCGGTGGTTTATCGCCAGTCCATTAAAGGCTCATCGCAGCTTGGCGATTATATAGATACGGCAATACTCGATGAGGGCTATATCGTCGAAGTCTTTCATGCCGAAGCCGGAGATCGCTCCGTCATCATCAATCCGTTAAATGGTTATTCCTGGCCACAGCCTAATACCGTCTCCTGGCAAGTCACGACCCGCGGACTGCAGCGCCTGTAATCCGCCATCCCCACTCCCGCCTGCGGCGGGAGTGTTTTTAACGCTGCTCATCCAGCTGGAGCGCAATATACAGCAGCAGACGATCGTCAAAATTTCCTAAATCCAGCCCCGTCAGTTCAGAAATACGGTTCAAGCGATATTCCAGCGTATTACGATGGATAAATAGCGCTTTGGAGGTCGCCAACGGCTGCACGTTATGACGAAACCATGCCTGTAAAGTACGGCGCAGCAGGCCGTTGTTATCCATCGCCTTCAGGCGAACCAGCGGGCGCGCCAGCTCATTGGCCTGCCAGCCACCGCGCAGGCTATCCAGCAGGACCGGCAGCATCAAATCCTGGTAGAAATAGCTACGGCTTTCGGGCATCCGCTGCTTGCCGACCATCATCGTGGTTCGGGCGGTGCGGTACGAGCGAGCAATGCTGCCCGGCCCGGTAAAGAAATTGCCCAGCGCCACGCGAAAACGCAGCTGACCGTTCTCTTTCATCCGGCTAATTAGCTGCTCAACGCGTTTGCAGTGATCTTCTGCATCCCAGCGCCCAAAGGCATTCAGCGCGGGTTTCAGCACCACCATCTCGGTCAGCGAGACAATGGCCACCAGATTATTACGATCCGGCGTGGTCAGCGCGGTTTGCAGCTGCTGCAGTTCCGCCATCGCGCTATCGACGCCCAGCTGGCCGCTATCTACTTCAATCATCGCCACGACGCGCGGTTGATTGAGATCGATCCCCAGACGCTGCGCCCACTCAGTCAGCGCCGGCGTGTTCTCTTCCGCCTGAATCAGGTTCATGACCAGCTCTTCGCGCAAACGGCTATCCTGGGCCAGGAGATGCATCAGCCGCGATTGTTCCAGCATCATCTCGGCGGTCATACAAACCAGTTCCCCGTATTTGCGCAGCGACTCCGGTTCCCCGGTCAGACCGATTACGCCGACGATCTCCCCTTCCAGACGCAGCGGCAGATTGATCCCCTGACGCACGCCGTGCAGGTGGCGGGCAACAGCATCATCAATGTCGACAACCCGTCCCTGAGAAAGCACCAGCAGCGCCCCTTCGTGCAATTCACCAATTCGCTCGCGGTCACCGCTGCCGATAATGCGCCCTCGGGCATCCATCACGTTAATATTGGTATCAATGATGCGCATCGTGCGCGCCACGATATCCTGCGCCATTTTGGTATCAAGATGCCAGCCAGCCATGTAACCCTCCCGTGAGCAGGCTACCAGCATAGAAGAGTTGGCAAAACGCCGCATTGTGCATTTGCCCAAAGCCGGGGAGAGAAGTATGGAGTTGTGGAAGATGTCACAGAACCAAAAATGGAACCCTCAGCAGAAAGAAAAAGCCCCTTCCCTCCGCAAGGAGAGAAGGGGCTTTGCAGACGGCGACGAATTACTGCATCAGCAGATAAATAGTCGCATCGCCGCGCTGAATGTTCAGCGCCAGAACAGAGGGCTTGGCATCAAAGATTTTGCGCAGGTCGGCAATATTTTTCACCGGTTGCTGGTTAGCGCCAACGATGATATCGCCTTTTTTCAGGCCAATCTGCGCCGCCGGAGTGCCCGCTTTCACGTTGCTCACCACGACGCCTTTGTCCTGGCCTTTGTTGCTCATTTCCGCACCTTCAATACCGTTGAAGATCGTGCTGGAATCAACCTGATTCTGGTTGCTCTGCTGCAGCTCAACGGTCACCGTCACCGGCTTACCGTCGCGCAGCAGGCCAAGCTCGACTTTGCTGCCGATCGGCATGGTACCCACCTGGGCACGCAGAGCGGCGAAGCTGCTGATCGATTTACCGTTCAGCGTGGTAATCACATCGCCGGCTTTAATGCCCGCCTTAGCGGCGGCCGAGTTTGGCATGACCTGGCTGACGAACGCGCCGCGCTGCGCATCAACTTTCATCGCTTTCGCCAGCTCGGAATTCAGCTCGGTACCCATGATACCCAGCTCACCGCGCTTCACCTGGCCAAACTTAACCATCTGATCGGTCAGGTTTTTCACCATATTGCTCGGAATAGCGAAGCCGATACCAATGTTGCCGCCGTCCGGCGCCAGAATCGCGGTGTTGATACCGATCAGCTCGCCGTTCAGGTTAACCAGCGCGCCGCCGGAGTTACCGCGGTTAATAGCCGCATCGGTCTGGATAAAGTTCTCATAGTTTTCAACGTTCAGGCCGCTACGACCTAACGCGGAGACGATCCCCGAGGTCACGGTTTCGCCCAGACCAAACGGGTTACCGATCGCTACGGTGTAATCGCCGACGCGCAGAGCGTCAGAGTCCGCCAGTTTAATCGCGCTCAGGTTTTTCGGATCCTGAATTTGAATCAGCGCAATATCAGAACGCGGGTCTTTGCCGACGACTTTCGCGTCGAACTTACGGCCATCGCTCAGCTGAACTTTAATGGTTGTCGCGTTATCCACGACGTGGTTGTTGGTGACGACATAGCCTTTAGCGGCATCAATGATGACCCCGGAACCGAGGGCCATAAATTTCTGCTGCTGTCCGCCGTTACCGCCCGGCGCGCCGCCTTGTCCGCCGCCCTGACAGAACGGAGAGCTCTGGAACGGTGAACCATCCTGGCAGAATGGTGAATTATCGCCAAAGAACTGCTGGAAGTTTCGCGGCATCCGCGGCGTATTAACGGTGGTGCTCCCCTCAACGTTAATGCTCACGACCGACGGCATCACTTTTTCCAGCATCGGCGCCAGGCTTGGCATCTGCTGCGCATTAGTTGCCGAAGAAGCTGTTTCCGCCGCGCTCGCAGAGAGAGGGGACAACGCCAGACCTAAACTCAGAGCCAGGGCACTCATTGCTAACGTGGTTTTTTTCATATGTTTCAATCTCGATTTCAGATAACGAATAGTTGCTGTGTAGGTGACTATCAGAGTCATTTTATAGCGCGAAGTTCCGGAATGAAGTTTTGGTAAAAGTAAAAATTTATTGTCCGTCTTTACAAAACTCAGCCTTATTCTACGGCCATCAGGCGACGATATTCATCCCATGCATACAAGTCGGTCATTCCGCTGATATAGTCCTGAATGAGACGACAGCGATAATAATATTCCATCACCGGAAATTCCGGATTACTGCGTGAAATCTTATTTACGGCCTCGACGTAAGCCAGCCGATGGCGAGTCGAAAGTTTCTGGAACAGACGCGAAGCAATCGGTAAACTCCGCACCCGCTCTTTTTCCACCAGCAGACTAAACTCATCGAGCGATAATTTTAGCAACGGCTGGTATATATCTAACAAACCACTAATCACTCGATAACCTTGCAGTTCCAGCTGCTCAACGTCAGGATGGCTAAACACATGTTTTACCGCAACATTTTTGTATAGTTCAAGCAGCTGACTGCAATCGCTATCGTCTTCAAGCAGCGCGTGATTAAAATCGCCGCTGAAAATCTTCTCCAGGTTATCAATAAACCGACGCGCCGCGTACGGTACCAGCCTATTGAGCGTATTCACCCGTAAATACATAAAAAACTGATCTTCAGTGCTGCGACTCAGAGAATTCGCACGCGATTTCTCCCAGGCGTTTTCGACAACTTGATTAAACAAGGAGCCTTTTTCGTGAACCCCCCAGGCCTCATAGAGATGCTGATAAAGCTGCTCTACGCTGAAGATGCGTTTTTCTACCGCATCCTCAAGGTCGGCAACGCAATATGAGATATCATCCGCGGCTTCCATAATCCACGTTAATGGGAATCGATTGTAAGGAGCCAGATCCAGTTCTTTACGCAACCTCGCAACATAGCCTTCTTCGGCTAAATAATAACCAGGTTTCTTCATTAAATAATTGTGGCTGGCCGGCGGTTCCCCGCGCCACCATGCCGGACGGGTATATTTTAAAATACAGCCCACCTGCGCCCAGGTCAGATTCATTCGCATCAGCGTATGCACTAACCGAATGCCCTGCGCATTTCCCTCAAACCAGCACAAATCCTGACGAACCTTACGGCGAAGCTCATTCAGTTGGCTATCGCCTTCCTGCAGGCGCAACGCCGCAACCACGCAGCGATCGTCGGTTAACGGCTGGCTGGCCGCATCGCCGGGAAAAAGCCGCTGGCTGAACCAATCGTTAATCGCCGCCTCGCCAAAATGACCAAATGGCGGATTGCCGATATCGTGCATCAGGCAGGCCATTTCAACAATGCTCTCAAACGGCCCGGTGAGCTCATCCAGCCCGTAGCGTTCGAGCAGCTTCTGCTCTTTCAGCCGGCTCAGCACCTCTTTAGCGATATAGCGGCCCACCTGCTGAACTTCCAGGGAGTGGGTCAACCGCGTACGCACCGCAGCGTTGCGCTCCAGTGGGAAAACCTGAGTTTTTTGCTGCAGCCGGCGGATCGCCGGCGAGTTAATGATGCGCCCGCGATCGCTTTCGAAAATTCGCAGGATTTCTCGCTCCGTCTCAACGCCCTGCGGTGAACGGTAGCGGCGACGCCAGTTAATCTTGTTGCGAAAATCGATCTTAGCCATGATCTCCTCCGAGCGAGCAATAACGTTTCCTTCTAAGCGCATGATAGACTATGCCGCTAAAACCCACACATCGCGAGTAAATCTATGAAAATCGGCATTATTGGCGCAATGGAAGAGGAAGTTACCCTTCTGCGCGACAAAATCGACAACCGCCAGACTATCACTATCGGCGGCAGCGAAATCTACACCGGCCAGCTTCAGGGTATTGACGTCGCTCTGTTGAAATCGGGTATCGGCAAAGTTGCCGCCGCCATGGGCGCGACCCTGTTGATGGAACACTGTAAGCCGGATGTGATTATCAACACCGGTTCTGCGGGCGGTCTGACATCAACCCTGAAGGTCGGCGACATCGTCGTTTCCGACGAAACGCGCTATCACGATGCGGACGTTACCGCGTTTGGCTATGAGTATGGTCAGCTGCCGGGCTGTCCGGCCGGTTTCAAAGCCGATGAGAAGCTGATTGCCGCCGCAGAGACCTGCATCAAAGCGCTCAACCTTAACGCGGTACGCGGGCTCATCGTCAGCGGCGATGCTTTCATCAATGGTTCCATTGGTCTCGCAAAAATCCGTCACAACTTCCCGCAGGCCGTCGCGGTAGAAATGGAAGCCACGGCCATCGCGCACGTCTGCCACAACTATGGCGTACCTTTTGTAGTCGTTCGCGCCATCTCCGATGTTGCCGATCAGCAGTCGCATCTCAGCTTCGACGAGTTTCTCGCCGTTGCCGCGAAACAATCCACCCTGATGGTGGAAAACCTGGTGCAGCACCTGGCCCGTGGCTAAGTCGTTTATAACGGCGCTTGCCGCCCTGCTGCTGCTCGCCCCGGCGTGGCTTTTCGCCGCGCCGCGGGTGGGGACGCTCTCTCCCGCCAATACAGAACTGGCGTTTGCCGCCGGCATTACGCCAGTTGGCGTCAGCAGTTATTCCGATTATCCCCCTGAAGCCGCAAAGATAGAGCAGGTCTCCAGCTGGCAGGGGATGAATCTGGAACGTATCGTCGCCCTCAAGCCCGACCTGGTGCTGGCCTGGCGCGGCGGTAACGCTGAGCGGCAGGTCAATCAGCTAAGCTCGCTCGGGATAAAAGTCATCTGGGTCGAAACGTCGACCATTGAAGACATTATCGCGACGCTTCGCCAGCTGGCGCAGTGGAGCCCGCAGCCGGAAAAGGCGCAGCAGGCGGCGCAGAATATGCAAAGTGAGTACCAGAAGCTGAAAGCCCGCTATGCCAACGTGCCGAAAAAACGCGTTTTTTTACAGTTCGGCGCCAACCCTCTCTTTACGACCAGCAAAGGCTCGATTCAGGATCAGGTTCTGACGCTGTGCGGGGGAGAAAACATTTTTGCCGCCAGCCGGGTTCCCTGGCCGCAGGTTAGCCGTGAACAGGTGCTGGCAAGGCAGCCGCAGGCTATCGTTATCGCCGGCGATGCCAGTAAACTTCCCGCCGTTGAGCGCTATTGGCAGAATCAGCTAAAAATTTCTTTTATTGCGCTACATGGCGACTGGTTTGAACGCGCGAGCCCACGTATTATCCTCGCCGCAAAACAACTCTGTACTGCGCTCGAACAGGTAAAATAATCACCTGATAACCCAGGTGCTCAGAACCTATCCCACCAGGCGCTATTGTTGCAGACAGTCTGGAACACAGCGAGGAACAACCGCAGCGTATACGCTGTACGTGAGGTTCGTCAGCGCTGACCAGGGTCAAACTGGCAAATGAAATAGCCTGATGGGGTAGACTATAAGTGGGAACTGACGATGCTTGTCTATTGGCTGGATATTATTGGCACCGCCGTGTTTGCCATCTCTGGCGTCCTGCTGGCTGGAAAGCTGCGCATGGACCCTTTCGGCGTGCTGGTATTAGGCGTGGTGACCGCAGTGGGCGGCGGAACCATTCGTGATATGGCCCTTGCTAACGGCCCGGTATTTTGGGTTAAAGATCCTACCGATCTGGTAGTGGCCATGGTCACCAGCATGCTGACTATCCTGCTGGTGCGCCAGCCGCGTCGGTTACCTAAATGGGTGTTGCCGGTACTGGACGCCGTCGGCCTGGCAGTATTTGTCGGGATCGGCGTCAACAAAGCCTTCCTTGCTCATAGCGGACCGCTGGTGGCCATCTGCATGGGCGTCGTCACCGGCGTCGGCGGAGGGATTATTCGCGACGTGCTGGCGCGCGAAATCCCGATGATTCTGCGTACGGAAATCTACGCGACCGCCTGCATCGTTGGCGGTATCGTACACGCAACGGCGCACTACACCTTCCAGGTTCCGTTAGAAAACGCGGCGATGTCAGGGATGGTGGTTACGCTGGTGATTCGGCTGGCGGCAATCCGCTGGCACCTGAAGCTGCCAACGTTTGCACTTGATGAGAATGGACGGTAATAAAAGCAAAACGGTAACCTGAACGTTACCGTTTTTAATGTTTGCTCCCTCTCCCTGTGGAAGAAGGGGCTCACGATCGCACTATCTTTAGACGCTGAATGAGGAGCCGCAGCCGCAGGTGCTTTTCGCATTCGGGTTGGTCACGATAAAACGCGAACCTTCCAGTCCCTCGGTATAATCGACGGCGCCGCCGACCAGATACTGCAGGCTCATTGGGTCAACCACCAGGCCGACGCCCTGCTTCTCGATAGTCATATCGCCTTCGTTAACCTGATCGTCAAAGGTGAAGCCGTACTGGAAACCGCTGCAGCCACCGCCGGTGATGTACACGCGCAGTTTCAGGTTCGGATTGTCTTCATCCGCAATCAGGTCTTTTACTTTAATCGCTGCGGCTTCGGTAAACTCCAGCGGCAACGCTACGTCATCACTCATTTTATGCTCCCATTGATACTTCTGACCGGTTAAAGAATAACCCGACCTTTTGAGCCATTATCTAATACCCGAGTAAATCGTTCAAGTATTCTCCCCGCCGACAGGCTGCGCCCTGGCTTCCTGTTCCGCTTTTTGTTTTGCGAGAGTACGCTGCAGAATAGTCGAGTATAAAGGCTTACCGCCGAGGAATTGTGCCAATAGTGTTGCGCCGAGGCAGGTAATAATCATTGGCAAAATGAGCTGATAATTATCGGTCATCTCCAGCACCAGCACGATACCGGTCAACGGCGCCCGGACCGAGGCGGCAAGCAGCGCCCCCATACCGGCAATGGCAAAGGTTCCCGCATCCAGATGATACGCCGGAAACAGCGGCGTCGCTGCCATACCAAACGCCGTACCCAGCAGCGTCCCCAGAGCCAGCATCGGGGCAAAAATTCCGCCCGGCGCGCCGGAAGAGAAGCAGAGCAGCGTGGTAATCACCCTCGCGATAAAAATAAATAGCAGCAGGCCAACGGAAAAATTGCCCGCCGCGGCGATGGGGATCAGGTTAAATCCGCCGCCGGACGCTGCCGGCTGAATCAGTCCCAGCACGCCGCAGCTACCGCCGATCAGGCCGCCAATCAGCACCCATTTCTTGATGTTGCCGCCGTGAATCCGCTGGAACATATCCTGGGTACGCAGCACCAGCGTATTAAATAACGGACCCACGCAGCCAAAAATCATCCCAAGGATCAAATACAGCCACAGCGTGTTGACCGGCGCATTGCTGAGCTTACCGACCTCGATAACCGCTTTATCGCCATTGAAGATACGGAAAACGATGGTTGCCATAATCACGCCGGTAAACACGGCTTTAATGGAGATCAGGTTGTAGCGAAACTGCGGGCGCATCTCTTCAATAATAAACAGAATCCCGGCCAGCGGCGCGTTAAAAGCGGCGGAGAGCCCCGCGGCGGCGCCGGTCGCCAGAAGCGTATGACGCGCTTCCGGACTGCGCATGCGGAAGACGTCCACCACCATGCGCCCAAGATTGCCCCCAAGCTGCACCATCGGCCCTTCGCGCCCCAGCACCATCCCCGCGCCCAACGTGCCCATGCCGCCGATAAACTTCACCGGCAGCACGCGCCACCAGCGAACGGGACGCAATTCCTCCAGCGCGCCTTCAATTTCCGGGATCCCGGAGCCGCCTGCTTCCGGCGCAAAACGACGGACGAGGAAATAGCCCACCATCGCCAGCAAAGCGGAGAGGATAAAAGCCAGCGGCCAGACCAGAAACCAGTGGTCTGCCACCTCTACCAGCGCGCCAATGCGCACGTTTTGCACCCAGTTGACGCTTTTCTCAAACGCGACGCCAACCAGCCCCGCCAGCGTTCCGACAACGGCCGCCATCAATAACACCGCCAACGGCGTTTTATCACGCTGAATCAACCGACGCACGGCATCGCTGCGGCGAACGCGTACGAACTGATGTGCTGAAGAAGAGGGATTTTCTGCTTTCATGCCATTATCAATGATTAGTAATACAAATAGAAAGAAGGGCATTCTAGCCAACCGGACAGGCTCCGTCGTCAAAAAAATGCGCTGCGCCCCCATTGTTTCAATTGGGCAAAACTTTCATAACCTTCCTGGAATAACTTAGAATAGTCGACAAAACATTTTTCACGAACCAGGACTCCGGTAATGAGCAAATCTGAAAATCTGTATAATGCTGCGCGTGAACTTATCCCCGGCGGCGTGAACTCTCCGGTACGCGCCTTCACCGGCGTCGGCGGCACACCGCTGTTTATTGAGCGCGCCGACGGCGCATATCTCTACGACGTCGATGGTAAAGCGTATATCGATTATGTCGGCTCCTGGGGCCCAATGGTGCTGGGCCATAACCATCCGGCAATCCGCAATGCGGTTATTGAAGCTGCTGAGCGCGGCCTGAGCTTTGGCGCGCCAACGGAGATGGAAGTTAAAATGGCGGCGCTGGTCACCGAACTGGTCCCGACCATGGATATGGTCCGGATGGTGAACTCCGGTACCGAAGCCACTATGAGCGCCATCCGCCTGGCGCGTGGCTTTACCGGTCGCGACAAAATTATCAAGTTCGAAGGCTGCTACCACGGTCACGCCGACTGTCTGCTGGTGAAAGCCGGTTCAGGTGCGCTGACGCTTGGCCAGCCGAACTCGCCGGGCGTGCCGGCGGATTTCGCCAAACACACCCTGACCTGCACCTATAACGATCTGGCCTCGGTCCGCGCTGCGTTCGAACAGTATCCACAGGATATTGCCTGCATCATCGTTGAGCCGGTGGCCGGTAATATGAACTGTATTCCACCGCTGCCGGAGTTTCTGCCGGGCCTGCGCGCGCTGTGCGACGAATTCGGCGCGCTGCTGATTATTGATGAAGTCATGACCGGCTTCCGCGTGGCGCTGGCGGGCGCGCAGGATTACTACGGCGTGGTGCCGGATTTGACCTGCCTTGGCAAAATCATCGGCGGCGGTATGCCGGTTGGCGCATTCGGCGGTCGCCGCGAGGTGATGGATGCCCTTGCTCCGACCGGCCCGGTTTACCAGGCAGGTACCCTCTCCGGCAACCCCATCGCCATGGCGGCAGGTTTCGCCTGCTTAAGCGAAGTGGCGCAGCCCGGCGTACATGAGACGCTAACTGAACTCACCAACCAGCTGGCACAGGGCCTGCTGGACGCCGCTCGCGATGCCGGTATTCCGCTGGTGGTGAATAACGTCGGCGGCATGTTTGGCATTTTCTTTACCGATGCGCCAAGCGTGACCTGCTACCAGGACGTGGTGAAGTGCGATGTAGAACGGTTTAAACGCTTCTTCCACCTGATGCTGGAAGAGGGCGTCTACCTGGCGCCGTCGGCGTTTGAAGCGGGCTTTATGTCTATTGCTCATAGCGAAGAGGATATCGACAATACCGTCGCCGCAGCGCGTAACGCCTTCGCGAAGCTGTAACCCTGATTGCCGGGACTGCCCAGTCCCGGCAATATCTCTGTCATCTCGCCGCAAAGCCTCAATTTGCGTGGGTTCACGCATAACAATCTGCAAGCGCGATCGCTTCGAAAGATTGTCATCATCACGCCTCGTAGAAGTCAAAATCGTCAGCGGACAAAATGAAGCCCGAAGCCGATGCTGAGCGCAAAATTAGCCGCAGGGATCGCTCAGGATGACAACGCAATCTTCTCCCACCCCGCATGATGCTATCTTCAAACAGCTACTGGCGCATACCGACACAGCCAGAGACTTTATCGATATCCATCTTCCGGCAGATCTGCGCGCGCAGTGCGATCTCAATACGCTACAGCTGGAATCAGGTAATTTTATTGAGGAAGACCTGCGCGCCTACTATTCCGACGTGCTGTACTCTTTGAAAATCAATAATAAGACCGGCTATATCCACGTACTTATTGAGCATCAAAGCTCGCCGGACAAACAGATGGCGTTTCGCCTGATGCGCTATGCCGTCGCCGCAATGCAGCGCCATCTGGAAGCGGGAAATACGCATCTTCCACTGGTGGTTCCCATTCTTTTTTATCAGGGCAAAACCTCGCCCTATCCCTTCACGATGAACTGGTACAGCCTGTTCGACTCGCCGGAGTGGGCAAAAATAATCTATAACCGCCCTTTTCCGCTGGTCGATATCACGGTGATCCCTGACGACGCGATTATGCAGCACCGGCGCATTGCGATACTGGAGCTCCTGCAGAAACATATTCGGCAACGGGATCTCATGCTTCTGCTGGAGCAATTGGGGGCCCTGCTGAACACGGGATATACTACCGCCGAACAGCTAAAAGTGTTATTTAGCTACATGGGGCAGCGCGGTTATACCGCAAACCCTAAGGCTTTTTTCAATGGACTGGTAAGTCATATACCGCAGGAGGAGTCAATGGAAACGCTGAACGAATGGCTGGAAAAAAACGGCAAAGAGCTTTTTATTGAATGGGGCATTGAAAAAGGTGAAGCAAAGGCCCGACTAAAAATTGCTAACCGGATGCTGGAAAACGGAATGGAACAGTCGCTGGTCATCCAGCTCACCGAATTAACGGAAAGCGAAATCAAACAGCTGCAGGACGCCGCTATAAATCCGGCCTGAATACGTACAAAAGCGACTTATCACATCGCGATGCCCGCCGGGCATCGCGATGATGAAAAGCTACCGACTCTGCTTTCTCAACAGATAGATAAAGTACGGCGCGCCGATAAACGTCGACAGCAATCCCGCCGGGATCTGATACGGAAACATCAGCATCCGGCCGCACCAGTCGGCGAACACCAGCAGCACCCCGCCAATCAGGCCGGAGATCGCCATATGCGGCATCGTACGCCGGAATCCCATCATACGCGCAATATGCGGCGCCATTAATCCCACGAAGCTGAGGGGGCCAATCGTTAGCGTTGCGGCCGCGGTCAAACATGCCGCCAGCAGCAGTAGCCCGATACGTGACGGCGTCAGCGCCATGCCGACCGCCTTCGCCGCCTCGCCGCCCAGCGGCAGAATCGTCAGCCAGCGACGGCAAAATGGCGTCAGCGTAAGCAGAACAAGCATCACCGCGCCGCTGCGCATCACGAGTTCCGGCGTGGCGCTGTAGGTTGAGCCGGAAATCCACGTCAGGATCTGCGCCATTCGCGGATCGCCGCTGGCCTGCAGCATCATCAGCAGCATGGTAAACGCCGTGCTCAGCGCCATCCCTGCCAGCAGCATGCGATGCGGCGAGAACCCGCCGCGTCCGGCGGCAATCAGGATGATCAGCAGCGTCGCCGCCGCTCCGAGGCTACCGGCGGGCAGCAGCCAGCCAAAGGCATTTCCCGGCACAAAGAACAGCATCACCACCACGCCAAACGCCGCGCCTGAGCTGATGCCGAGCACTTCCGGACTGGCCATCGGATTACCGGTCAAACGCTGGATAATGCAGCCCGCTACCGCCAGCATTACGCCAGCGAACAGCGCCGCCAGAATGCGCGGCCAGCGCCAGGGCATTAGCTCATCCAGTAGCGTACCGCTGGCCCAGTGCCAGCCCTGCGCATCGCGGCCGAAAGCCAGCGCAGCGACGATGGCCAGCAGCAGCAGCGCCAGCCCGCCCAGCGCGAACCACAGCACATGTTGCCGTTCAGCCTGCACCCTGGCGCCACCGTTCATCACCGGCGCGCTAATGCTGCGCAGGCGCGGCAGCAGCCATAGCAGCAGCGGCGCGCCAATCAGGGCGGTTACCGAACCGGTGGAGACTTCCATCCACACCCGGGCCAGCCAGAGGATAACCTGATCGGAGAGCCACAGCAGCAGCGCGCCAATCAGCGCCGCCAGCAGCAAGCGCGATAGCAGACGACGAGCGCCCAGCATCTTCGCCAGCAGCGGCGCGAACAGGCCGATAAAGCCAATAATCCCCACCGCATTCACCAACAGGGCGCTGATGACAATCGCCAGGGTCAACGCCCCCAGCCGTGCCAGCGAGAGCGCCAGTCCGAGGTTGCGCGCCACGCCGTCGTCCAGCCCCATCAGGGTCAGCGGACGCAGCAGCAGCAGCGTTAAAATGGCTCCGCCCAGCAGCTGCGGCCACAGTCGCTGCGCCACGCTCCAGTCGGTCTGGGTCAGGGTTCCGGTGCTCCACAGGAACATACTTTGCAGCTGATCGTGATGGAAGATCGCCATCAGTTGATTAAGCGCGCCGCAGTACAGGCTGACTACCAGCCCAGCCAGAATCAACGTCACCGGCGAGAGGCGTTTGCCCCACGACACACCAAACACCAGCGCGCCGACAATGCACGCCCCGGCAAGCGCGGCGAACTGCGACGCCAGCACGCCAGGGATCGCCCACAGCGTGGTGACCGTCATGCCCAGCTGCGCCCCGGTCGCTACGCCGAGCGTCGTCGGTTCCGCCAGCGGGTTACGTAGCACCTGCTGGAACAGCACGCCCACCAGCCCCAGCCCGGCGCCGACGAGCAACGATATAACCAGCCGCGGCAGCAGGCTGTAGTGGAACAGCATCTGAGCGATATTATCGATATTAGGCTGCCACAGCGCCTGCCCCCATTCGCTTCGCGGCAGCACCACGTTGAGGTTGAACAGCGTCAGCGCAGCAGCGACGATAAGCAGAGTTAACAGCAGAGATGTCGCCAAAGGCGAAATACGCGATCTCACACCGGGCCCCCCTGAGCGTCGGCCAGCACGCGGGCAAAATGCATCGCCGATAGCGTCGCGCCATAGAACCACACCGCCGGGACGCGCTGAAAACGCCCTGCGCGAACAAACGGCATCGCTTGCCACAGCGGCGTCGCCGTGAGCTGCGCCATCTCCCGCGCATTGCCGTGATCGAAGCAGATAACGTCGGCATCTCTGTAGGCCGCCAGCCGGTCAATACCGACGGTGACGCTGCCCCAGAAGGTGGTCTCGCCCTGCCAGGCATTTTTGATGGCAAAGCGGTCGAGCACTTCCTGGAACAGACAGTTCTGCGCAAAGACCAGCACGTGGCGGGTATCAAGCAGGGTAATCATCAGCAGCGGGCGATCGCCGCGGCGGGCAAAGCGCGGACGCAGGCTCTCCATCAGCGCGTCAAATTCCGCCAGATGGCGCTTCGCTTCCTGCTGCCTGCCGATCAGGTCAGCCATTTCGCTAAGCGACTGCTGAGCCATCATCAGCGGACGCTTGCCGTCGCTGAAGGTGAATCCTCGTCCGGGCGCAATACGCGCCAGCTTTTCCGCCGCCGGGCCGTACCCTGCCGACCAGACCAGAAACGACGGCTTCATCTGCGTCAGCAGCTCCAGATTGGGTTCGGTGCGCAGCCCAACATCAATCACCGAATCAGGCAGCGCCGGTTCATTGACCCACAGCCTGTAGTTAGGGATATCGGCAACGCCGTAGGGCGTGACGCCCAACGCCAGCAGCAGCTCTACCGGCAGCCATTCGAGCGCGACAATACGCTGCGGATCAACTTCCGCCGCCCGCGCGCCGCGCATCTGCCACAGCAGCGGCGACAGCGCCATCGCGGTCAGCAGGCGCCGCCGCGTGATGAGTGTGAGGTTTTCCATCAATAGACAAAACTTACCGGCGCTGCGCCAGCCGGATGCGGCAGGATCCCCATCGGGATACCGTAAATTTGTTCCAGAGTTTCGCTGCGCATCAGCTCCGCGGGCGTTCCCTGAGCGATCATTTCACCGCCGCGCAGCGCAACCAGATAGTCGCAGTAGCGCGCCGCCATATTGATATCATGCAGTACGGCGATCACCGTCAGCCCGCGCTGCTGGCTCAGGCGATGAACCAGCGCCAGCACATCCACCTGGTGGGCGATATCCAGCGCCGAGGTGGGTTCATCGAGCAGCAGGCAGCGGCTATCCTGGGCCACCAGCATGGCAATCCACGCGCGCTGGCGTTCGCCGCCGGAGAGGCTGTCCACCAGTCGATGGGCCAGCGGTTTTAGCCCGACCAGCGCAATCGCCTCTTCCACTTTTTCCCGGTCCGCCGCGCCAAAACGCCCCAGAGCCCCGTGCCACGGGTAGCGGCCGATAGCCACCAGTTCGCGCACCGTCATGCCTTCCGCCGGGGGCAACTGCTGCGGCAGATAAGCCACCTTGCGGGCAAAGGCTTTACTGCCCCAGCTATCGAGCGGCTGACCGTCAAGCAAAACCTCCCCGTCCGAAGGCGGCTGATGGCGGCCAAGCATTTTCAGCAGCGTCGATTTGCCGGAGCCGTTATGGCCAATCAGGCCCGTGACTTTTCCCGCCGGGAAGGTTAACGACAGAGGATGCAGCAGCGTTCGGCCGGGCACGCGGAAGGTCACGCGGTCCAGTGAAAACGTCGTATCGGAGTGCGGAATGTTTTCCTGCATAACGGAACCTGGTAAGAGGCGCGGCGAACCGCGCCCGTTAAGTGGTTAGAAACGGAAAGTCGCGGTCGCCACAACCTGACGCTCAGCGCCCCAGAAGCAGCCATAAGTATTAAAGCAGCTTGCCACATACTCTCGGTCAAACAAGTTGTTCACGTGAAGCGCCACGTTAGAACCTGCCATACCCAAGCGGGCCAGGTCATAACGGACTAATGCATCAACAACCGTGTAACTACCCACCTTGAAGGAGTTCGCTGGATCGCCATAGCTGGAGCCAGTGAAACGTGCGCCAGTACCCAATGTCAGTCCAGATAGCGGGCCGTTAAATAAAGTGTAGTCCCCCCACAGGGATGCCATATGCTTTGGCACTTGAGCCGGCGTATTACCTTTGTAGGAGGTATCCGTAGTGTATTGCGCATCGGTATAGGTATAAGAACCGACAACGTTGACGCTAGCGGAAAGCGCAGCTTTGGCTTCAATCTCTACGCCGCGCGAGCGAATTTCACCACCTTCAACCGAGAAGAACGAACCTGCAGGATCGGCCATCAGGTTATTGGTTTTGGTCAACTGATAAAGGGCACCGGTAATGACAATAGGACGATCGTTGGGTACGTATTTCACACCAGCTTCGTACTGTTTGCCTTTAGATGGAGCAAAAACATTACCGCTTGCACCGGTCTGCGAGGCTGGCTCAAACGATTCGCTATAGCTGAAATAAGGCGTTATACCATTATCGAACAGGTAGTTAACACCACCGCGCCAGGTAAATTGTTTATCATTTCTGGAACTCTGCGTCGCGGTAACACGGTTGAGCGAATCCTGCTTCGCCCAGTCATAACGCCCCCCCAGAGTAACCAGCACTTTTTCCCACTGCGCCTGGTCTTGTACGTAAAGACCAGTCTGTTTCTGTTTATTCAGCACTTGATAAGCACCTGATGGCCCAGGGTGCGAACCAAAATCAAAATCGCTGCGATCAAGATTATAGATATCGGATGGCGTCACTGAACCCGCATAGCCAAACCAGGAATCGATATCGTTACGCATCCGCATGAAATCAACGCCAGTCAGCAGGATATGATCTACTGAGCCGGTCGCGAACTTGCTTTGCAACTGGGTATCGACAGAGAAATTCTGTAATTTTTCATTATCAATTACGTACTGTCGGGTCAGCGTATGGCCCCATTGTGACTGAGGAACACTGGCGCAAGGGCTGGTGGCTGGGTTGCTCGAATAAAGCGGGTCAGAACACATCCCATAGCCGTAGACACTGTTCTGCGAAACTTTATTTTGCGCGTAACGTAGGTTCTGGCGCACGGTAAAGGTATCGTTGAATTCGTGGTCAAAGCTATAGCCAACCATTTTCTCATTACGCGAGTAAGTGTTGTTGTTGGCGCCTTCGTTGAAGTCGGTTGGGAGACGATTACCGTTCGGTAACGGTGACACCGTTCCCTCTTTCGGCAACCAGCCGTAGTACCCGGTCTCCGGTTCATTCTGAAAATAGGAGAGGAACGTAAAGTTGGTTTTATCATCCGGGCGCCAGCTAAAAGCGGGTGCAATCGCGTAACGTTGCTCCTCAGCGCCTTTCTGCTGAGCATTGGCAGAGCGCGCCAACCCAGTCAGGCGATAAGAATAAACGCCGTCCTCGTCAATCGCATCGCTGAAGTCAAATCCGGTCTGCCATAGGTTATCGGTACCCATTTTAAACTGGACTTCTTTTAGCGGTTCCGTTGTAGGACGCTTGCTGACCATATTCAGCAAACCACCCGGGCTGCTCTTTCCGTAAAGTACGGAAATCGGACCGCGCATGACTTCCGCACGCTCCAGCATATAGGGATCAATCACCGCGTCATTATAGAAGTTCCCCTGCATTTTCAGGCCATTCAGAAAGTTATTCTGGCTTTGGCCATCAGCAGCGAAACCGCGGATGATCAGATAGTCGTAAGTATTAGAGGCGCCACGCGTTCCCACGGCAACACCAGGTGTATAGCTCAATGCTTCTTTAACGGACTTTGGTTGATGTAGCGCCATTTCCTCAGCGGTCACCACGGAAATAGACTGTGGCACCTTTTGAATAGGAGTATCTGTTTTGGTACCGGTGGCCGATTGTCGCGCCGCGATGGTCGCTGCCGGTCCCCAGGCGCTCTCCTGCGGAGCCGGAGCGGCGGTTACGGTAATGGTTTCTTCTTTCGGTTCAACTGCCGCCTGTGCATAAACAGACATGCCGCTAACCGCCGTGGCTACTACAGCTGCGATTTTACGCAGCGAGTGATTTGGCTGAGCAGTTTTAAGACGCGCCATGGGTATATCTCTGATAGAAGTGAATGATAACGTAAACGAGAATTATTATTATAACGGCTGACATAATAGGCGAAACGAGCGCGGCAAGGCAAGAAATATGCCCCCTGCGGGCTATCAAAGGATGAATAAATAACCAGACGGTAATTGTGGGGTTATAAGGCTGTTAATTAATTTACAGATATAAAAAGGCCCTCTAATACTGAGGTATTAGAGGGCCACTATTCCTGCACCCACTCAACCAACAAGGCGCCGGCTTTCAGGATGCAACGACGAGTTAATTACCGCCGAACATATCTTTAATCCAGCCCGCTACGCCATCGCTCTTCTCCTGCTTCGGCGGTTGCTGCTGATTTTGCTGCTGTTGCGGCTGTTGCCCGGACTGATTGAACGGATTATTCGCCTGCTGCTGCTGGAGCTGCTGCTGTTGAATCAGTTCGCCCTGGCGACAAAGCGCGTCCGGCGAGGTCGTCCATACCGGAAGCGAACGCATGCCGCCGCTGCAGACAAAGTTACCGCTGCTATCGACGCCCATATCCACCACATCTTCCGGCGGAGTCAGGACCAGCGGAGTCGGCGTCTGGTTAGCCAGATAGCGCTGGTAAATCGACATTGCGCCGCTGGCGCCGTACAGCTTAGTCGGCTGGTTATTATCGCGTCCCACCCAGGTAATGGTCACCTGACCGCCGTCAATACCGGCAAACCAGGTATCAACGTTGTTGTTGGTGGTCCCGGTTTTACCCGCCAGATGCAGGCCCGGATACTTCGCGCCCAGCTGACGACCGGTACCGCGCTGCACCACCTGCTGCATAGTCCAGAGCGTCATATAAGCCGCCTGCGCCGATACCGCCCGTTCCGCCTGCGGATAGCTTTGATAGAGTACGGTACCATCTTCAGCGATCACCGAACGCAGCGCTGACAGCGGCGCGCGGTTGCCACCGCTGGCAATGGTCTGGAACGCCTGCGCCACTTCAATCGGCGTCAGGTTCAGCGCCCCCAGCAGCATAGAAGGAACCGCATTCAGCTGATTCCTGGGCGCGCCCAGTTTAGTCCAGGTATCAACCACCGCCGGCAGGCCCAGCGCCATCCCGAGATTCACCGTCGGCACGTTCATTGAACGCGTCAGCGCGTCAACCAGCATCACCTTCCCGCTCTCGCTGTAGCGACGATCGTCGTTCTGCGGCGACCATGTCTGGCCGTTAGACAGACGAATCGAGATAGGCGCATCGGCGATCCAGGTATTTAGACGATACTGATTCGGCTGACTTAGCGCGGTCAGATAGGTCGCCGGTTTTGCCAGCGAGCCAATCGAACGGCGCGCCTGCATTGCGCGGTTATAGCCAGCAAACTGCGGCTCCGCCCCGCCGACCATCGCCCGTACTTCGCCGGTGAAGCGGTCGACAACCACCATCGCGGTTTCCAGATCCGGTAGCTTACGCTGTTTCTTCAGCGCCGGAATACCCTCTATCGCCGCTTTTTCCGCCGCATCCTGCGCCACGGAATCGAAGGTGGTAAAGATCTTCACGCCGGAGAGATCTTTGACTTTATCGCCCAGTTTCGCCTGCAGCTCCTGACGCACCATCTGCATAAACGCCGGCTGCGGAGAGATCACCCCACCGCGCGGCTGTACGCCCAGCGGACGCGCGCTGAGCATGTCATACAGCTCCTGATCGATAACCTGCTGCTGCTGCAGAAGACGCAGCACGAGGTTGCGTCGCTCCAGCGCCAGCTTCGGGTTACGCCACGGGTTGTAAACCGACGCGCCTTTTACCATCCCCACCAGCAGCGCCTGCTGATCGAGGCTGAGCTCTTCCACCGGACGACCAAAGTAATAGAGGCTCGCCAGCGGGAAGCCGCGGATCTCGTTATCGCCGCTCTGACCGAGGTACACCTCGTTCATGTACAGCTCAAGGATACGATCCTTGCTGTAGCGGGCATCGACGATCAGCGCCATATAGGCTTCGTTAATCTTGCGCCAGTACGAACGTTCGCTGGAGAGGAACAGGTTCTTCACCAGCTGCTGGGTCAGCGTACTCGCCCCCTGCACCGTACGACCGGCGGTCAGGTTAGCCAGCACCGCACGGCCAATGGAGTAAAGGCTGATGCCGTCGTGTTCGTAAAAATGGCGGTCTTCCGTCGCCAGCAGAGTATCCACCAGCAGATCCGGGAAGCCGTTGCGCTTCACAAACAGACGCTGTTCGCCGTTAGCCGATTGCAGCATAGTGATCAGGCGCGGATCGAGACGGAAGAAACCGAACTGGCGGTTATTATCCATGTTCTCGATGGTGTCGAGACGATCGCCATTAAAGGTCAGACGCGCGCGCACCTGGCCTTCTTTACTGTCCGGGAAATCGAACGGACGGCGGATCATCTCGATACTGTTGGCCTGTACCGTATATTCCCCCGGACGCGTCATCGCGCTCACCTGGCGATACTGCGTCGCGTTGAGCAGGCGCACCATTTCGTTTTTGCTGATCTGCATATCCGGCTCAAGGTTGACCATCCGGCCATAAACCGCCGCGGGCAGATCCCAGACTTTCCCGTCAATGCGGCTGCGGATTTTCTGGTCAAGGTAGACGCCATAGGCGGCAATCAATACCGCACAGACGACCCCAATTTTAATCAGCAGCCACAGCCAGGTGCGTTTACGACGAGGGGGTTTACCGCCTTTGCCTTTTCCTTTCCTCGGCATCGGTTTTTCATCCTCATAGTCATCATCGTAATCGTCGTCGTAGTCCTCTTCCCGAACCCGACGGCGAGTTACCTTTTGTTTTGCCTGGCGCGAGGGTCTCCCCTTACGTCCGATCGGCTCGCGGTCATCTCCCGCCATGCTTTTTCTCCGCAACTTACAGGCGTAAAGGCCTGATTCTCAATGTTTCCCCGGATGGGGGAAAGAAGAAATCTCTCAAATTGCCGCCCGAAGGTGTTGTTTTTCAGGCAACCATTTATGGACTACGCGACGCATTATCATGTCGCTCGCATGATTTTCACTTTAAAAATTCACCATACAAATCACATTGTTACACGCTTCATCGACAGAATTATTCGGGACACGGAACGGATTGTCCAGGGAATACAGGATAGCACTAAACCGCGACATTCTTAACCAGCATTTTACATCCTCGCCGGACAACCTCAGGGAAATTGTGATGTTTTTTAACAACATAAAAATGTGCGCCCGTAACCTTCTGCTGGCCGCAGAAACAAACCGAAGCAGTAAGGCCGGAAAATATTATTTCCGCCGGAAAACAGAAACGACCCAGATGAAAGAAAATGAGATTTAAAAGAGCGCAATGATAAAAACGCGAGCCACTTAACATTTATAATTTGGCAGATTTTCTGATGACTGCCGAAAAATATTTGTTAAACTGTCAGCCAATTAATTTTTCTGCTTAATAGATTATGCGCAACTTTATTATATTTCCGCTTATGGCGGTTGCCCTGATCTCAGGCTGTCAGCAAAATCGTCAGACAACCCTGAGTCCTGCGGTTAGCGGTGAGGCTCAGCTTGAGCAGCTTGCCTCCGTCGCCGCCGGGGCGCGCTATCTGAAGAATAAATGCAACCGCAGCGATCTGCCTGCCGATGACGCAATTAACCGTGCGGCAATAAACGTCGGTAAAAAACGCGGATGGGCAAATATTGATGATAATCTGCTGAGCCAGCGCAGCGCGCAGCTATATCAACAGCTCCAGCAGGATAGTACCCCGGAAGCCACAAAATGCAGCCAGTTTAATCGCCAGCTGGCGCCATTTATTGATAGCCTGCGCGGCAATAAATAGCGGTTATTTTAATTCCGCTCGCGCTATTTTTATTCTCCCTGCGGACTCTCCTCAATCGTCCCGCCCGGCCAGTCATCCAGCGCCGCGAGGGTAAACGTTTTACCGTTGAAGCTAAAGACGGTGAGATCCTGCTGGATCTGCTCGATAACCAGATTCGCCAGCGGCGAGTCGCCCTCCTTCCAGGATTGTCCGTTTAATACAATGCTGCGTTTCTCCGCCAGGGTGGCGTAGACGTGCGCGCTGTAGCGCAGAGGCGGCAGATGATCTTCATCGATCGGCGCCTCCGCAACGGCCTGCGTTTCTGGCCCGGCTTTAACCGGCTTGACGGCAGTTTCGACCGCCGGTTGATTCAGCGGCACTAACGCCGCATGGGCTACCGGCTGCGTTATCGGCTGCGGGACGGGTTTATTCCGCCACTGCTCGCCGCCAAACCAGCCGAGCGCAATCAGCAGCGCGGCATACAGCGGTACGGTCACGCAGGGAATTTGCACCATTTTTCCGCCCCCCGCCGGGGGATTGGACGGCGGGTACGGTTCTTGTTCACGAACAAGCACGGTTTTCTCCTTAATCAGGACACGCCATCCCGGCCCGCGGTTTGTACGCCGCGGGCCGGGAGGTTAAGGTCTTACTTGCTGCTGACCGGCAGCCCCGCGCCCTGAGCATCGCCCTGCGGCATTTCCAGCACCGCCACCGCCCATGCCGGCAGGGTGACCGTGCCGTCTGCGGCAATCTGCACGCCGTGAGCCAGCGAATTTTCGCCCGCCGCCTGCTGGATCGCGCTCAGCTGCAGCGTCTCACCGGCAAACTCATTTAGCGTACGGCTTTCCGGCGCAGCGTTGATCGCCACCACCAGGCCGTCAAGACGGCTATCCAGACTGGCGCCCGCTTTCACCCCGTCATCCACGGTCATAATCAGCAGACCGGCCTGCTGGTCTGAACCAGTATTACGGAAATCAACGCGCTTCATCACCGCGCTGCCCTCACCTAAGGTGAACAGCGGCGAGGATTTACGCAGCTCGGTCAGCTCCTGGTAGAAGGCGGTCATCTGCTTCAGCTCCGCTTCGCCCGGAGCGGCAACCATATCTTTGACGCGCGAAATCACGTCATAGTTACTGCCGTCATCGCTGATGCGCGGCATACCAACGTTGTAGTTATTGTCCTGCAGGGAATAATCCACGCGGTTAAACCAGTCGCCGGAGTCGTAGGAGTCGCGGGTAAAGGATTTCGAGCGCAGCAGTTCAGAACCCTGCTGGTCGAAAGCGATCCCCTGCCCGAGCATCACCGTCGCCAGCGAAACGGCCTGCATGCGAACG
This sequence comes from Klebsiella sp. HMSC09D12, assembly GCF_001808475.1. Taxonomy (NCBI): domain Bacteria; kingdom Pseudomonadati; phylum Pseudomonadota; class Gammaproteobacteria; order Enterobacterales; family Enterobacteriaceae; genus Klebsiella; species Klebsiella sp. HMSC09D12. Next base: position 69,684 of record NZ_KV793476.1, on the reverse strand, counting down.
CGGGTCGCCAGGTCGGCTTCCTGGGACGCTTTATAGCTGATCATATCCCACATCGTCTGGTTGTCGTGCTTCGAAACATAGTTGACGACTTCCGTCGGATCTGCGGCATAGCCGCCAGGCGCGCCGTTATAGTCAATTTCGCTGCCTTTCTTCACCGCGCCGTCTTTGTCGATCATCACAAAGTCAGCAAGGTTACCGGCCATCCCCAGACGGGTCAGATCGGCCAGATGACGGACCTGATCATCGTTCAGGCTGGTGAGCTCGTTTGGTAATACGCCAGCGCCGCTGCCAACGCCCTGGTTTTGACGCAGCGCATCGCCGGAATCAAACGGGCCGCCGCCGCGCACGGAGTCGCGCAGACGATCGGAGAACGTCCCGATACCGGTGCCTTTCAGATTGATCTGCGAGGCGATTTCAAAGCGGTCGCTCTGGTTTGAATCCCAGCCTTCACCAAAGAAGTAGATGTCCGGATTCAGGGCTTTAATGCGCTCCCACGCCGAGAGAATTTGCGCTTTCGGATGATAGCCCATCAGATCGAAGCGGAAACCATCGATTTTATAATCCTTGGTCCATACCGCCAGCGAGTCGGCAATCAGCCTGGCGAACATCCGATGCTCCGGCGCAGAGTCGGAACAGCAGGTGGCGGATTCAACGCTGCCGGTGGTTTCATTCAGACGCTGATAGTACCAGGGCACTATCTTATCCAGCACCGACGTGCGGTCGGTCGGACCCGCGGCATTGGTGTGGTTATATACCACGTCCATGATCACGTTCATCCCCAGATCCTGCTTGATCGCCTGAATCATGGTACGGAACTCTTTGATGCGCGTCGTGCCTTCCGGATCGGTCGCGTAGGATCCTTCCGGAACCGTGTAGTGGAACGGATCGTAGCCCCAGTTATAGGAGTCGGTCTGCGCCACCAGCGTATTCAGCGCCTGTACCTGCGGATTATCCTGGCTATCGCTCTGCCTGAGCTGGTTCAGCACCTCCTCCACGGTGGAGCCGCTGTCGCAGTATCCGGCGAATTCACTGCTTTTCACCGCGCTGTTCACTTCGCACAGGCGGCTGAACGGCTGCTGAATATCGGCGACTTTGTCACTGAACTCGTTCACCGTCGCCAGATCGAAGACCGGCAGCAGCTCGATGTGCGTGACGCCTGAGGCGGAGAGCTTCTTCAGATGCTGTACCATATTGCTGTCGCCGGCGGTCAGCGCGAGATATTTACCGCGCAGTTCGGCCGGAACGGTCTGGTCCCAGGCGGAGAGATCGCGAATATGCGATTCATGGATCGTCATCTTCGCTAAATCCGCTTTTGTCTTCTGGGCATGCGGCATCGTCAGGCTATCCCAGCCGTCAGGCTTCAGGGCGCTGTCGTTGAGATCGACCACCTGGCTGTACTCCGAGTTGGTCGACAGGCTATGCGCATACGGGTCGGTGACTTCATACTGTTCAACCTTGCGCGACTGCGGGTGATAAACCGTCATCGCATAGCGGTAGAACGCGCCTTTCAGATCGCTGCCCCCCTGCCACGACCACGCGCCGGAAGCGCTGTCGCGGGTCATAGGATGGCTGCCAATCACTTTTTTGTCCGCGCTGTAGACCACCACATCCACCAGCTGAGCAGTCGGCGCCCAGACGCGGAAGGTGACGCCGCCGTCGGTCAACTGCGCGCCGTAGCTCAGCGCTTCCGCCGCTTCGGCATAGGTGTCATCCAGGACGCCCGCCGTCTGCACCTGGGTGGCGGAAATCAGGATCCCGTCCTCTGCGGCGGCAATGGCGACCGTTTCGCCCTGCAGCAGCTCGTCAACGTTCGCATTGTCCGGCAGCTTAAAAGCCGCATAGCTGGAAAGATGCGGGAAACGCATGCTGACCTGCTGATTGACCGTAGTCGGCGTCAGTTTCAGGTAACGGTCGGTAAATTTGCCTTCGCCATCCGCTGCCACTTTACTGCTGTGGCTGTAGTAGAGGCGCACGATGGGCTTGTCCTGTCCGCCCGGCCACAGCAGCGTATTTTTATCGACCCAGTGGGCTTCGGCCAGCGCGACGCCAAAAGCGGCGCGGAAAGCGTCGGCGCGGGAGTCATAGACCGCGCTGTTACCGGCGATCACCGATACGGTACGATCGGTGAAGTCGCTAAACGCCACCCGCAGATCGCTATCGATCAGTTTATTGGTGCCGTCGCGAACGATGACGTTGATACAACCGCTCTCTTTGTTGAGCGGAATCACCCAGTACGGGCCATATTTATCGCTGCCGCTCGGGGTGGTGCTGACGTCATTCCAGTCCGCTACCGGCGCGCTGAGCGCATCGCAGGTTTCGTTATTCCACAGATAGAGGTTTTTGCTGCTGTAGTCCGCCGCGTTGTTGCTGGTGATGCCGGCAATATCCACCAGGTGGATGACCGCCTGGTTTTCTGCCGCCGTGGCCGCTTCGCCGGGTACGGCAACGTCAGGTAAACGTACAACCACATCCTGATTACCAGGAGTGTCGGGATTTCCAGAGGAAGAAGAAGAGGATCCGTTATCGCAGCCGCTAAGTAAAACCAGCGATCCCAGAACCAGGGCATTACGGGTATATCTGAGCATTCGATAGTCCCTATACATGCTGATTAAATTATATGAAGTGATATATACGCGAAACTATTCCTGGCGCACTTAAGCACCATAAAAAAATAACGAGCATATCTTTAAAGCGTCGATAATTAGATATTCTTGCTCTCTCCGGTTCAATCATCCGTTCGCTCATTGTGTGGGGGCGTAGGCGGCCGGAGGAGAAAAAATAAAAAGGGAATGACGACCGCAATAGCCAAACTCTTTATCATTCGCAGCGACCTACGCAGATTCCCGCAATAAGCACGCTCACCATAAAAAAATCCCCACCAATATCGGTAGGGCGGTACCTTTTACTGAGGGAAATAGAATGAGCAAAGGAATAAAAATGCCTAATTCCGTGATGAGATTAACAATATCAAATAAAAAAATAATTAATTACGTGCCTCATATTGTGACGTTCATCATATTATTTTTTATCTGCCAGCAGCTCGCCCAATTAACCTGGAAAATAATTCTCCCGGTAAACTTTACGGATAACGCATTAAGCTCTGCCGATACGACGGTGCCCGCCGCGCCCTCCCCGGAAACGGCGCTGCCGCGCTTTACGCTATTTGGCGTGGCGGAGAAAACGCCCTCCTCCGCAAACGGCGACAATCTCGAGCAGGCGCCCGTTTCGGCGCTCAAACTGCGCGTAACCGGCCTGCTCGCCAGTACCGATCCCTCTCGCGCCATTGCTATCATGATGAAGGGGAATCAACAGGTTAGCCTCGGGATTGGCGATAACACGCCGGGCGGAGAGGCGAAAATTGTCGCCATTTTCCCCGACCGCCTGATAGTTAATTACCGCGGCACAAATGAGGCTATCCCGCTGTTTAACGACCCGCCCGCCGCCGGCAAAATTAGCGCCGCGCCGCCAGCCGGCCAATTGGCGCAGGAGCTCCGCGCGCAGCCGCAAAATATTCTTCATTACCTCAATATTTCGCCGGTCATGGTCAACGACAAGCTCAGCGGATATCGCCTGAATGCGGGAAAAAAACCGGCGTTATTTCGCCAGGCGGGTCTCAAGGAAAACGATCTGGCGATTGCCCTGAACGGCCTGGATCTCCGCGATAAAGAACAGTCTCGCCAGGCATTAGCTCAGCTACCGGAATTAACCGAAATAACCCTTACCGTTGAACGCGACGGCCAGAAACAAGATATTTCTCTAGATCTGAGGGATGAATAATTGATCATCACCAACGTTACCCGCCCATTTTTCCTGACGCTGCTGATATTCGCCGCGCTGATATTCAAACCGGCCGCGGCGGAAGAGTTTTCCGCCAGCTTTAAGGGCACCGACATTCAGGAATTTATCAATACGGTCAGTAAAAACCTGAATAAAACGGTCATTATCGATCCCAGCGTACGCGGCACCATTACCGTACGTAGCTACGATATGCTCAACGAAGAGCAATATTATCAATTTTTCCTCAGCGTCCTCGATGTCTATGGCTTCGCGGTGATTAATATGAATAACGGCGTCCTGAAAGTCGTTCGTTCGAAGGATGCGAAAACCGCCGCGGTGCCGGTGGCGAGCGATGCCGCACCGGGTACTGGCGATGAGGTCGTCACCCGCGTCGTGCCGCTGACTAACGTCGCCGCCCGCGATCTGGCGCCGCTGCTGCGCCAGCTTAACGATAACGCCGGCGCGGGCAGCGTGGTGCACTATGAACCCTCCAACGTCCTGCTGATGACCGGCCGCGCGGCGGTGATCAAGCGTCTGTTGACCATCGTCGAACGCGTCGATAACGCCGGAGACCGCAGCGTGGTGACCGTTCCCCTCTCATGGGCCTCCGCCGCCGATGTGGTCAAGCTGGTGACTGAACTCAACAAAGATACCAGCAAATCGGCCCTGCCCGGCTCGATGGTCGCCAACGTGGTGGCCGACGAGCGCACCAACGCGGTGCTGGTCAGCGGCGAGCCCAACTCTCGCCAGCGGATCGTCGCCATGATTAAGCAGCTCGACCGCCAGCAGGCGACGCAGGGCAACACCAAAGTGATCTATCTGAAATACGCCAAAGCCGCCGACCTGGTCGAAGTGCTGACTGGCATCAGCAGCACGATGCAGAGCGAAAAGCAGGCCGCGAAGCCGGTGGCGGCGCTGGATAAAAATATTATTATCAAAGCGCACGGACAGACCAACGCCCTGATTGTCACCGCCGCCCCTGACGTGATGAACGATCTTGAACGGGTAATCGATCAGTTGGATATCCGCCGTCCACAGGTGCTGGTGGAGGCGATCATCGCCGAAGTGCAGGACGCTGACGGTCTTAACCTCGGCATCCAGTGGGCCAATAAAAACGCCGGGATGACCCAGTTCACCAACAGCGGTCTGCCAATATCTACGGCCATCGCCGGGGCCAACCAGTACAACAAAGACGGCACCGTCAGCAGCTCCCTGGCCAGCGCCCTTAGCTCCTTCAACGGCATTGCCGCCGGCTTCTACCAGGGCAACTGGGCAATGCTGCTCACCGCACTCTCAAGCAGCACCAAGAACGATATTCTCGCCACGCCGAGCATTGTCACCCTCGACAACATGGAGGCCACCTTTAACGTCGGCCAGGAAGTCCCGGTGCTGACCGGCTCGCAAACCACCTCCGGCGATAACATCTTCAATACCGTCGAGCGTAAAACCGTCGGCATCAAGCTGAAGGTAAAGCCGCAAATTAACGAAGGCGATTCGGTCCTGCTGGAGATCGAACAGGAGGTTTCGAGCGTGGCGGATGCCGCCTCCAGCACCAGTTCGGATCTCGGCGCGACCTTCAATACCCGTACGGTGAATAACGCCGTACTGGTCGGCAGCGGCGAAACGGTGGTCGTCGGCGGCCTGCTGGATAAAAGCGTCTCCGACACCGCCGATAAAGTCCCTCTGCTCGGCGATATCCCGGTGATTGGCGCGCTGTTCCGCTCCACCAGCAAAAAGGTCTCCAAGCGCAACCTGATGCTGTTCATTCGTCCAACGGTGATCCGCGACCGAGACGAGTACCGTCAGGCTTCATCCGGGCAGTACACCGCGTTTAACGACGCCCAGAGCAAACAGCGCGGCAAAGAGAACAACGACGCGATGCTGAGTAACGATCTGCTGGAGATCTACCCGCGCCAGGATACCGCCGCGTTCCGCCAGGTCAGCGCCGCCATCGACGCGTTCAATCTGGGAGGCAATCTATGATGCCCGCCGCTGAACGACGTCCGCTGCTCCCCTTCAGCTACGCCCGCGCGCACAACGTGATGCTCCTGAGCAACGGCGCAAGCTGCGAGGTTTTCTGCCTTGCCGCCACCGCGCCGCAGGCGCTGCTGGAAGCTCGCCGGGTGGCCGGGATGCCGTTCAGCCTGGAACGACTGGAAGCAGAGGCGTTCGAAAAGCTGCTGGTGCTGAGCTATCAGCGCGACTCCGTCGAGGCGCGGCGCATGATGGCGGATATCGGCAACGAGCTGGATCTGTACACCCTTGCCGAAGAGCTGCCGGACACCGACGATCTTCTGGATAGCGAAGACGACGCGCCGATTATCCGCCTGATTAACGCCATGCTCACCGAGGCTATCAAAGAGAAAGCGTCGGATATTCATATCGAAACCTATGAACGCCACCTGCAAATTCGCTTTCGCGTCGACGGCGTACTGCGCGAAATCCTGCGCCCCCAGCGCCGCCTCGCCGCGCTGCTGATCTCGCGCATTAAGGTGATGGCGAGCCTTGATATCGCCGAAAAACGCATTCCTCAGGATGGGCGCATGGCGCTGCGTATTGGCGGACGCGCCGTCGATGTCCGCGTCTCCACCCTGCCGTCGAGCTACGGCGAACGCGTGGTGCTGCGTCTGCTCGATAAAAACAGCGTTAATCTCGACCTGCTGACCCTCGGGATGCCGCCCGCGCTGCTCCAGCAGGTAGATGGACTGATCGCCCGCCCGCACGGCATCGTGCTGGTGACCGGGCCGACCGGCTCGGGAAAAAGCACCATCCTCTACGCCGCGCTAAGCCGCCTCGATGCCCGCGAGCGCAACATCATGACCATTGAAGATCCTATCGAATATGAGCTGGAGGGCATCGGTCAGACTCAGGTTAACGCGAAAGTCGATATGACCTTTGCCCGCGGGCTGCGCGCCATTTTGCGCCAGGACCCTGACGTGGTGCTGGTGGGCGAAATCCGCGACGGCGAAACGGCGCAAATCGCCGTTCAGGCCTCGCTAACCGGCCATCTGGTGCTCTCAACGCTGCATACCAATAGCGCGCTGGGCGCCATCTCGCGCCTGCAGGATATGGGCGTCGAGCCTTTTCTGCTCTCCACCTCGCTGCTGGCGGTGATGTCGCAGCGGCTGGTGCGCCGGCTCTGCCCGCACTGTCGCCAGCAGGAGCCGGCCAATGCCGATACCGCCCGCCAGATGGAGATCGCCCCCGGCACGGCGCTCTGGCATGCCCGGGGCTGCGCCGAGTGCGGCTTTACCGGCTATCGCGGACGTACCGGCATTCACGAACTATTGCTGGTGGACGATCGCGTGCGCATGGCTATCCACCGCGGCGAAAACGAGGTGACGCTGATCCAACAGCTGGGAACGGACTATGTCACCCTACGCCATGCCGGGCGGGAAAAGGCGCTGGCGGGGCTCACCAGCTGGCAAGAGGTCCTGCGGGTCACCGAACAGCAGATCGCGGAGGCCTCCTGACATGGCGCTTTTTCGCTATCAGGCTGTTGATGAAAAGGGTAAAACCCGGCGCGGCATCCAGCAGGCGGACTCCGCCCGCCACGCGCGCCAGCTGCTGCGGGATAAGAACTGGCTGGCCCTGGATATTGCCCCGGCTGCCGGCGGCGGGCAACCGCGCTTTATCCGCCGGACTAACGCCCGCGATCTCGCCCTCGTCACCCGCCAGCTGGCGACGCTGGTCGCCGCCGCCATCCCGCTGGAAAAAGCGCTCGACGCGGTGGCCCAGCAGTGTGAGAAACCGCAGCTGAAAACCCTGATTGCCGGCGTGCGCGGCAAAGTGCTGGAAGGCCACGCGCTGGCGGAAGCGATGCGCGGCTACCCTGGCTGCTTCGACGCGCTCTACTGCGCGATGGTCGCCGCCGGCGAAGCTTCCGGCCATCTTGATGGCGTACTGAACCGGCTGGCGGACTATACCGAACAGCGCCAGCAGCTGCGCGCCCGGCTGCTGCAGGCGATGATTTACCCCATCGTGCTAACCCTGGTGGCGGTCAGCGTGATCGTCATTCTGCTGTCGACGGTGGTGCCGAAGGTTGTCGAGCAGTTTATCCACCTTAAGCAGGCGCTGCCGTTTTCTACCCGTCTGCTGATGGCGATGAGCGATATGCTGCGCGCCGCCGGTCCGTGGCTGCTGCTCGCCGCCATGCTCATGGCTCTGCTGCTGCGCTACCTGCTGCGGCAGCCGGCAAAGCGGCTGGCCTGGCACAGACTGCTGCTGCGCCTGCCGTTGATTGGCCGGGTCGCGCGCAGCGTTAACAGCGCCCGCTACGCCCGTACTCTGAGCATTCTCAACGCCAGCGCCGTTCCGCTGCTGCTGGCGATGCGCATCAGCGCGGAAGTATTAAGCAACGCCTGGGCTAAGCGCCAGCTCGAAGCCGCCAGCGACGCGGTACGCGAAGGCGTCAGCCTGCATCGCGCGCTCGAAATGACCCAGCTTTTCCCGCCGATGATGCGCTATATGGTCGCCAGCGGCGAACAGAGCGGCGAGCTCAACGACATGCTGGCGCGCGCGGCAGATAACCAGGACCGGGATCTGAGCGCGCAAATTCAGCTGGCCCTCAGCCTGTTTGAACCCCTGCTGGTAGTGGCGATGGCCGGCATGGTGCTGTTTATCGTCCTCGCCATTCTGCAACCGATACTGCAACTCAATACCCTGATGAGTATGTAATTGTTCTAATGGAGAAAAATATGCAACGACAGCGCGGCTTCACCTTACTGGAAATCATGGTGGTGATTGTTATCCTCGGCGTACTCGCCAGCCTCGTGGTGCCCAATCTGATGGGCAACAAAGAAAAGGCCGATCGGCAAAAAGTAGTCAGCGATCTTGTGGCGCTCGAGGGGGCGCTGGACATGTACAAACTGGACAACAGCCGCTATCCCACTACCGAGCAGGGGCTGCAGGCGCTGGTCAGCGCGCCATCGGCCGAGCCGCACGCGCGCAACTATCCCGAAGGCGGCTATATTCGCCGTCTGCCGCAGGATCCCTGGGGCAACGATTACCAGCTGCTAAGCCCCGGCCAGCATGAACAGGTCGATATTTTCAGCCTCGGGCCGGACGGCGTGCCGGAGAGCAATGACGATATCGGCAACTGGACGATTGGGAAAAAATAGTGCGACAGCGCGGCTTTACGTTGCTGGAAATGATGCTCATTTTGCTGCTGATGGGCGTCAGCGCAGGCATGGTGCTGCTGGCCTTTCCCGCCTCGCGCGATGATAGCGCGGCGCAGACCCTGGCGCGCTTTGAGGCGCAGCTGCGCTTTGTCCAGCAGCGAGGTCTACAAACCGGTCAGTTTTTTGGCGTCTCGGTGCATCCCGATAGATGGCAGTTTCTGGTTCTGCAAGCCCGCGAAAGCCATGAGCCCCCCTCTATCGGCAACGACTGGAACGGCTATCGTTGGCTGCCTCTAAGCGCCGGACGCGTCGCCACTTCGGGTAACGTCATCGGGGACAAGCTACGCCTCGCTTTTCCGCAGGGCGAGGCCTGGACGCCGGGCGACAACCCCGATGTGCTGATCTTTCCCGGCGGGGAGATGACCCCCTTTCGGCTGACCGTCGGCGAAGCCACGGGTATCGCGTTTAATGCGCGCGGCGAAAGCCAGCCTCAACCGCAGGAGGCGCCATGAAAAAGCAGGCCGGCATGACGCTAATAGAAGTGATGGTCGCGCTGGTGGTCTTCGCCCTTGCCGGGCTGGCGGTGGTGCAGGCCACGCTCCAGCAAACCCGCCAGCTGGGGCGAATGGAGGAGAAAATTCTGGCCGGCTGGCTGGCGGATAATCAGCTGGTGCAGCTACGGCTGGAAAATCGCTGGCCCGCGCTGAGCTGGTCGGAAACCACGGTGCAGACGGCGGGCGTCAGCTGGCACATTCGCTGGCAGGGCGTGGAAACCGACCTCCCGCAGCTGCGGGCGCTGGACGTCGAGGTCCGCCATGCCAAAAGCGAAAAGATGCCCGTCTCTTCGCTGCGCACCTACGTGACGCCGCCATGATCCAGCGAGCTCGCGGATTTACCCTCGTTGAAATGCTGCTGGCGTTGGCCATCCTCGCCGCGCTCAGCGTCGCTGCGGTCACGGTGCTGCAAAATGTGATGCGCGCCGATACGCTCACCCGCGATAAAGGCGAGCGCATCCAGACGCTGCAGCAAACGTTCAGCCAGATGGCGGCGGACTTTAGCCAAATCATTCCCCGCCGTAGCCGCGACAGCGCGAGCCTGTTTTTTGCCGGACGCTTTCAGCTCGGCAGCGACGACTGGGCGATCGCTTTTAGCCGCAACGGTTGGCCCAACCCTCTGGGGCTTCTGCCGCGTTCGGAAATTCAGAACGTCAGCTACCGCCTGCGCGGCAGCCACCTGGAGCGCCTGAGCTACGACCAGCAGGACCCGCTGCCAGGTAGTCTGCCCACGGTGACCGTTATGCAGCGCAACGTGCAGGCGTTTCGTCTGCGCTTTTACGCCAGCGGCCGCTGGCTGGATGAATGGCAGCAGCCGCAGAGGTTGCCCCAGGGGCTGGAGGTCACCCTGACGCTGGAGCCATACGGCGAGATCCGAAGGCTGTTTCTGCTTACGCCGGGAGGCAGCCAATGAATACCCGCCAGCGCGGCGTCGCCCTGCTTATGGTGCTGCTGATCCTCGCTCTGATGATGGTGCTGGCGAGCGCCATGACCGAGCGCAGCGCGCGGATGTATCAGCAAACCGCGACGACCCTCGATAACCTGCAGGCCAAATGGTACGCGCTGGGGGCGGAAACCCTGGCGGCGGCGTTGCTACAACGCGACGCGCTCGACTCGCCGAACCAAACCCATCTGGCGCAGAACTGGGCCCAGCAGGGGCGACGTTTTACGCTCAATGACGGCGAGATCTACGCCACCCTAAGCGACGCGCAGGCCTGCTTCAACCTCAACGCCATTAACCAGCTCAGCGGCGACGAAAGCGTTGAAATCCCTTATCCCGCACAGGTTTTTACCCGACTGCTGGAGAACCTCGGCAGCGAGCCGCTGCGCGCCTTACAGCTGACCGCCGCCCTGCGCGACTGGGTGGACAGCGATCGCCAGCCGCTGCTGAACGGCGCGGAAGATGAAGTCTATATGGCGCAATCCCCCGGCTATCTGAGCGGCAATCAGCCGCTGCAGGATGTCAGCGAACTGCGCCTGCTGGCCGGGATGGACGCGACGCTCTATCAGCGTCTGCTGCCCTACGTCTGCGCGCCTCCGGACGAGACGCTGCAGGTGAACGTCAATACCCTGCAGCCCGCTCAGGCCGCGCTACTGTCGGCGCTCTTCCCGGCTGAACTCACCCTTGCCGAAGCCCGGCAGCTGCTGCAGGCGCGCGCGGCCACCGGCTGGAGCAGCGTCGCCGCTTTCCTGTCGCAGCCGATACTACAAAAAACCGATACCGCCGCCGCGCGTCCGTGGCTGACGGTGCGCAGCGAGCGTTTTATCGCCACCTTCAGCGTAGTGATGGGCAGCGCCCGCTATCAGCAACGTAGCCTCCTGCAAAAGCAGGGGCGAACCTTCGGCGTCGTCCAGCGGCGCTATGGAATCTATTGGGTAGCCGATGAATAACCACCATACCTCTTCCGCCACCGTGCTGATTATTCGCCTCAATCCTGATGCCGCGACGGCGATATGGCGGCTGGCCGCGCCGGGCGACGAGGCGCAGAGCGGAGAATGGCATCCTGACGCTGGCGATCCGACGCTCAACCTGCTGGCGCAACATTATCCGGCCTGGGTGCTGGTGCCCGCCAGCGACTGCGCGTTTCATCGCGTTACTCTGCCCGCCGGCGTGCGCCGAAATGCGCAGCAGGCCCTGGCGTTTTTACTCGAAGAACAGCTGGCAACAGAGGTCGAGGAGAGCCATTTTGCCCTGCTCCACCGGGATAAAAGCGATTGTGCCGTGGCGGTGGTCGGGCGGGAGAAGATGCGCGCCTGGCAGGCCTGGTGCGAACAACTCGGACTCAACGTGCTGGCACTGACGCCGGATGCCCTAACCCTGCCGCACAACCCAACCGGCTGGAGCGCCGTACGCTGCGGCGAGCAGTGGCTGTTTCGCCACGATTCGGAGAGCGGTATGGCGGTGGAAACCTCATGGCTCGGCGAACTGCTGGTTCACTGGCCTGACCTCGCGCCCATCGCCTGCTACTCGCCGCCGCCGGATATTGCCGCACCGTGGCAACCTCTGCCGACGCAGGATTTGCTGGAGCTGGCGGCGAGCAACCCGCAGGCGCGTAAAACCTGCTTATGCCAGGGCGATTTTGCCCCTGAACGCCGCCGGGCGCCGACGCCCCGACGCTGGCGCCCGGCTCTCGCCGCTGCGCTGGCGCTACTGCTGCTGTGGAGCGGGAATCGCCTCCACGATCATCTCGCGCTGGCGCGCCAGGCCGACGCCGCGGTACAGGCCAGCCGTGACTTTTACCGCCAGTGGTTCAAAAGCGAAAAAAACCTCGTCAATCCACGTCTGCAAATGCAGCAGCATCTGCGTCGGCTGGCAAGCACAAGCGCCCGGCCGGCGCTCATCTCGCGGCTCGGCGCTCTGCAGCAAATCATTGCTGAAACGCCGGGCATTCGCCTGCGCACCCTGAGCTATGATGCCGGGCGCAACGCGCTGCAGCTGGAGATATCCGCCGTCTCATCGCAGGCTCTGGAGCAGTTCAGCCAGCGGGCGCGGGCCGGCTTCCGCGTGCAGAGCGGGGAAATGAAACCGCACGCCGACGGTATTGAAGGGCGTCTGACGCTGGAGGATAACGATGCATAACCTGATGACCTTATGGCAACAGCGTACGCGCCGCGAACGGCATCTGCTGCTGGGCATGGGCGTGATGCTGATTATCGGCCTGGTCTATTACGCTTTATGGCAGCCCTGGCAAAGTCGCGAGACGCAGTGGCGGCAAACGCTGACCCGGGAGCAGGCCAGTCTGCAGTGGATGCGCCAGCAGACTCCCCTTCTGCAGCAGCTTCGCCAGCAGAAATCGCCTGCCGCGCCGCAAGAGCCATCAACGGTGATTATGCGCGAAGCCGCCCGCCACGGGATCGCCATCGTTCGCCTGCAGCCGCAGGGAGCTCGCCTGGGCCTTAGCGTGCAGCCCGCCGATTTTCAGGCGCTGATGGCATGGCTCGACGCGCTGGGGCAGGCGGGGATGACCACCGTTACGCTGACGGTGGCCGCCGTGGCGCAGCAGCCCGGCCGGGTCACCGTCACTACGCTGGTGCTGGAGCGCAGCGATGAAAAATAGACTCACTATCGGCCTGCTGCTGGCGGCGGTCTATCTCTTCTGGCTGCTGCTTAGCGCGCCGGCGAGACTGCTGGCCCTGGCGCTGCCGGAAGGCGCGCGGCTCGGCGAAACCACGGGCACCCTGTGGCAAGGAGAAGCCCGTCAGGCCAGCTGGCGCGGTTTTGACATCGCCCATTTACGCTGGGAGTTTGGCTTTTCGTCGTGGCTTCCCGGCTGGCATATCGCGTTTAGCGCCCCCTACGGCCTGCGCGGCCAGGCCTGGCTGCACGGCCTGAACGAGTTTGTGGTGCGCGAAGGCCGACTCGTGATTCCGGCCCGGACGATCGGCCAGCGGCTGGCGCTCGGGATACCGCTGGAAGCTCGTGGCCAGGTGATGCTGACGCTACCGGAAGCCCGTTTTAACGCTGGCGGCTGCCGACAGATAAGCGCGGGCGCCGTGCAGTGGCAGGATGCGGCGCTCACCTCCCCCGCCGGTTCGCTCGAACTGGCCCAGGTTAGCGGCAAACTAAGCTGCACCCCGGCGGGCGCGCTGGCTATCGCCCTGACCCAGGATTCCCATCAGCTTAGCCTCACCGGACAGGGCGTTCTGACGCCCGACGGGCGCTATACGTTTAACGGCATGCTGCAAACCCGTCAGGCGGCTCCGGCGCTGCTGACGCTGCTGGTTGCGCAAACCGGCCGTAAAGATAAGCAGGGGCGCACGCCGTGGCAGTGGCAGGGACAGTGGCTATCCGAGGAGAAAAAATAGCCGTGGAAAACATCGCATTGTTACCCGAGTTCGCCGCGCAATTCCCGTTAATCTGGGGCGGTTTTTTATTCTTGTCCGGACTGGCGTTCGGCAGCTTTTTTAACGTCGTTATCCATCGTTTACCGCTGATGATGGAGTACACAGAGGGAGTGAATCTCTGCTTCCCCGCATCATTCTGTCCGCGGTGCCGTCAGCCCATCGCCTGGCGGGACAATATCCCGCTGCTGAGCTTTTTATGGCTCAAGGGGCGTTCGCGCTGCTGCGGGCGACCGATTTCACGTCGCTATCCGCTGATGGAGCTGGCGACCGGCGCGCTGTTTATGCTGGTCGGGTACCTGATCCCTGCGGGCATGCCGCTGCTAGGGGGGTTAATTTTATTGTCGCTGCTGCTGATCCTCGCCGCCATCGACGCGCAAACGCAGCTGCTGCCTGACAGGCTGACTCTGCCGCTGCTGTGGGCCGGGCTGCTGTTCAATCTTACCGATCTCTTCGCGCCGCTGGCGGAGGCGGTCGTTGGCGCGATGGCCGGGTATCTATCGCTGTGGTCAGTGTACTGGGTGTTCCGTCTGCTGACCGGTAAAGAGGCGCTGGGCTACGGTGATTTCAAGCTGCTGGCGGCGCTCGGCGCGTGGCTCGGCTGGCAGGCGCTGCCGCATACGCTGCTGCTGGCTTCCGCCAGCGGCCTGATCTGGACGCTACTGCAGCGCCTGGTAACCCGTCGCTCGCTCGAACAGCCTCTGGCCTTCGGCCCCTGGCTGGCGCTGGCGGGCGGCGGCATCTTTTTGTGGGGCCAGGTATAAAATATCCCCTGCTCGCGCTGCGCTTAGCAGGGCTACGGGCGGTGCTGGTCGGGTAGCCGGGTAAGGCGTTTACGCCGCAACCCGGGAACTCTCCGGCTACGAATACTTTTTGGTGCGGCGGGTCGGGGCGGTATTGGCCGGATCGTCGGGCCAGACGTGCTTCGGATAGCGCCCTTTCATCTCTTTTTGTACCTCGCGGTAGCTCCCCTGCCAGAATGCGCCTAAATCACGGGTGATCTGCAGCGGGCGCTGCGCCGGCGAAAGCAGCTCCAGCACCAGCGGCACCCGCCCCTGGGCGATAGTCGGAGTGGTCGCCTCGCCAAACATCTCCTGCATTCGCACCGCCAGCGCCGGCGGGTTTTCATCGTGATAGCGAATCGCAATGCGGCTACCGGTCGGCACCGTATAATGCGTGGGCAGCTCGCTGTCCAGCTTCTGGCGCAGCGGCCACGGCAGCCAGTTTTGCAGCGCCTGACGCACGTCCAGCGCCTTCAGAGCCCGCAGCGAATGGACGCCCGCCATCTGCGGCAGCAGCCACTGTTCAAGCGAGGCCAGCAGCGACGCCTCATCAACGGCCGGCCACGCCTCCTCCGGCAGCCACTGCGCCGCGCAGTGCAGCCGCAGACGCAGCTGCTCCGCCTCCGGCGTCCAGTTGAGCACGTTCAGTCCCTTCTCGCGGATCCCATTAAGCATCGCCTGATGCAGCTCCTCTTCCGCTGGCTTCGCCAGCGGCTGGGTCTTGATGACCAGGCGTCCGATACAGGTGCGCCGCCAGGCCTTCAGCGTGCCTGGCGCCTCATCCCACTCGACGATATCGGAACGCCGGACCAGCGCCGGACACTGCTCAATCAGCGCGTGAATATCGACTGGCAGCGCCAGCAGGATCCGCGCATCTGGCGATGCGCTCCCCTGCAGCAGCAGCGGCGCAATCAGCCATTCGTGGCGGCTCAGGGCATCATCGGCGTCAAGCATCGCCCCCATCCCGTTAGCCAGCTGGTAGCGCCCCTCCTGACCGCGACGATGGGCGATACGGTCGGCAAAAGCGGAGGCCAGCAGCGCCGCGATGCTGTCGGCGTCGGGCTGACCGCCGCGAACCGCCAGCCTTTTCATCAGCTGCTGCGCCCGCTGCTGCCAGTTGCCCTGCTGACGGGCAAACGCCGCGCTGAGATCGCTATTGCCGCCGCGCGGCGGCTCTTCAAGGATCGCCGCCAGCTTAGCCGCCGTGGCGGCGCCATCGGCATCCTCCGCGGCCGTCAGCATTGCCGCCAGACGCGGATCGTTACCTAACGCCGCCATTTTGCGCCCGTGCGCCGACAGCCGGTCACCTTCCAGCGCAGAAAGGTCAGTGAGCAGACGCCGGGCCGCCGCCAGGTTGGTCGCAGGCGGCAGATCCAGCCAGCTGAGCTGGGCCGGGTCCTGACATCCCCACTGCAATAGCTCCAGCAGCAGCGACGACAAATCGCTTTGCAGGATTTCCGGGTCGCCCTGCGCCGCCGCGCGCTCGGCCTGCTCCTTTGCCAGCAGATGCAGGCAGATACCCGGCTCCAGACGCCCGGCTCGACCGGCGCGCTGGGTCATTGAGGCCTGGCTGATGCGCTGCGTCACCAGGCGAGTGAGCCCGGTCCGGGCGTCAAAGCGCGCGACTCGCTCCTGAGCGCTATCCACCACCAGCCGAATCCCCTCGATGGTCAGACTGGTTTCGGCGATGTTGGTTGCCAGCACCACTTTGCGCATCCCGGCTGGCGCAGGCAGTATCGCCTTACGCTGCTCGCTCAGGGGCAACGCGCCGTACAGCGGGCACAGCACAACATCGCTCGCCACCCGCTCCGCCAGCCGCTCCTGCACGCGCTGAATTTCTCCTACCCCGGGCAGAAACAGCAGCATTGAGCCGTTCTCGCTACGCAGCAGCTCTGCGGCGGCTATCGCCACCGCCTCGTCAAAACGCTGATGAGTCGGCAACGGCAAAAAACGCCGTTCAACCGGAAACGCGCGCCCTTCGGAAACGATAACCGGCGCCTCCGGCAGCAGCTTCTGCAGGCGTTCATTGTCCAGCGTCGCCGACATAATCAGCAGCTTAAGATCGTCGCGCAGTCCCTGCTGGACGTCGAGCAGCAGCGCCAGCGCCAGATCCGCCTGCAGGCTGCGTTCGTGGAATTCATCAAGGATCGCCAGCCCCACGCCGCTCAGCTCAGGATCGCGCTGGATCATCCGCGTTAAAATACCTTCGGTCACCACTTCGAGACGCGTGTTCGGCCCGACGCAGCTCTCCGCGCGCATGCGATAGCCCACCGTCTCGCCGGGCTTTTCTCCCAGCAGTTCCGCCAGCCGCTGCGCCACGTTACGCGCGGCCAGCCGCCGCGGCTCCAGCAGGATTATGCGTCCGTTGATTTTACCTTCGGCGAGAATTTGCAGCGGCAGCCAGGTGGATTTCCCGGCGCCGGTTGGCGCGTTAAGCAAAACCTGCGGCGCATGCTGCAGGGCAGAGAGAAGTTCAGGGAGGACGGCGGCAACCGGCAATGAGGACACGAAGCGCTCCGGGGGTTAACATGTGAGGGCAAGCATTGTAGCATCCCGATAATTCATTACCGAGTCTCTATCATGTCCGAGCCGAAAAGGCTGTTTTTCGCCATTGAACTTCCTGGAGAAGTTCAGCAGCAGATCGTTCACTGGCGCGCCGCCAGCTTTCCCGAGGATGCGGGTCGACCGGTGGCGGCGGCTAACCTCCATCTGACGCTGGCCTTTCTTGGCGAAGTGAGCGCGGACAAGCAGCGGGCGCTGTCTGCAATGGCCGGACGGATCCGCCAGCCGGGCTTTACCCTGACGCTTGACGATGCCGGGCAGTGGCTACGTTCGCGGGTGGTGTGGCTGGGTACTCGTCAGCCGCCGCGCGGGGTTTTGCAATTAGCGAATATGCTGCGCGCCCAGGCCGCCCGCAGCGGCTGCTATCAAAGCCCGCAGCCGTTTCATCCGCACATCACCCTGCTGCGCGACGCGCGCCACGCGGTGCCTATTCCGCCGCCCGGATTTAGCTGGGCGTTTGCGGTCAACGAATTTGTTCTCTACCAATCCAGCTTTAGCCGCGGACGCACCCGCTATCAGGCGCTGGAACGTTACCCTTTCGACAAGGAAAGCTGATGCTGTTCACTCCTCCCCTGCAGTCCGCCATCCTGATTAAACGTTACAAACGGTTTCTCGCCGACGTCATGACCCCGGATGGACGCGAGCTGACCCTGCACTGCCCCAATACCGGCGCCATGACCGGCTGCGCCGCGCCGGGCGACACCGTCTGGTATTCCACCTCAGATAATCCTAAACGCAAATATGCTCACACATGGGAATTAACTGAAACCGTCGAAGGCGCGACAATTTGTGTTAATACTCTACGTGCTAATACGTTGGCGAAAGAGGCGATTCTGGCAGGTAAAATTCCCGAGCTTGTAGGCTACAACACGCTGAAAAGCGAAGTGAAGTATGGTGATGAAAGCAGCCGTATTGATATTCTGTTACAAGCAGATGGCCGACAAAACTGCTATATTGAAGTGAAATCGGTTACGTTGGCGGAAAAGGAATACGGTTATTTCCCCGATGCGGTCACCGAGCGCGGCCAGAAGCACCTGCGGGAGCTGATGAGCGTGGCGGCGGCGGGCGATCGGGCGGTGATACTGTTCGCGGTGCTTCATTCCGCGATCGACCGTTTCTCTCCCGCGCATCATATTGATGCCAGATACGCACAGCTATTGATTGAGGCGCAAAACAAGGGGGTGGAAATTCTCGCGTACAAGGCGGAACTTTCTACCGAGATGATGACTCTGAATAAGCCAATTACCGTGGTGTTAACCCCCGGTAAATAAACGGCTAAATAGTATTCGGGTCGCGAGCGCAAATACGCTTTTCCTCACAGGGTTGTCAAGTGTAACGTTTAGATAATTGCTATCCGGAAAAGCATCTGCTATTTATAGCGGCCTGATTTTTCCCCCAACACGGGGATCGATAGTGCGTGTTAAGGAGAAGCAACATGCAAGAAGGGCAAAACCGTAAAACATCGTCCCTGAGTATTCTCTCCATCGCTGGGGTGGAGCCGTACCAAGTGAAGCCGGGCGAAGAGTATATGAACGAAGCCCAGCTGGCGCACTTCAAGCGCATTCTTGAAGCGTGGCGTAATCAACTTAGGGATGAAGTGGATCGCACCGTAACGCATATGCAGGATGAAGCTGCTAACTTCCCGGACCCGGTAGACCGTGCCGCTCAGGAAGAAGAGTTCAGCCTGGAGCTGCGTAACCGCGACCGCGAACGTAAACTGATCAAAAAGATCGAGAAAACGCTGAAAAAAGTCGAAGACGAAGATTTCGGCTTCTGTGAATCTTGTGGCGTCGAGATTGGTATCCGTCGTCTGGAAGCGCGCCCGACCGCCGACCTGTGCATTGATTGCAAAACGCTGGCGGAAATTCGCGAAAAACAGATGGCAGGCTAATCACTTCGCTGATGCATCTCTGGCGGGAGCTTTCTCCCGCCCTGATGCTTTAGTCATATCATGAAAGATTCACACTATATCGGGCGCTTTGCCCCCTCACCCTCCGGTGAACTCCACTTCGGCTCATTAATTGCCGCGCTTGGCAGCTATCTGCAGGCTCGGGCGCAGAACGGTATCTGGCGCGTGCGCATTGAAGATATCGATCCGCCGCGTGAAGTCCCCGGCGCCGCTGAAACTATCCTTCGTCAATTAGACCACTACGGCCTGCACTGGGACGGAGAGGTACTCTGGCAGTCAAAACGTCACGAAGCCTATCGCGAGCGCCTGGCCTGGCTGCGCGAGCAGGGCCTCTGCTACTACTGCACCTGCACCCGCGCGCGTATCCACGGTATGGGCGGCATCTACGACAGTCACTGCCGGGATTTACGCCTCGGCGCGGAAAACGCCGCTCTGCGTCTGCGGCAAACTCGTCCAGTCCTTGAATTTTATGACCAGCTGCGCGGCACCATCGTTGCCGACGAGCCGCTGGCGCGCGAAGATTTTATTATCCATCGCCGCGATGGGCTGTTCGCCTATAATCTGGCGGTGGTGGTGGACGATCATTTTCAGGGCGTCAGCGAAATCGTCCGCGGCGCCGATCTTATCGAACCAACGGTACGGCAGATTTCTCTCTATCAGCATTTTGGCTGGCAGGCGCCGGATTATATCCATTTACCGCTGGCCCTCAACGCGCAGGGCAATAAACTGTCGAAGCAAAACCACGCTCCGGCACTGTCTGAGGGCGACCCGCGGCCAGAAATTGTGCGGGCGCTAACGTTTCTTAATCAGGATGTCATTCAGGAATGGCAGACGCTGAGCATTGAGGATTTACTCAAGTACGCGATAGCGAACTGGCGGCCGGAGCAAATCCAGCATTCTCAAATGCGTTCCGCTGAGCTATGATTAGCCGCTATTTTTTTGTCCTGAAGTCCGTCTGACACTACGAGGTGTACCATTTTTACCCGAGTCGCTAATTTTTGCCGTAAGGTGCTAAGCCGTGAAGAGCGCGAGGCAGAAGCCGCCGTCGAACAACTACATATGACGGTTATCCCGCGTGAGCAGCATGCAATTTCCCGCAAAGATATCAGTGAAAATGCCCTCAAGGTCATGTACAGACTCAACAAGGCGGGCTACGAATCGTGGCTGGTCGGCGGCGGCGTACGCGACCTGCTGCTGGGCAAAAAACCCAAAGATTTTGACGTCACCACCAACGCGACCCCGGAACAGGTGCGTAAGCTGTTCCGCAACTGCCGTCTGGTCGGCCGTCGCTTCCGCCTGGCGCACGTGATGTTCGGGCCGGAAATTATCGAAGTCGCGACCTTCCGCGGCCATCATGAAGGCCACACCACCGATCGCGTCACCTCCCAGCGCGGCCAGAACGGCATGCTGCTGCGCGACAACATTTTCGGTTCGATTGAAGAAGACGCCCAGCGTCGCGACTTTACCATCAACAGCCTCTATTACAGCGTGGCGGATTTTACCGTCCGCGACTACGTCGGCGGCATGAAAGATCTGCAGGATGGCGTTATCCGCCTGATCGGCGATCCGGAGACCCGCTATCGTGAAGATCCGGTGCGGATGCTGCGCGCGGTGCGTTTTGCGGCGAAGCTCGGCATGAGCATCAGCGAAGAGACCGCCGAACCGATCCCACGCCTGGCGACGCTGCTGCACGATGTGCCGCCGGCGCGTCTGTTTGAAGAAGTCCTGAAGCTGCTGCAGGCCGGCGACGGATATCAAACCTATATCCTGCTGCGCGAATATAATCTGTTCCAGCCGCTGTTCCCGACCATTACCCGCTACTTCACCGAGCGCGGCGATAGTCCGATGGAGCGTATCATCAGCCAGGTGCTGAAGAATACCGATAACCGTATTCGCAACGACATGCGCGTTAATCCGGCGTTCCTGTTCGCGGTGATGTTCTGGTACCCGCTGCTGGAAACCGCGCAGAAAATCGCTCAGGAGAGCGGGCTGGCCTACTACGATGCCTTCGCGCTGGCGATGAACGACGTGCTGGACGAAGCCTGCCGTACGCTGGCGATCCCGAAACGCATCACCACTCTGGTGCGCGATATCTGGCAGCTTCAGCTGCGGATGTCCCGCCGTCAGGGCAAACGCGCGTGGAAGCTGATGGAGCATCCAAAATTCCGCGCCGCATACGATCTGCTGGAGCTGCGCGCCGGCGCCGAGAACAATGGCGAACTGCAGCGCCTGACCAAATGGTGGGGCGAGTTCCAGGTCGCCGCGCCGCCGGCTCAGAAAAATATGCTGGATGATTTAGGTGACGATCCGGCTCCACGTCGTCGCAACCGCCGTCCGCGTAAACGCGCGCCGCGTCGCGAAGGTAGCGCATGACGCTTGCTTATATCGCTATCGGCAGCAATCTGGCCTCTCCGCTGGAGCAGGTTAACGCTGCCGTCAACGCGCTGGCGGAGATTCCTGACAGCCGGGTGATAAGCGTTTCCTCTTTCTACCGTACACCGCCGCTGGGGCCGCAGGATCAGCCTGACTACCTCAACGCCGCCGTGGCGCTGGAAACCTCTCTCGCCCCAGAGGCGCTGCTCGACCACACTCAGCGCATCGAGCTGCAGCAGGGCCGTACCCGTAAAGCTGAACGCTGGGGCCCCCGCACGCTGGATCTCGATATCATGCTGTTCGGCGAGGAAGTGTTGAATACTCCGCGCCTGACCGTGCCGCACTACGATATGAAAAACCGCGGCTTTATGCTGTGGCCGCTGTTTGAAATTGCGCCTGAGCTACGTTTCCCCGACGGTTTGGCATTGCGCGATGTTCTGGCCACTCTCGGCGCAGAAAAACCCGCTAGCTGGTAATACCCCTTCATTTTTTAGCAATTACGGCGATCGTGGTAATCGGTTGCCTAAAACCATTGCCCCCCTGAATGCGGCTGCTAGAATGCCGGTTAAAATGACTTTCATCATCAGGAAACGTTATGAAACCGACCACTATCGCCCTGCTGCAGAAATGCAAACAGGAGAAGAAACGCTTCGCCACTATCACCGCCTATGACTACAGCTTTGCAAAGCTGTTTGCCGATGAGGGTATCAACGTGATGCTGGTCGGCGATTCGCTGGGCATGACGGTACAGGGCCACGACTCCACCCTGCCGGTGACCGTAGAAGATATCGCCTACCATACCCGCGCGGTGCGCCGGGGCGCGCCAAACTGCCTGCTGCTCGCCGATCTGCCGTTTATGGCTTACGCCACGCCGGAACAAACCTTCGAGAACGCCGCCATCGTGATGCGCGCGGGGGCCAATATGGTCAAAATCGAGGGCGGCGCATGGCTGGCGGATACGGTGAAAATGCTCGCCGAGCGCGCGGTACCCGTATGCGGACACCTCGGGCTGACTCCCCAGTCGGTGAACGTCTTCGGCGGTTATAAAATTCAGGGGCGCGGCGATGCCGGGCAAGTTCTGCTGGATGATGCGCTGGCGTTAGAAGCGGCGGGCGCACAGCTGCTGGTCCTGGAGTGCGTGCCGGTCGAGCTGGCGAAACGCGTCACCGAGGCGCTCACCATCCCGGTAATCGGCATCGGCGCGGGCAACGTCACCGATGGACAGATCCTCGTGATGCATGACGCCTTTGGTATCACCGGTGGTCACATTCCCAAATTTGCCAAAAATTTCCTGAGCACAGCGGGCGACATGCGCGCCGCGGTACGGCAATATGTTGCCGAAGTGGAGTCCGGTGAATATCCGGGCGAAGAACACAGTTTCCATTAAGGAGTATTGTTGTGCTGATTATTGAAACCCTGCCGCTGCTGCGCCAGCATATTCGCCGTTTACGTCAGGAAGGCAAGCGCATTGCGCTGGTTCCCACCATGGGCAACCTGCACGATGGACATATGAAGCTGGTCGATGCGGCAAAAGCCAGTGCGGATGTGGTGGTAGCCAGTATTTTCGTCAATCCGATGCAGTTTGACCGCCCGGACGATCTGGCGCGCTATCCGCGAACCCTGCAGGACGATTGCGAGAAGCTGAACAAACGCAAAGTCGATTTAGTTTTTGCCCCTGCGGCGGCGGAAATTTATCCGCACGGCATCGAAAATCAGACTTACGTCGATGTTCCAGGATTGTCGACGATGCTCGAAGGCGCCAGCCGTCCTGGTCACTTCCGCGGCGTTTCGACCATCGTCAGCAAGCTGTTTAACCTGGTACAGCCGGATGTCGCCTGCTTCGGCGAAAAAGATTTCCAGCAGCTGGCGCTCATCCGCAAGATGGTGGCCGATATGGGCTATGACATCGAGATTATCGGCGTGCCGATTATGCGCGCTAAAGATGGGCTGGCGCTGAGCTCGCGCAACGGTTATCTCAGCGCTGAGCAGCGCAAAATTGCGCCGGGACTGCATAAGGTGATGAATAGCGTGGCGGAGAAACTGGCGGCCGGCGAACGTAATCTTGACGAGGTTATCGCGATTGCCGCTCAGGAGCTGAACGAAAAAGGCTTCCGCGCCGATGATATTCAGATCCGCGATGCCGATACGCTGCTCGACCTGACGGAAACCAGTAAGCGAGCGGTGATCCTGATGGCGGCCTGGCTCGGCGAAGCGCGTTTGATCGACAATCAGATCGTCGCACTCGCTGGCTAGACACGGGTTAAAAATCAGGCAATACTGCCAGGAATTTCCTCAAGGCGGACGTCATGTCCGCTTTGTTATCGTTAAGCTTTAAAGGTAGACGTTATGATTCGTAATATGCTGCAGGGCAAACTCCACCGCGTTAAAGTCACGCAGGCCGACCTGCACTATGAAGGCTCCTGCGCTATTGATCAGGATTTCCTCGATGCGTCCGGCATCCTTGAAAACGAGGCTATTCATATCTGGAACGTGACCAACGGTAATCGTTTCACCACCTACGCCATCGCCGCAGAGCGCGGGTCGCGAATTATCTCCGTTAACGGCGCGGCGGCACACTGCGCCAACGTCGGCGATATTTTGATTATCGCCAGTTTCGTCACCATGCCTGACGAAGAAGCCCGCACCTGGCAGCCGAAAGTCGCCTATTTCGAGGGCGAAAACGAAATGAAGCGCCAGGCAAAAGCCATTCCGGTACAGGTTGCCTGATATTTTCTATAGCTCCGGTAATCCGGAGCTATTATTTTGCAAATGCATAGCATTAAATAAATCAATATTATTAACCCAGGCAATATCATTCACCACCCAAAATACAAATAGCCAATCTGAAATATATTATTTCAGGCAAAGAAAGTCTTTATTTACCATATTCCGCCATGAATTAGCAATCGACGTTTTCTTACATTATTTTGTAAAAAGACTCAGTATTACGCCTCATCTAAAAGATTAGAATCCCTATACCCTGAAATTATTCAGGCCACTCCCATAATTTATGGGATAGTTTAATTTTATATGGATGTATATATATGAATAAGTTAACCATTGCGGCTGCATCAATTATTCTGGCTTTAGGCTCAGCCTCCGCATTTGCTGATGATACGGTAACCACGCCGGGCACCGATGTTGGCCTCATTACGTTTGATGGCGCCGTTTCCGACACCACTTGCACCATCACCACCAACAACGGCGTTGACGCCAGAAACGTCACCATCAGCATGCCGGTGGTGAAAAAAGCCGATGTCGAAGGCACCACCGTCGACGCAGGCGTTGGCTCGAAAGAGTTTGAACTGCACCTGAGCAACTGCCCGGACACGCTGACCAAAGCATCCGCGACCTTTACTTCCCAGCAGTTTGCCGAACTCTCTAACGGCACGCTGAAAACTGACCCGAGCGTTACCGGTCATGCTGATAACGTTAGCCTGGCGCTGTTTAACAACAGCACCACCGATACCGATCGTATTCAGGTTGGCCTGCCGAATAACAACACCCAGGTCGCTACCCTGACCAGCGGCGAAGGCGTACTGGCTTACCGCGTGGCTTACGTTCCAAGCGCCGATTGGGTTAAAGGCACCAACGAGATCACCGCAGGTAAAGTGACCAGCAACGCGACTTTTACTATGTCTTACGAGTAATCGTAACGTAATGGATTATGCGTCTGCGGCGTAAAGCAGGCGCATTGCAGGGAGCAGATTGTTATGCATCGTTTTACCCAACTTACGCTGACATCGCTGGTGTGCGCCAGCGCGGCGTTCAGTACATTTAATGCCTGCGCGGATATTGTAATTTCCGGCACCCGTGTGATCTACCCGCAATCATCCAAAGACGTGACCGTTAAAATGGAAAACCGCGGCACTAAACCGCTGCTGGTTCAGTCGTGGCTTGATGACGGTCGCGATACCGTTAATCCGCAGGAACTAAAGCTGCCGTTTATCGTCACGCCGCCGGTATCACGTATCGACCCGTCGAAGGGGCAAACCGTGCGTATTACCTGGACTCAGCAGCCTCTGGCGCAGGATCGGGAATCGCTGTTCTGGTTTAACGTCCTTGAAGTCCCGCCAAAAGCGAAAGACGGAGACAGCCAAAACGTATTGCAGCTGGCGTTTCGTACCCGCATTAAGATGTTTTTTCGCCCGAATGGTTTGCCGGGAGATCCGGCTATTGCCGCCGGTAATCTTAAATGGTCTCAGCAAGGCACCGCGCTCATTGCCAATAATAGCAGCCCTTATTATGTATCAATGGCTAAGGCGACCATTACCGTCAACGGTAAAAAAATAGAGGTCGATTCCCACACTATTCCACCGCTCTCGAATGAAACCATTCCGATAAAAAATGCGCCAGCGCTGCGAGGCGGAAAAATTGAATACACCGCGATCAATGATTTTGGCGGTACCGAAAAACATCAGGCCGCCATCAATTAATTGTCACCGCTGAAGGATCTCAGCCTTTACAAAGAAATAGGGAACGCATGTTTTTTCGTCGATCATTATTGTGTACCACTATCTATATTGCACTCCAGTCCTCAGTAATGGCGGAAGAAGCTCCTTCAGTTCCAGCAGATGACATTGAATTTAACGATCAGTTTTTATTTAGTACCGGCGACAATATTGACGTCAGCCGCTTTTCTAAAGGTAACCCGGTACCGCCGGGCACCTATAAAACGCAAATCTTGCTAAACAGCAAGCCAAAGATGCTGGTGGATTTTACCTTTAACGATAATGGTACACCCCGGGCTACGCCCTGTTTTACCAGTAAGCTGCTGGCGCAAACAGGCGTTAACACAGAAGGACTGGATCTCGAATCCGCCGCCTGCATCGATATTGCACAACAGTATCCGCAATCCTCATGGAATTATGATATTGGCACCCAGGAGCTGGCGATCTCCATGCCGCAAATCTATGTCCTTAAACGCCCTGATGGCTACGTCGATCCCTCGCTCTGGCAGGACGGAATTACCGCTGCAATGGTCTCTTACGATCTTAACGCCTGGCACTCTGAAAGCGATGGCAGCGGTTCGGATTCGGTTTATGCCGGACTGAAGTACGGGGTCAACATCGGTGCCTGGCACCTGCGCGCCAGGGGAAACGCCAACTGGGATCAGGACAGCGGCAGCGATTACGCAAGCCAGGATATCTATCTGCAGCGTGATATCACCTCATTGCGCTCACAGTTTCTGGTGGGAGATTCCTATACCCGCGGCGATGGCTTCGATTCATTTAGCCTGCGGGGCGTGCGCTTTTACAACGACGATCGCATGCTGCCCGGCGGCGCTTCCACTTACGCGCCTGAGATTCGCGGCGTGGCAAAGAGCAATGCGAAGGTTGTGATTAAGCAAAGCGGCAATAAAATCTATGAAACTACCGTGCCGCCAGGTCCATTTGCCATTACCGATCTTAGCACCACCGGCTATGGTAGCGACCTGAACGTATCGATTGAAGAGGCCGATGGTAGCGTGCGCGTCTTCTCGGTGCCCTACTCTTCGGTTACGCAAATGCTGCGCCCGGGCTATGGTCGCTGGGACATCGGCGCCGGCGAACTGCGCGACAAGAGTTTAAAAGAGAAACCAGGGCTGGGTTACGCCACCGGTTATTACGGTCTGAACAACACCTTCACTGGCTATGTCGGCGTGCAGTATATGGATGTCGGCTATTACGCCGGGTTAGTGGGTATCGCCACCAATACGCCGATCGGCGCATTCGCATTTGACATTACACACTCCACAACCGCTATTGATGACCTGGATACTCTGACGGGCCAAAGCTATCGCGTGACCTGGAGCAAACTGATTGAAGAATCCCGCACCTCATTCAATATTGCTGCCTACCGGTTTTCCACTGAAAACTATATGTCGTTACGGGATGCGGCCACGTTAAATGACAACCTCAGGCACAACAACGACGATACGCCGCAAGAATTTTCCCGTTTTCAACGGATGAAAAACCAGTTCCAGGTCAACATTAGTCAGCCGGTCTCTCTCTGGAGCAACAGTAACGGCAACCTGTATGTCAGCGGCAGCTGGGAAGATTACTGGAATAAATCCTCCTCGACCTCTCAGTACTCGGTTGGCTATAACGACTCATTTTCATGGGCCAGCTATAGCATTTCAGTCCAGCGTTCCTATAACGAATATGGCGATAAGGACGACAGCGTCTATCTCAACCTGAGCATTCCGCTGGAAAACCTGCTGGGGCGCAATAAGCGGCCGCTCGGTTTTTCTACCGTCAATATGAGCGTCAACAGCGATCTGAAGTCGAACAATAATTTCTCTACCAGCGCCAACGGCAATACCGACGACTATCGCTTCAGCTACAGCCTTAACACCAGCGCCAGCCGGTCAGATGGCTCGTCAATCAACCAGGTTGGCGGTTACGGCAGCTACAGCAGCCCGTGGGGGCCCTTAAGCCTGTCGGCTTCAGCTTCCGATGATGCCAGCCGCCAGTACTCCATGAGCTACAGCGGCGGCATGCTGCTGCATTCCGGCGGCCTGACTCTGGCCCCCAACAGCATCGGCGATACCGATACCCTGGCGCTGGTGCACGCTGCGGGAGCCAAAGGCGCTCGTTTAACCAATGGAGACGGGCAAATCAACGGTTCGGGATACGCCATCCAGCCCTATTTATCGGCTTACCGTGAGAACAACGTCGGCCTCAATATCGACACCATGGAAGAGGATGTGGAGGTAAAAAACACCAGCACGGTCGTTGTTCCCCGCAGCGGTGCCGTTGTTCGGGTCGATTTTGAGACCGATGAAGGGCGCTCGCTGTTACTTGAACTACAGCGTTCCGACAACGGATTTATCCCGCTCGGCGCGGATGTGCAAAATGAACGGGGCAAATCTATCGGTACCGTCGGACAGGCGGGAATGGCCTATATCCGCGGCGTCACCGAGAGCGGAAAGCTGCGGGTTATCTGGGGAAGCGGAAGCGGGAACCGTTGCACCGTGAACTACCGGCTCTCTGACGGTGGGGAGGATAAGAAAATAGGCCTTACCCGTCTGCTAAATAACCAACGTTGCCAGATGTAATGGCATTATTTTTACAGGGAATAGAATGAAGATAATGAGTCTGAAACAACTTTATCTGGTGGGCTGTAGCGGCATTTTGTTCGCCACTGCGATACCGGGGCAGGCAGCCTCGCTGGATGTCACCTTTACCGCCAACCTGCGCGAAACTACCTGCGATATGGCCATTGAGGGCGGCAGCGGTGATGGCAAAAATAACACCATCCCTATCGGTACGAATGGCGTTGTGAGCCTGGATAAAATCATCAGCGGCGACAGCGCAGCGCAGGCAACCTTTAAGTTGAAAATCACCGAATGCCCCGAAAGCCTGCAATCGCTAAAAACCACCATCAGCGGGACGAAATCAGGGTACAAAGATACCGTGATAATAAATGGCGCGACAACGGCGGATGCCGCTGACTCTCTTGGGATCGCCATCGCCAGAGCGTCAGCAACCGATGCGCCTTTCATTATTAATGCCGGTGCGGACGATGGGCGTCTGATATGGACCAGCCAGGAGATAAAAAATAAAGAAGTGCCGCTAGTCGCGACGCTGGTTGAAACGCAAGCAGGCCAGGGCGCTACGGGGACTTTTAGCGCGCTGGCTACTTTCAATTTCACCTATGAATAATCATCAGAAAAGGAACCTCTTGATGAAAAAAATCTCTTTTCTGGGCGGTGCTATCGTCACATTACTCTTTTCTGCGCCCTCTTTCGCCGCGATAACCGGAACCAGTAGCGTTTCGGCTACTTTTACATCCACTATTGAAGCCGGTACCTGTACGGCGCAGATCCAGAACGCCAGCGGTCAGCCCGTAAGTACGCTCGATTTCGGCGATGTCTTTAAATCTGACCTGGTCAAACAAAGTCGCAGCGAACCGTTCAAAGTGGCCTTCACCGATTGTGCAGGCGTAAAGTCTGCTAAATATCAGGTTATTCCCGGAAGCGGCGGCGGCTGCTCGGGCCCCAGTTCTAACGGCGACTCGTTTGCCGGAGGCAACTCTACGGGTTTTGAAGTGTGGCAAGGAGAATCAGGAACCGGAACGTTACTGAGCTGCAATACCAAACCTTCGCAAACGCTCGCCATCAGCGGCAGTTCGCTCAACGTCGATTTTTCTTCACGCATCGTTATCGCAAAAGACAGAAAAATCGCCAACGTGACAGCGGGTAGCGTCAGCTCGCCTGTGACGTTTGTTATCACCTATCAGTAAGTAAGAGGAACAGAACCGCTATGTCATTCTGTATCCGTATTATTGCCCCAATAGGGAAGGCATTGTTGGCTATGGGAATGACTGGCGGTCTGTGCATAGCTTCTTGTTTTGCTGATGGAAATAACGAAGGACTGGACGTCACTCTGCAGGCCAATATTGTGGAGAATACCTGCCAGATTTCACTTTCCGATAATGGGACAGTGCATTTACCCATTGTTTCCCGCAGTTGGTTTTATAACAACGACGGCACCCCTCGTTTGCAGCCTGACGACGCCGCCAGCGGTACGCTATTTAGCGTAAATGTTGAAAGCTGCTCAGGCGATGGCGCGACGGTCAATACCATGACCTTTAGTTTCCAACCGCAAAACGGGATCTGGCCTGCGGAAAGCCAGCAGGTATTTATTAATGAAACACCGGCGACGGCAGGCGGAGCGGAAAACGTGGGAATTGTTATTTTTTCTTCCCGCGATAACCGTAACGTTGTGAATAGCGACGGCAGCTCCGCTGTCGCTTTCGATGTCTCAAAAGCGGAAAGCTATTTAACCAGCTACGATTTTTATGCCCGCTATCAGAGCACCGGTACGGTAAGCGCTGGAAAAGTGACCAGCCACGTTTTAGTGGATGCGATATACAATTAATATGCTACAGGATGTAGACAAAATGCTGAAAAAAACAAAGCCAGGAACCCTATGTATATCCACCCTCACTACAGTAATAGCTTTATGCATCTTATTCTGTAGCCAGCCCGCCCAGGCGGCTATAGAGTGCCGTTTTAACAGCGGCAAAGGTGGTAGCACAACGCTGGTTAACGGAAGTTATAAAGAAATCAGGCTACCCACGCCAACCAGTGGCCAATCTCATATGATCGCCCAATTTGACACAAAGCTAACCCCGACAATTACAGGAGATTGTAGCGCAGGTAATGATGGCGAAGACTTGTGGGCTAAAACCTCGCCAAATATAACAGGACAGGGACTGTATAATTTTGCCTCTTTTCTCACTAATATTCCAGGCATTGAGTACCAGGTGCGAATAAATACAACTACCGGCTCCGGAAACATGTTTGCGCAAAACACACAAGACTTTCAAATAATTTCTTATAACGATGGGTATGAAGATAACTGGGATGAAAAAACATTTAAAGCTACAATTTACGTCTACCTAAAAGAGTCATTTAATGGCAATCCGCAAAAATTAACCTATTTAAAACCCCAGGCGGGCTTACTAGGCTGGGCGAGTCTCGGCGTTCCCTCGGATAGCAACAATCAGCCTTATGCCTTTTATGTCACGGAAGATACCTTCTCCATTCCTCTGGTTTTACCAACCTGCAGTGTGATGGCGCTTGGCGACGGAGGTACTAATGTTGCCATGGGGGATTATTTCATATCAGACTTAAAAAATGGCAATACCACTAAAGATGTGCCTTTTAACATTGATGTCAGCGACTGTACCAGCGTGGCAAAATTCACGACAAAAATGACCACCCTCAAGACAACGGGAAGTGGAGCGGATCTGCTGGGTAATACCCTGAATACAAACGCGGCTACCGGTATTGGCATAAAAATTCTTTACAATAAAACGACTCAACTTATTCCCAACAACGCCAATTCTAATTACGTGGTAAGCGACAACACCATTCCAGGCAGCAAAACTTTCAACTTTATCGCCCGTATGGAAAGAGATGGTAACCCGCTTGTTGTTGGTCAATTTAAAGCAACTGCCGTTTTTAACATGACCTATGACTGAGATTACCCCTGCGGCTGATTGCTAATCAGCCGCGACATCGTCTCCAGCGAATCCGTTCTGAGAATATATAGCCTTTTCAATAAGAACGGATTGTCGCCCGGCTTTACCTTACCTCTCACGGTAGTCACCGCCAGATGAAAACCGGCGTCGTTCGCCGCCTGAACCGCCTTAGCGTTATAGCCGCCAAACGGATAAGAAAGATACAGCACGTGGGGATTAAACTGCGCCAGCGCCCGCCGCGAGTGTTCAAAATCAAACAGAATATTGTGATAGCTGCGGCTGAGCAGAATCGGATGACGCCGGGCATCAACCCGATGCAGGAAATGGGTATGCGACTGCACGTCGAAGACATCCTGAATCTGTTTTAACTCGGAAATGCTCATAAACTGCAGCGAGTTCGGCGCCCATTTCTGCGGATGGCGCTTGATGCGCGATGAAATAATAAAAGCCGTAGCGTGAAAGCCATATTGCTTAAGAATCGGGTACGCATAGCGGTTGACCGATTTCAGACCATCGTCAAAAGTGATCACCACCGAACGCGCCGGAAGATTCACTTTATTACGCAGATAACCTTCCAGTTGATACATGCTCAGCGTGGCATAGCCCTGGTCGCGTAGCCAGGTCATCTGGTTGCTGAAGGCGCGAACGGAAGTCGTGGTCGAGGTATGACGAAACCGGGTGTTTTCTTCGTCACGCAGAATATGGTGATAAGTGAGTATGGGGATGCCGTTATCTTCCTGCGCATCCAGACTGCTCACCCACGCCAGGCGGTTACCGATGCGTATCTGAAACCAGGTTTGATTCAACCGATCCCGGAGCTTGCTGATAATCGGATAGCGCAAATTATTCGCCAAGGTGCCGAACGGCGCGCTGCCAGCAGAGGGGCCATCATAGACGGGCGTATCTTTCCAGGTAATGAGATTCTGGTTGCTCAGAGGCTTATGCAGGTCGCCGAGGCTATCCTCAACCCGCTGCTTGCCCTGCACCGGCCCAAGGTGGCCTTTATCGATAAAGCCGGTCGCAAAGCCAAAATTAAACTCGTAGTAATCGGCTGCGGTCGGCACTACCGCCAGTATTTGCCCTGCCCGTACGTTGCCGACGCTCACTACCTGGCTGCCAACCTGCGCCCAGATATCCGCATCTTCGGTCGTTTGCATATAGCGCGCGGGGGTGCCCTGCTGGCTTAACAGGCTGGCGGAAGCGCTGCACGCCGTAAGCAGAAGGAGTAAAACAAACATTCGGGCAAGCATGCGCATCGAACCGGTAGATAAAAACTGCCGTCATTGTAACAAAAGCGCGATCAATACCAATGCTTAATTCCCGTACGGCTCATGCAGCAGCCGGAAGGGTGGATTCTTTTGCTGCTGATGCCAGAGACTGCTCACCGCCGGGCCTCCGGCGCTGACAATGGCGTGTCGGAAGGCTTCGCTGCTCAGGCTCTGGCGCAGCAAATACATACTTTCCAGTAATGAATAGTCGATCCCGGAAATCACTTCACAGTGGGTGTGCTTATGGCTCATCAGCGCCGCCACGCGATAAGGCGCCGCGCCGGATTTATCGGTCAGGAAAATAACGCCTTCGCCGCTGTCCGTCTCATGTAGCGCATCGCACATCATACGGCTCAGCATGTTGCTGCTGAGATTGCGCCAGTAGTTGACCGCCCGGCACTGCGTCAACGGCCCAAACTTTTTCTCCAGACGATCCAGCATCTCCTGCGCCAGTTCATCATGGCAGGTAATCACCCAACCTAACATCGCCTACCTCCTTAGCAGGCAAACAATTTAGCAAGGCAAGTGATGAATATCGGTGATGGCAATCAAATTGTTGGCTGGCGCTTTGCCTCAGTGAGCAGCAAAGCGCCATCGGTGGTTAAATTAGCTGCGCAGCCCGCGTCCGCGCTGGATCAGATACCAGCACAGGAGATAAAACGCGACGATAAACACGACCAGCACGCCGAAGGTCGTCGCCAGCGGAACATCGTTAATTCCGAGGAAGCCGTAGCGGAAGCCGCTGATCATATAGACGATCGGATTGAGATGCGACAGCCCTTGCCAGAAGGGCGGCAGCAGGGTCAGGGAATAAAAAACCCCGCCAAGGTAGGTCAACGGCGTCAGCACGAAGGTCGGAATAAGGCTGATATCGTCAAAGGTTTTAGCAAACACCGCGTTCAGCAGGCCGGCCAGCGAGAATAGCACGGCGGTCAGTATCAGGGTCAGAGCGACAAATACCCACGAGTGGACCTGGAACGGAACGAAAAATAGCGAAATCGCCGTCACCAGAATCCCGACGCACAGACCGCGGGCAACTCCGCCGCCCACATAGCCGGCGATCACCACGTGCGTGGGGACCGGCGCGACCAGCAGTTCTTCAATATTGCGCTGGAATTTGGCGCTGAAGAAAGAGGACGCCACGTTGGCATAGGCGTTGGTGATCACCGCCATCATGATCAGACCCGGCACGATAAACTGCATATAGGTAAAACCGTGCATCTCACCGATGCGCGAACCGATCAGATTGCCAAAAATGACAAAGTAGAGGGTCATGGTTATCACCGGCGGCACCAGCGTCTGGACCCAGATACGCATAAACCGATGGATCTCTTTGGTCCAGATGCTTTTCAGCGCGACCCAATAAAGCTGCATCATGCTGATTCTCCTTTCCGGTCATGCACCAGCGTGACAAACAGCTCTTCAAGCCGGTTTGCTTTGTTACGCATACTTAATACCTGTATTCCCTGCGCGCTCAGCTGAGTGAACACGCTGTTAATCCCCTGCTCGCGCAGCACTTCTACCTCCAGAGTCGACGTATCGACCAGACGATACTGATAGCCTTCCAGCACCGGCAGCGGGCTTTTGGGAGCCAGGTCG
Organism: Klebsiella sp. HMSC09D12; assembly: GCF_001808475.1. Classification (NCBI taxonomy): domain Bacteria; kingdom Pseudomonadati; phylum Pseudomonadota; class Gammaproteobacteria; order Enterobacterales; family Enterobacteriaceae; genus Klebsiella; species Klebsiella sp. HMSC09D12. The sequence goes on along the minus strand of NZ_KV793476.1, from coordinate 35,427 downwards.
AGAATAAAAGTTTCTGATTTCAGCTTGGCCAGCAGCGCTTTCATCGATGTGTTTTCCACCAGCTCGCCGCGCTGAATAATGCCGATATTGCGGCACAGCATTTCGGCCTCTTCCAGATAGTGGGTGGTCAGGATAATCGTCGTGCCTTTATCGTTGAGATCTTTCAAAAATCCCCACATCGAGCGACGAAGCTCAATATCCACTCCCGCCGTGGGCTCATCGAGGATCAGCAGCTTCGGTTCATGCATCAACGCGCGGGCGATCATCAGGCGGCGCTTCATGCCGCCGGAGAGCATCCGCGCGCGCTCGTTGCGCTTTTCCCATAGGTCGAGCTGTTTGAGGTACTTTTCACTGCGGACAATCGCTTCTTTGCGCTCAACGCCATAGTAGCCCGCCTGGTTGACCACAATCTGCTGCACGGTTTCAAACGGGTTGAAGTTGAACTCCTGCGGCACCAGACCGAGCTGGCGTTTGGCGTTCACCACATCCTTTTGCAGATCGTAGCCAAAAACATTCACCTCGCCGGAGGTTTTATTTACCAGCGAACTGATGATGCCGATAGTGGTCGATTTCCCCGCGCCGTTAGGCCCCAGGAGCGCGTAAAAATCGCCCGCTTCGACCTGCAGATCGATTCCGCGCAGCGCCTGAACTCCACCGGGGTAGGTTTTCTTGAGCTGTTTTAGTTCCAGAGCAATGGTCATTAAAGGTCTCTTCTCGTGTCGCGACACGCGATGGGTTGTTTTAAAAAATGTGAGGTTACCCTATATTAGCGCAACGCACTTACTTGGTTACAGGCCCGTAAACATCCATGAACGATATAGATACACTCATCAGCAACAATGCACTATGGTCAAAAATGCTGGTGGAGGAAGACCCCGGTTTCTTTGAGAAGCTGGCACAGGCGCAGAAACCGCGCTTTCTGTGGATTGGATGTTCCGATAGCCGCGTCCCCGCCGAACGTTTGACCGGCCTGGAACCCGGCGAGCTGTTTGTACACCGTAACGTTGCAAACCTGGTGATTCATACCGACCTGAACTGTCTTTCCGTGGTGCAGTACGCGGTTGATGTACTGGAAGTCGAGCACATCATCATCTGCGGCCACTACGGCTGCGGCGGCGTGCAGGCGGCAATTGAAAATACCGAGCTTGGCCTGATCGACAACTGGCTGCTGCATATCCGCGATATCTGGTTTAAGCACAGCTCATTACTGGGTGAGATGCCCGAAGAGCGTCGCCTTGATACGCTGTGTGAATTGAATGTGATGGAGCAGGTTTACAACCTGGGTCACTCAACGATTATGCAGTCGGCGTGGAAGCGCGGACAGAAAGTGACCATCCACGGCTGGGCCTACGGCATTCACGACGGCATGTTACGCGATCTTGACGTGACCGCCGTCAGCCGCGAAACGCTGGAACAGCGCTATCGTCAGGGTATTTCCAACCTTAAAAGCAAGCACGTCAATCACAAGTAATTCACGCGCTCCTCTTAATTATTATCCCGGGCCGCCGGGATAGATAATCCGCTTTATTCGTCGAGCAGGGTCACTTTGCCGATATAGGGCAGGTGACGGTAGCGCTGAGCATAGTCAATGCCGTAGCCCACGACGAATTCATCCGGGATCGCAAAACCGACGAACTCTACCGGCACGTTAACTTCACGGCGGCTTGGCTTATCGAGCAGGGTACAAATCGCCAGGGATTTAGGTTCACGCAGGCTAAGAATTTCACGCACTTTTGACAGCGTGTTGCCGGAGTCAATGATGTCTTCCACGATCAGCACATCTTTACCGCGGATGTCTTCATCCAGATCTTTGAGGATTTTGACGTCGCGGGTGGTGGACATGCCGCTGCCGTAGCTGGATGCGGTCATAAAATCGACTTCATGGGGTACCTGAACTTCACGGCACAGGTCGGCCATAAACATAAATGAACCGCGTAATAGCCCCACCAGCACCATTTCGCTGCCGCTATCCTGGTAATGTTCATTAATTTGACGACCGAGCTCAGCAATACGGGCTTTGATCTCAGTTTCCGGGATCATCACTTCTACAGTATGTTTCATAAAACTAACCATTTGATTCTTAATGTAAATCATCAATGCCGCTGCGATTGCACCGACGTTGACCGGCAAGCCACGCAGTATACCAGCAAAAAGAAATATGCGATGCAGTGATTAATAAAGCCCATTTTGTGATTCCGATCACACTTGTTAAATCCTATAATTAATTGCAGGTAAAAAATTAACAATCAAACGAGTGTCTTTCTATGGCAGAAACAAAATCTCAACAATCACGGCTACTCGTGACGCTGACGGCTCTTTTTGCAGCGTTCTGTGGCCTCTATCTTTTAGCGGGCGGAGCCTGGCTGGTCGCCCTCGGCGGCTCCTGGTACTACCCTATCGCAGGTCTGGTGATGCTGGGCGTCACCGTCCTCCTGTTCCGCGGTAAGCGCTCTGCGCTTTGGCTCTACGCCGCGCTGCTGCTTGCCACGATGATTTGGGGCGTCTGGGAGGTTGGCTTTGACTTCTGGGCGCTGACCCCACGCAGCGACATTCTGGTCTTCTTCGGCATCTGGCTGATTCTTCCTTTTGTCTGGCGTCGCCTGCCGACTCCTTCCGCTGGCGCCGTTGCCGGGCTGGTCGTCGCCCTGCTGATTAGCGGCGGCATTCTCACCTGGGCCGGCTTCAACGACCCGCAGGAAGTCAACGGTACGCTGAGAGCGGATGCAACGCCAGCAGCGCCTATTTCCGACGTTGCCGATGGCGACTGGTCAGCGTATGGCCGTAATCAGGAAGGACAGCGTTACTCGCCGCTGAAGCAGATCAACGCCGATAACGTGAAGAATCTGAAAGAAGCCTGGGTCTTCCGTACGGGCGATCTCAAGCAGCCTAACGATCCGGGCGAAATTACCAACGAAGTTACGCCGATTAAAGTGGGCGACACGCTCTATCTGTGTACTGCCCACCAGCGCCTGTTCGCGCTTAATGCGGCCACCGGTAAAGAAAAATGGCATTTCGATCCGCAGCTCAACGCCGATCCCTCTTTCCAGCACGTGACCTGCCGCGGCGTTTCATATCATGAAGCCAGAGCGGACAATGCGCCGGCAGATGTGGTTGCCGACTGCCCGCGCCGTATTATTCTACCGGTCAACGATGGCCGCCTGTTCGCCATCAATGCCGAAACCGGTAAGCTGTGTGAATCCTTTGCTAATAAAGGCATTCTCAATCTGCAAACCAACATGCCTGTCACTACGCCGGGTATGTATGAACCGACTTCACCGCCGATTATTACTGATAAAACGATCGTTATCGCCGGCGCCGTGACCGATAACTTCTCGACCCGCGAGCCTTCTGGCGTTATCCGCGGCTTTGATGTGAATACCGGTAAGCTGCTGTGGGCCTTTGATCCGGGTGCGAAAGATCCCAACGCGATTCCGAGTGATGAACATCATTTCACACTGAATTCACCTAACTCCTGGGCGCCAGCCGCCTATGATGCGAAGCTGGATTTGGTCTACCTGCCTATGGGCGTGACCACCCCGGATATCTGGGGCGGCAACCGTACGCCAGAACAGGAACGCTATGCCAGCTCCATCGTGGCGCTAAACGCCACCACCGGTAAACTGGCGTGGAGCTACCAGACCGTGCACCACGATCTGTGGGATATGGATATGCCGTCGCAGCCGACGCTGGCGGACATCGACGTCAACGGTAAAACCGTACCGGTAATTTACGCTCCGGCAAAAACCGGTAATATTTTTGTCCTCGATCGCCGTAACGGTGAGCTGGTTGTCCCGGCACCGGAAAAACCGGTTCCGCAAGGGGCGGCGAAAGGTGACTACGTCTCAAAAACTCAGCCGTTCTCCGATCTGAGCTTCCGCCCGAAAAAAGACCTGAGCGGCGCGGATATGTGGGGCGCCACCATGTTTGACCAGCTGGTGTGCCGGGTTATCTTCCATCAGCTGCGCTATGAAGGCATCTTCACCCCGCCGTCAGAACAAGGAACTCTGGTGTTCCCGGGTAATCTGGGGATGTTCGAATGGGGCGGTATCTCCGTCGATCCGAACCGCCAGGTGGCGATTGCTAACCCAATGGCGCTGCCGTTTGTGTCAAAACTGATCCCGCGCGGCCCCGGCAACCCGATGGAGCAGCCGAAAGACGCCAAAGGTTCCGGTACTGAAGCAGGTATTCAGCCACAGTACGGCGTTCCCTACGGCGTTACGCTAAACCCGTTCCTGTCACCGTTTGGTCTGCCTTGCAAACAGCCGGCCTGGGGCTATATCTCCGCGCTGGATTTAAAAACCAACGAAGTGGTGTGGAAAAAACGTATCGGTACCCCGCAGGATAGCCTGCCGTTCCCGATGCCGATTAAACTTCCGTTCACCATGGGTATGCCGATGCTGGGCGGCCCTATTTCTACGGCAGGCAATGTGCTGTTTATCGGCGCGACCGCAGATAACTACCTGCGCGCGTACAATATGAGCAACGGTGAAAAATTATGGCAGGCCCGTCTGCCGGCGGGCGGCCAGGCGACGCCGATGACCTATGAAGTGAATGGCAAGCAGTACGTTGTCATCTCTGCGGGCGGTCACGGTTCGTTTGGCACGAAGATGGGCGACTATATCGTCGCTTACGCTCTGCCGGACGACGCGAAGTAATTCCGCTTTGCCTTCTGAGGCCCTTCCCTTGTCTTAGAGACAGGAAATAAAAAAACGCCCTTTACGGGCGTTTTTTTCAGTCGAGACCAGAGTTACTTCGCGAACTGCAGGGAAAGCAAAGAGGCTTTTGCCGCTTCCTGATACTGTTCAACTAAATCTTTGGTCATATTAAACGTCATCTGCACCGCCTTATTATCCTGCGATGTGATTAACATCATATTGAGAATTTCAATATCCGCAGCCTGCGAATAGAAGGTGAGTAACCACCCCTTATGACCATCAACGGTAACGGCCTCGGCCTGCGGTTTTAAACTCTCCAGCATCTTAAGCATCATCTCTTTAAATGCATCGAGCTTCTCCGCTGGTAACGGATTGCGCCCTGCGGTAACCCCCAGCGATGCTTTGCCTTTCTCATCGCCATAAATGACCTGTGGACGGTTTTCGGAAGGGTATTTGAGCTTTGCCATCTCTTCAGACATTGGCGTCAGCCCCTCGGGGATTTCAACACTAAGCTTTAAATCGGGTATGTCCTTACGTTCCATCGTCATCCCGGCATGTGCGGAAAGCGTAACAAATAGCGCCAGCGATGCGGCAATCACTTTGCGGTAAATATCCATTTCAACCTCGTTGATTATTAAGCAATCGCGACAGTATATGCGTGATTTTATAAATCAACACCCTCGGTAAGGACTTTAAGAAAAGTGCCCGCCCGCCGCGCAGGGCGAACGAGCAGGAAACGTCCTCAGGCAGTCGTAAAGGCCAACATCATTCCCGTATCTTCATGTTCCAGCAGATGGCAGTGCGCCATATAGGCAAACTCCTTCGGGGCATCATGGTCAAATTTCACCAGTACTTCACTCACTGCGCCTTCCACCCGAACGGTGTCTTTCCAGCCGCTGCGATGCGCTGCAGGCGCCTTGCCGTTTTCAGATAAAATACGGAACTGGGTACCGTGGATATGAAACGGATGCAGCATCATGTCGCCCTTACCGGAAATCACCCACCGCTCATACTGCCCTTTCGCCGCCGCAAATATGGGGACATTCATATCAAATGCTTTCCCGTTGATGCGGTTAGCGTTATGGAAATCAAAATCCTTATTACCGTGCTTCATCTGCGTCATGCCGCCATGATTCATATGTTCCATGTCGCCGTGGTTCATAGTGTTCATATTCCCCATCTCGCCATGGTTCATCATCGCGCCGTGGTCCATTCCGGACATCGCCTGATCGCCGTATTTTTGCATCAGCGCCTGCATGCCCATCATATCAAGCATCGGATCCATAGAGAGCTGCAGCGTACGCTGGGTTAGCCCTTGTAAGGAAGGTAGCGCTGGCATGGCGGCAAGGACATCCGGCAGCTTACCGGAAGCCGGAATCGTCAGCGGCTGAACGCGTAATACTGGCTGCGGTTTATCGAATGGCGTAATAGCCATACCCATCTGACTCACCGGCAGCGTTATCAGATCAAAGGGTTTACCGTCCGTCGTATCCACCAGCACTTCAAACCGTTCCCCCATCAGCACCGGCAGCTCGTTAACTTTTACCGGCTCAGCAAGCAGACCGCCATCGCTTGCCACGACGTACATGGGCCGCTTATCGCTGGTAGAGAAATTTAAAGAACGCGCGTTGCAGCCGTTAAGCAGACGCAAACGCAGCCAGCCGCGAGGAGCGGCATGCTCCGGATAAAGCGCGCCGTTGGTCAGCAGCGTATCGCCAAACCAGCCAACGGCGGCGCTCATGATATCGAGCTGGTAGTCAATCTGGCCTTCCGGGGTGAATTTCTTATCCTGCACGATCACCGGCACATCATCGATTCCCCACTGCTTTGGCAAGAGCAGCTTTTCACTTTCTGCATCAGAAATGAGCACCAGACCGGCCAGCCCCATCGCCACCTGTCTGCCGGTTTTACCGTGTTGATGAGGGTGGAACCAACAGGTCGCCGCCCGCTGCGTTGGCGTAAACGTCACGGTACGGGAACCTCCTGCGGGAATCACCCCCTGAGGGCCACCGTCAACGACGCCGGAAACCTCCAGACCGTGCCAGTGCACGGTAGTCTCCTCCGCCAGACGATTATGAATATCGATGGTTGCCGCCTCGCCTTGCTTAAGCTGCAGGGCCGGCCCCAGCAGGCTACCGTTGTAGCCCCAGGTCGTCGCCAGGTGAGAGCCGAACTGCGTTTTTCCGGCCTGAATGATTAAGGAGATGCGATTGCGCGCGTCAGCCATCAGCAGTTCCGGCACGGGCAAAGAGGGACGACCGGCAGCCAAAACCGCGCGGCTCCAGAGCGGCAATGCGCTGGCTACGCTGACCGCAGCGGTTAATTTAAGAAATTCACGACGTTGCATTTTTCACATCCTTTTATTCTGCAGGTGAATAAATGAGCTTAAACCCTCCACCAACGGGAAGGTCAAGCGGAAGAGTAAGAATAAAGCTCAGCGTAGTGTAAAGAAGTATGCTAACTTTGTTTGTCAGTGATTCAATGGTAGAAAAAATGAAGACGCTTTTCAGAACAATAGTGCTTGGCAGCCTGCTTACTCTCTCCGCCAATAGCTATGCATTAAGCGAGTCCGAAGCGGAAGATATGGCTGATTTGACGGCGGTATTCGTCTTTCTGAAGAACGATTGCGGTTATCAAAATCTGCCTAACACGCAGATTCGTCGCGCTCTGGTGTTCTTTGCTCAGCAGAACCAGTGGGATTTAAGCAACTACGACAGCTTCAATATGAAAGCCCTGGGCGAGGATAGCTATCGGGATCTCAGCGGAATCAAAATTCCTACCACCAAAAAATGTAAAGCGCTGGCTCGCGACTCGCTAAGCCTGCTCGCCTACGTGAAATAATCACGCTTCTGATTTAACAAGTTTAATAGCCGTTTAAATACGGCTATTGCGTTATTAGTAATAGCAATTCACTTTACAGCGACGACTAATTCATATCTCAATTCAAAAACCTCACCGATAATTCATTAAGTGTTTAACTAATTAATAAAATTAATACTAATAAACCATAAAAAAAACAGCAGCCATATTATTGCAATCTCCTTTTTTGCACATTATTATCGCCCGATAACGACCCTTTTTATCAATGGAATGAAACCTTGAACATATCCTTATTTACCCGCATAGCACCTCTGGCCGTCATTTTATTAGTAGGTTGTCAATCAACACAATCCCGACAATCCGCCAGATTAATGAAACCTTTACCTGACGCGACATTAAATCAACAGCAAACTGAACAGCAGAGAATTGCCGAGGAGCAAGCGCGCATTGAGACTTGCCGTAAAGCGCTGGAGTCACTGAAAGAGGTGAATCCAAAGCAGGCAGCTAAATTAGGGAATGATTTCACCGCCCTGCTCAACGCCGCATCTCAATATAATTCTGTGCGCAGCAAAGTTGCAGAGCCAACTAAACAGGGTATCGACTCCATGTACCAGTTCAAATCAATCAAGCTATGCGCGGATATTGAAAAGGAACTGATCGATAGTCTGGTTAAACGCGGTGAAAATGTTCAGCCATGAACGGAAAAATAGCTATTAACTTCAATTCGATATCGCTGGCAGCAGCGCTTGTGCTGGCGCTGTCGCCATCACCCGACGCTCGCGCGGAAAAAGAGGCGCTGATACATGTTACGGCAAATTCGAATAGTGACGCGTCAGGGCCGGCATTCTTAAATTACGCTAAAGAGCAGCAGGCTCAGAAAGATCGCGCGCCTGCGAAGTCCGTTGAAGAAAAAAACGCTATTACGCAAACAACGAATAAAAAAAACGAACAGAAAATCACTGAACTTTCACGCCAGGCTGCAATAATTGCTCAAAAAGATAAAATCATCCGGCAACTTCGACAACAGCTTTCAGCAAAGCCAGCTACGGTTTATGCCGTACAGGACAATCAAAAAGATCTGACGGATAAAATTCGCCAGCTTGAGAAAGCATTAACGGTTGCCGTAGCAGAAAAACAACGCTTAATAGACAAAGAGCTCTCCGCCGCCGCTGAAATGAAACAGAAACTGGGGCAGCTCAATGCCACGGAAAATAAAATTCTGCTACAGGAAAAAAAGCTAGCTTCTGCGGAATCAGCGAAACAAAAGCTTGAATCACTGCTAACGGAAGCCGCCGCTGAAAAGCAAACGCTGTTAAAGAAGCTCGCGGCTGAGGAAAAACAACAGCAAGATATCGCCTCTAAGCTTGCTGCCGCTGCATCAGACAAGCAAGCGCTCGCTGCAAAGCTCGTCGCCGCAGAAACCGCACAGCGGGAACTCAAAACAAAACTGGATGCGGGAGAAACCGGCCGGCAAGCGCTGGCGGCGAAACTTGCTGCCGCAGTAGCGGAAAAGCAGGATTTGGCGGTAAAACTGGCGGCCACGGGGGTAGAAAACCGGGCGCTCACGGCAAAACTGGACTCCTTCACCATCAGCAGGCAGCAGTCAGCGCCTCAGGAAAATGCGGTCAGCCCGCAGGCAGATGAAAACAACGCCCTGCTGCAGGCCAGCGCTGATGAGATAAGCCAGCTAAAGGCCCGGCTTGCTGATGCCGAGACGAAATCAGGTAAAAACCCGGCGGCTATCGATCTTACCAGAGAGCCTCAGCAGCAGGCTTACTCTGTCGGCGTATCGATGGGCGAGGAGGCGCTAAAAGTGTTGTCCACCCGCAGTTCACAGGGCATAAAAATCAGTAAAGATACCGTTCTGCAGGGCATTCTGGATTCCTTTTCAGGGAAAATCGCCCTCGACGAGAAAGCGCGCAATAAGGCTCTGTTCGATGTGTCGAAAAAGGTCTTTCAGCATCTGCATAAGATAGAACAGCAGATGGTTAACGAAGGGAAAAAATACCAACAAAAATTCGCGAAACAAAAAGGTGTGGTATTTAAAGATGGGGTATACAGCCGTATCGACTATGCCGGCGAAGGTAAGATCCTCGACAGCGATACCGTCACCGTAACCATCAAGGAGACGCTAATCGATGGAACCGTTATTAACGACATGGAAGCGGAAGGCAAAGTCTGGTCTCAGACCCTAAAATCCTATCCTCCTGTCTTCCTCGGGCCAATAAAGCGCCTGGGGAACCACGGTTCTATTACGGTGGTTATCCCTCCTGAACTCGCCTATGGTAGCGAAGGCCGGCCACCCAAAATCCCGCCCGGAGCGACCATGGTGTATTCAGTCAGAATCGTAGACGCCACGGCGGCACAACCCCAGGCTAAAAACCCCTGATCCTCACGCCTCCTGACAGGGAGGCGTGTTTCCCTTTTCTTGAAAGGTTATGCCCCACGCTTCATTTGCTGAAATATCCACCGTGCATCATCTTCTATAGTTGGCTATGATGTTGCGCTCATTTTTAATGGGTGTAACAGGTGTTAACAAAGGAGGATCTGCCCGTGGCCGATAGCAATCTGTGGCATGAAACGCTGCACGACCATTTTGGTCAGTATTTCAGCGTTGATAACGTACTGTATCATGAGAAAACCGATCATCAGGATTTAATCATATTCGAAAACGCTGCCTTTGGCCGCGTGATGGCGCTGGATGGCGTAGTACAAACCACCGAACGTGATGAGTTTATCTATCATGAAATGATGACCCATGTTCCTTTGATGGCCCACGGCCAGGCGAAACATGTATTAATCATCGGCGGCGGCGATGGCGCAATGCTGCGCGAAGTCTCCCGTCATCGCAACATCGAAACCATCACCATGGTTGAAATTGACGCGGGCGTAGTTTCATTCTGCCGCCAGTATCTCCCTAATCATAATGCTGGCGCGTACGATGACCCGCGCTTTACGCTGGTTATTGACGATGGCGTCAATTTTGTTAATCAAACCGCGCAAACGTTTGACGTCATTATCTCCGACTGCACCGATCCTATCGGTCCCGGCGAGAGCCTGTTCACTTCCGCCTTTTACGAAGGCTGCAAACGCTGCCTCAATCCAGGAGGAATCTTCGTTGCTCAGAACGGCGTTAGTTTCCTGCAGCAGGATGAAGCCGTCGATAGCCATCGTAAGCTCAGCCATTACTTTGGTGATGTAAGCTTCTATCAGGCGGCGATCCCAACCTATTACGGCGGCATCATGACCTTCGCGTGGGCCACGGACAATGAAGCCCTGCGCCATCTTTCCAGTGAAATCATCCAGGCCCGTTTTCACAAGTCAAACCTGAAGTGTCGCTATTACAACCCGGCAATTCACGCGGCGGCATTTGCTTTACCGCAATATTTACTGGATGCGCTATCCACCGTTAAGTAAGGGGGTGATCTAAATTGAAAAAATTGAAGCTGCACGGCTTTAACAATCTGACCAAAAGCCTGAGTTTTTGCATTTATGATATCTGCTACGCAAAAACGGCAGAGGAGCGCGATGGCTACATCGCCTATATTGATGAACTCTATAACGCCAACCGCCTGACGGAAATTTTGTCGGAGACCTGTTCGATTATCGGCGCCAATATTCTTAACATTGCCCGTCAGGATTATGAACCTCAGGGCGCCAGCGTGACTATTCTGGTCAGCGAAGAGCCGATCGACCCGCAGCTCATCGATCAGACGGAACACCCGGGCCCGCTACCGGAAACCGTCGTGGCGCATCTCGATAAAAGCCATATTTGCGTTCACACTTACCCGGAAAGCCATCCTGAAGGCGGGCTGTGCACCTTCCGCGCCGATATTGAAGTCTCAACCTGCGGAGTCATTTCGCCGCTGAAAGCCCTGAACTATCTGATTCACCAGCTTGAATCCGATATCGTCACCATCGATTACCGCGTTCGCGGCTTCACCCGTGATGTGAACGGTATGAAGCACTTCATCGATCATGAAATCAACTCCATTCAAAACTTCATGTCCGAGGATATTAAATCTTTGTATGACATGGTGGACGTGAACGTTTATCAGGAAAATATTTTCCATACCAAGATGTTGCTGAAGGAGTTCGACCTTAAGCACTACATGTTTCACACCAGGCCGGAAGATTTAACGGAAGAAGAGCGCAGGGTCATCACCGATCGGCTCTGGAAAGAGATGCGCGAAATTTACTACGCAAGAAATATTCCGGCGGTGTAACGCCCGGCGGAGCACGGAGGCTCCGCCAGACTTAGCGCTGCTGCATAAACTCCCGGTAGGCAGCAACGACCTGCAAAAAATCTTCAACGCCGCAGAGCGAGAGGCTTTCTTCGTCATAGTAGCTCATCCCCTCTTCTATCTCATCGCCGGAAAAATCCAGCTGATTAGCGCGGATCATCACTTCTTCGCCATCCAGCCATAGCGTGTATTCATGGCCGGCACGTTGCCAGGAACGTTCGCTGCCTTTAATGGTACGCGCAGCCTGCTCTACTTCATCCAGCAGGGCAAGGTTGCCTTTAACCTCCTCGTTGAACCAGTGGCCGAGCGCCTCATGGTCCATCGACATTCGCACCTTTACCACTCCGGTAATATCGCGCAGAAATTCGTAATCCATAGTCTTTTCCTCTGCAAGGGCAGTGCGTCACCGCTGCACTGTACCCATAACGTCATTATCGCAGCAGTCAGAGAGAAAAAAAGCGTCGCTGACGGAGGGATTGGAAATAAAAATGCCCGGTGATGCAATGTTCACCGGGCATTGAAGGGATTATGTACAACGCTGACTTATTGCGTTATACCGCGGTCTGGAAAATCACCCCATCAGCCTTCTCAGTATACTGACCCAGCTGATCGAAGTTCAGGTAGCGGTAGGTATCCGCCGCGGTTTTATCCACCTGAGCAACGTAGGTCTGATACTCTTCCGGTGTCGGTAGCTTACCAATCAGCGCCGCAACGGCCGCCAGCTCCGCAGAAGCCAGGAAGACGTTAGCGCCGGTACCTAAACGGTTCGGGAAGTTACGGGTTGAGGTTGAAACCACCGTCGCACCGTCGGCAACGCGCGCCTGGTTACCCATACACAGGGAGCAGCCAGGAATTTCAATACGCGCACCGCTCTTACCGAACACGCTGTAGTAGCCTTCTTCAGTCAGCTGCGCAGCATCCATACGGGTTGGCGGCGCCACCCACAGGCGAGTCGGCAGTTGGCCTTTGTGGCTGTCCAGCAGCTTACCGGCCGCGCGGAAGTGGCCAATGTTGGTCATGCAGGAACCGATAAAGACTTCATCGATCTTCTCACCCTGCACGTCGGACAGCAGACGCGCATCGTCCGGATCGTTCGGCGCGCAGAGGATAGGCTCTTTGATATCGGCCAGATCGATCTCGATCACCGCCGCATATTCTGCATCCGCATCGCCTTCCAGCAGCTGCGGATCGGCCAGCCATTTTTCCATGCCCTGAACGCGACGCTCCAGCGTACGACGATCGCCGTAACCTTCGGCGATCATCCACTTCAGCAGGACGATATTGGAGGTCAGATATTCAACAATCGGCTCTTTGTTCAGCTTGATGGTACAGCCGGCAGCAGAACGCTCGGCGGAGGCATCGGTCAGCTCAAACGCCTGCTCGACCTTCAGATCCGGCAGACCTTCAATTTCCAGAATGCGGCCAGAGAAGATGTTTTTCTTCCCTTTCTTCTCAACGGTCAGCAGACCTTGTTTGATTGCGTACAGCGGGATCGCATGCACCAGATCGCGCAGAGTGATACCCGGCTGCATTTTGCCTTTAAAGCGAACCAGTACTGATTCCGGCATATCCAGCGGCATAACGCCGGTTGCTGCGGCAAACGCCACCAGACCGGAGCCCGCAGGGAAAGAGATACCAATCGGGAAACGGGTATGCGAGTCACCGCCGGTGCCCACGGTATCCGGCAGCAGCATACGGTTCAGCCAGGAGTGGATAACGCCATCGCCCGGACGCAGCGATACGCCGCCGCGGTTCATAATGAAGTCCGGCAGCGTATGGTGCGTTGTCACGTCAACCGGCTTCGGATACGCAGCGGTGTGGCAGAAGGACTGCATCACCAGGTCGGCAGAGAAGCCCAGACAGGCCAGGTCTTTCAGCTCATCACGGGTCATTGGCCCAGTGGTGTCCTGAGAGCCTACGGAGGTCATCTTCGGTTCGCAATAAGCGCCCGGACGGACGCCGGCAACGCCGCAGGCGCGGCCAACCATTTTCTGCGCCAGCGAGTATCCGCGGCTGCTTTCCGCTACATCTTTCGCCTGACGGAAAACATCGCTGTGCGGCAGACCCAGCGCTTCACGCGCTTTGGTGGTCAGGCCGCGACCGATAATCAGCGGAATACGGCCACCGGCGCGGACTTCGTCGATCAGCACGTCGGTTTTCAGTTCGAAGTTCGCCAGCAGCTCGCCGGTTTCGTGGTTACGCACTTCGCCTTTGAACGGATAAACGTCGATGACGTCGCCCATATTCAGGCGGTTTACGTCAACTTCAATCGGCAGCGCGCCAGCATCTTCCATGGTGTTGAAGAAGATAGGCGCAATTTTGCCGCCGAGAACCAGACCGCCGCCACGTTTGTTCGGCACGTTCGGAATATCGTCGCCCATAAACCACAGCACCGAGTTGGTGGCGGATTTACGCGATGAGCCGGTACCGACGACATCACCAACGTAGGCCAGCGGGAAGCCTTTTTGCTGCAGGGCTTCAATTTGCTTAATCGGGCCAACGACGCCAGGCTGATCCGGGTCGATACCTTCACGGGCGTTTTTCAGCATCGCCAGCGCGTGCAGCGGGATATCCGGACGGGACCAGGCATCAGGAGCCGGAGACAGGTCATCAGTATTGGTTTCACCGGTCACTTTAAAAACGGTCACGGTGATTTTATCGGCCAGCTGAGGACGGCTCAGGAACCACTCAGCGTCTGCCCAGGATTGCATCACCTGTTTGGCATATGCGTTGCCCGCTTTGGCTTTCTCTTCTACGTCGTAGAAATTATCAAACATCAGCAGGGTGTGGGACAGCGCTTTGGCGGCAATCGGCGCCAGCTTTGCGTCGTCGAGCGCGTCAATCAGGGGATGAATATTGTAACCGCCCTGCATGGTGCCCAGCAGTTCGATAGCTTTTTCAGGGGTAACCAGTGGGGAGGTCGCTTCGCCTTTAGCGATCGCGGCAAGGAATCCGGCTTTAACATAGGCGGCTTCGTCGACGCCTGGCGGTACGCGGTTAATTAACAGGTCTAACAGGAATTCTTCTTCACCCGCAGGCGGGTTTTTCAGCAGTTCTACCAGCGCGGCCATTTGGGTTGCATCTAAGGGTTTGGCAACAATCCCCTCGGCGGCACGCTCAGCTACGTGCTTACGGTATTCTTCTAGCACGACGGTTCTCCTCGCTCTCATTGTAAAATGCGGTAGGCGATTCTCTTCACGCTCCTGTGAGACAGCAGTTTGTAGGGTAAATGCCCGATACCGCGTCGGCAGCATAGCAGGATTTTGGCGGGGTGTTAATCTGTTTACAAAAAAGCAACATTAAAAATTAGCTGAATCGTTAAGGGCAGAATATTGCAGGTTTTATGTCAGTTTAGCGGAAGATAAAATTAATTCTGTTACACATAACTGACCACAATCCCAACAAAAATCAAAAACGCAAATGCGCCCTCCTTAATACTCAGGCACTTCTCCGTCGTTCGACAATAGCCAGTCGAAACGGGCCAACTTTTGTGTCGGGAGTACTCATGACGCTGCCTTTCAAACCCCACGTGCTCGCCCTGCTTTGCAGCGCCGGGCTACTCGCCGCCGCGGGTACGCTGTATGTAAAAAGCCGGGAACCGCAAACCGCTGCCGAGCCCCCTGCCGTTACGCAGACGGCTCAGGCAACCGCCGCCGCTCAGCCGGTGACTACCGCCTTAACTCCCGCGCAGATAGATCAGTGGGTCGCGCCGATTGCGCTCTATCCCGACAATCTACTGTCACAGGTGCTAATGGCTTCGACTTATCCGGGCAACGTCGTGCAGGCGGTGCAGTGGTCGCAGGATCATCCGACGATGAAAGGCGATTCGGCGGTACAGGCGGTGGCAAATCAGCCCTGGGATCCCAGCGTAAAATCGCTGGTCGCCTTCCCCGCTCTGCTGGCGTTAATGGGGGAAAACCCGCCATGGGTGGAAAACCTGGGGAACGCATTTCTTGCCCAACCTCAGGACGTAATGGACTCGGTGCAGCGCTTACGCGCCATTGCCCGGCAAACCGGAACGTTAAAATCCACGCCGCAGCAGAAAATCATTACCGCCACCAGCTCCGCGGCTCCGGCAACGTCAACGTCAACGTCAACGACCACCGCTTCCCGCAGTAGCAGTGCCGTCACCTCCTCCGCCCCGGCGCCAGTGATTATTAAGATCGAATCCACCGATCCGAATGTCGTGTATGTGCCGGCCTATAATCCCTCGGTGGTTTATGGCGCCTGGCCTGACGCGGCCTATCCACCGGTCTACCTGCCGCCGCCTCCCGGCGAGCAGTTCACCAATAGCTTTGTAAAAGGTTTTGGTTTTAGCCTCGGCGTCGCCACCACCTACGCCTTATTCAGCAATATCGACTGGGATGACAATGACCATCATCATGATGACGATCATCACCATCACGATGATGATCATCACGACGGCTACTCGCACAACGGCGATAGCATCCATATCAACGTGAATAATTTCAACCATATCACCGGGCAAAACCTGCCGGGGAATCATGCCAGCTGGCAGCATAATCCCACCTGGCGCGGTAATATTCCGTACCCAAACGACAACATTGCGCAGCAATTCCATCAGACCACTGTTCCCGGTGGGCTGAGCGCGACCCGACATCAGCCAGTCGATCGCAACGCACAGCGTCAGGCTGCAATGACTCAGCTGCAGCAGCGTACCGGCCCGGCGTCAGCAGCAGGTCACTCGAACGCACATGCGCCTTACCGCGATGCCCAGCGTCAGGCCGCATCGCAGCAGCTGCATCTGCTGACCCAGCGCAATAACTATCGCGGCTATGACCAGGCGCAGGCGGTTAATCATAGCGCCGTACAACCGCAACATCGGGAAGCGCTAAAAACACAAATCCAGACTTCCACAGGGCAGCAGCAGCGCCGCGAACAGTTGCGGACCGCAACGCCCGAACAACGCCAGCAGAAGCTAAATGACCTCCACGTCAATGCCCTCAGCGGTAACGACATCCGCTCTCCCGACTGGCAGTCGCAGCGGGAACGCGGCCTGCAGAGCCGTCATATCTCAGGTTTAAACAGCGAGCAGCGCAGCGCGGTCAGAGAGCACTTGTCCGAGCATCGTGAACTGCGCCATCGCTGAGGATACGCAAATGAAAAAATTATTAAAAATGACGCTGCTGGCCCTGGCCCTGGCGCCCGGCATGGCGCTAGCTCAGCAGCAGTTTTCCTCCCCTAATGAGGCCGCAAGCGCGCTGGCTGAGGCAATCGGCAGGCATGATGAATCTGCTCTCAACGAGCTGCTCGGCGATAGCTGGCAGCAATTTTTACCGCCGGATGGCATCGACCCTGACGCCGTCGCTCGCTTTCAGCGTGACTGGAAGGTTGGCCACCGTATCGTTCTGCAGGAAAATACCGCCTGGCTGGAGGTAGGCCGGACAGAGTGGCGTCTGCCGATACCCATCATCAAAGATAACGATGGCTGGCATTTTGATATGGCCGCGGCTGAAGATGAGATTCTCACGCGCGCAATTGGTCGTAATGAACTGTCAGCCATTCAGGCTATGCACGCTTACGTTGACGCTCAGCAGGATTTTTATCAATTAAACCACGCCTGGGCGCAGAAGATTATCAGCAGCGACGGCAAGAAAGATGGGCTCTACTGGCCCGTCGCGCCGGGAGAGGCATCCAGCCCGTTAGGGCCAGCCTTTAGCCCCGTTGAACCCGGTGAGGGCTATCATGGCTATCGTTTCCGTATTATCAAAGATGGGGGCAATCATGGCGTCGCCCTGCTGGCATGGCCCGCGACATGGGGGAAAACCGGCATCATGAGCTTTATGGTCAACCAGGATGATCGCGTTTATCAGGCTAATTTAGGTGAAGAAACGCCGAACAAGGCGCAGGCCATTTCTCAGTTTTCACCTGATAATGGCTGGCAGACCATCGATCAGTAAAAAATCCCGGCGCGCGATAACGCTGCCGGGCCATATCGCCATGATGAGTTAGCCCTGATGGGGCATCAGAGACGGGTCGCCCGCAAAAGCCGGTTTAGTGCTGCTCAGCGCCGCTTCGTCAGCGCTTATGCTACCGGAATTCGCCGCCCACACGCCTTCGCGAGTCTTCGTGATCTGCTGATGCTGCATATTTAAATCCTGGCCCATAGCCGCAATATGCGTACTTTCAGTACCGCCGCTGTTATCAGCCCAGGGGATAACGGCATCAGCTGCGCAGGCCATGCCCGAAACTAAGGTTGCGGCCAACAGCGTCGTCGTTAAAAATCTTTTCATCACACACCTCACATATAGTTAATTAGCTATAAGTTTACAGAGTTACTATTTTTCAAGTATTAATAAGGTATGCAATTTTATTAACAGCGACACAGTTCTAAACATCAGGCATAAAAAAAGCGGCTCACTGAGCCGCTTCTTCATTTTGCCTGAAAGAAAAACTTACTTTTTCTTCGCTTTCGCGTTCGGCAGGTCGGTGATGCTACCTTCAAAGACTTCCGCAGCCAGGCCAACGGACTCGTGCAGAGTCGGGTGAGCATGGATAGTCAGCGCGATGTCTTCAGCGTCACAGCCCATTTCAATCGCCAGACCGATTTCACCCAGCAGCTCGCCGCCGTTGGTGCCGACAATCGCCCCGCCGATAACGCGATGAGATTCTTTGTCGAAAATCAGTTTGGTCATACCGTCAGCGCAGTCAGAAGCGATAGCGCGGCCAGAAGCCGCCCACGGGAAGGTGGCGGTTTCATAGCTGATGCCTTTCTCTTTCGCTTCTTTCTCTGTCAGACCAACCCATGCAACTTCTGGTTCGGTATAAGCGATAGACGGGATAACTTTCGGGTCGAAGTAGTGCTTCATACCGGCGATAACTTCTGCGGCAACGTGGCCTTCGTGAACGCCTTTGTGCGCCAGCATCGGCTGACCAACGATATCGCCGATCGCGAAGATGTGCGGCACGTTAGTGCGCAGCTGTTTGTCGACGCGGATAAAGCCACGCTCGTCAACTTCAACGCCTGCTTTACCGGCATCGAGGTTTTTACCGTTCGGCACGCGGCCGATAGCGACCAGAACGGCATCGTAACGCTGCGCTTCCGCCGGGGCTTTTTTGCCTTCCATGGAAACGTAGATACCGTCTTCTTTCGCTTCAACGGCGGTAACTTTAGTTTCCAGCATCAGGTTGAATTTCTTGCTGATGCGCTTGGTGAAGACTTTCACCACGTCTTTATCGGCAGCCGGGATAACCTGGTCGAACATTTCAACCACGTCAATCTCTGAACCCAGCGCGTGATATACGGTGCCCATTTCCAGACCGATGATACCGCCGCCCATAACCAGCAGACGTTTTGGTACGGTTTTCAGCTCCAGCGCATCGGTGGAGTCCCATACGCGCGGATCTTCATGCGGAATGAACGGCAGTTCAATCGGACGGGAACCCGCCGCGATGATAGCGTTGTCGAAGTTGATCACGGTTTTGCCGTTTTCGCCTTCCACTTCCAGGGTGTTAGCGCCGGTAAATTTACCCAGACCGTTAACCACCTTCACTTTACGACCTTTGGCCATGCCAGCCAGACCACCGGTCAGCTGAGTGATGACTTTTTCTTTCCAGGTGCGAATCTTGTCAATGTCGGTTTTCGGCTCACCGAAAACGATGCCGTGTTCGGCCAGTGCTTTCGCTTCTTCGATAACTTTTGCAACGTGCAGCAGTGCTTTAGAAGGGATACAGCCGACGTTCAGGCAAACACCGCCGAGGGTGCTGTAACGTTCTACGATGACGGTTTCCAGACCTAAATCAGCGCAACGGAAGGCAGCAGAATAACCTGCGGGACCTGCCCCAAGTACCACGACCTGAGTTTTGATTTCAGTACTCATCATGACCTCTGTAATTTGTATCCGGCGGGTCTGACGCTATAGTTTTTACGCCCATGTCCACCGGGACGTTCTATCCGCAAGCATTTTACAAAATTGTTAACAATTTTGAAACAACAAACGGCAAACGATTTTGTCCTTTATTGCTGGTAACTTCAAAACGCAGAAGAGATTACCAGAAAAAAGCCGGCCGTCAGGCCGGCTTTTCGCTTACATCACCAGGCGGCGAATGTCGCTCAGCATATTGTTGATGATGGTGATAAAGCGCGCACCATCAGCACCGTCGATCACGCGGTGATCGAAGGACAGAGAGATCGGCATCATCAGACGCGGAACAAACTCTTTACCATTCCACACCGGCTCCATCGCGGACTTGGACACGCCGAGGATAGCCACTTCCGGCGCGTTAACGATCGGCGCGAAGTGGGTGGTACCCAGGCCGCCGATGCTGGAGATAGTGAAGCAACCGCCCTGCATTTCGCCAGCGGTCAGCTTACCATCACGCGCTTTCTTAGAAATCACGGTCAGTTCACGAGACAGCTCGGTTACGCTCTTCTTGTTCACATCTTTAAAGACCGGAACCACCAGGCCATTCGGGGTATCAACCGCCACACCAATGTTGATGTATTTCTTCAGCGTCAGACGCTGGCCATCTTCAGAGAGCGAGCTGTTGAAGCGCGGCATTTGCTCAAGCGCAGCGGCAACGGCTTTCATGATGAAGACAACCGGAGTGAATTTCACGTCCAGTTTACGCTTCTCAGCTTCGGCGTTCTGCTGTTTACGGAACGCTTCCAGATCGGTGATATCGGTTTTGTCGAAGTGAGTAACGTGCGGGATCATCACCCAGTTACGGCTCAGGTTAGCACCAGAGATTTTCTGAATGCGGCCCAGTTCAACTTCTTCCACTTCACCAAACTTGCTGAAGTCCACTTTCGGCCACGGCAGCATGCCCGGGATCCCGCCACCGGTTGCCGCAGGCGCAGCTTCAGCGCGTTTAACCGCTTCTTTCACGTAAGCCTGAACGTCTTCGCGCAGGATACGGCCTTTGCGACCCGTACCTTTCACTTTCGCCAGGTTGACGCCGAACTCGCGCGCCAGGCGACGAATCAGCGGCGTTGCATGAACGTACGCGTCGTTTTCAGCGAACTCAGATTTGCCTTCCGCTTTAGCAGCAGGAGCTGCAGCAGGTTTCGCCGCCTGAGCCGGAGCTGCCGCAGGTGCAGCGGCTTCTTGCTTAGCCGGAGCCGCTGCAGGCGCTGCGCCTTCCACTTCGAAGACCATAATCAGGGAGCCGGTTGAGACTTTGTCGCCGGTGCTGATTTTGATCTCTTTCACGGTGCCCGCAAACGGCGCCGGAACTTCCATAGAGGCTTTATCGCCTTCTACGGTGATCAGCGACTGTTCAGCGGCAATCTTATCGCCCACTTTAACCATCACTTCAGTGACTTCAACTTCATCACCGCCGATATCCGGAACGTGAACTTCTTTAGAACCCGAAGCTGCCGGTGCAGCAGCAGCCGGAGCGGCTTCCGCTTTTGCCGGAGCTGCGGCAGGCGCTGCGCCCGCTACTTCGAAGATCATGATCAGGGAGCCGGTTGAGACTTTATCGCCGGTGTTAATCTTGATCTCTTTCACGGTACCCGCGAACGGCGCCGGAACTTCCATAGAGGCTTTATCGCCTTCTACGGTGATCAGCGACTGTTCAGCGGCGATGGTGTCGCCCACTTTAACCATGATTTCAGTGACTTCAACTTCATCACCGCCGATATCCGGTACGTGAACTTCTTTTGCGCTCGCGGCTGCAGGCGCAGCGGCGGCCGGAGCGGCTTCTTTCTTCTCTTCCTGCGCAGGTGCAGCGGCTGCTGCACCATCGGCGGAATCGAAAATCATGATCAGTTTACCGGTCTCGGTTTTGTCGCCGACGGAGACTTTAATCTCTTTAACAACGCCAGCCTGCGGAGACGGGACTTCCATAGAGGCTTTGTCGCCTTCTACGGTGATCAGCGACTGTTCAGCTTCAACTTTGTCGCCAACTTTGACCAGAATCTCGGTGATTTCAACTTCATCAGCCCCGATGTCCGGTACTTTGATTTCGATAGCCATTATTCTTTTACCTCTTACGCCAGACGCGGGTTAACTTTATCTGCATCGATGTTGAATTTAGTGATGGCTTCCGCAACCACTTTCTTATCGATTTCGCCACGTTTAGCCAGTTCGCCCAGCGCTGCTACCACCACGTAGGAAGCATCAACTTCGAAGTGGTGACGCAGGTTTTCACGGCTGTCAGAGCGACCGAAGCCGTCGGTACCCAGTACGCGGTAATCATCAGCCGGTACGTAAGTACGAACCTGCTCAGCGAACAGTTTCATATAGTCAGTAGACGCAACTGCCGGAGCGTCGTTCATCACCTGAGCAATGTACGGAACGCGCGGAGTTTCCAGCGGGTGCAGCATGTTCCAGCGTTCACAGTCCTGGCCATCGCGCGCCAGTTCGGTGAAGGAGGTAACGCTGTACACGTCAGAGCCTACGCCGTAGTCGTTGGCCAGGATCTGCGCTGCTTCACGCACGTGACGCAGGATAGAACCGGAGCCCAGCAGCTGAACTTTACCTTTGCTACCTGCAACGGTTTCGAGTTTATAGATACCTTTACGGATACCTTCCTCGGCGCCTTCCGGCATCGCCGGCATATGGTAGTTTTCGTTCAGCGTGGTGATGTAGTAGTAAACGTTCTCTTGCGCTTCACCGTACATACGTTCCAGACCATCCTGCATGATGACCGCAACTTCGTACGCGTAAGACGGATCGTAAGAGATACAGTTCGGGATAGTCAGAGACTGAATGTGGCTGTGGCCATCTTCGTGCTGCAGACCTTCGCCGTTCAGCGTGGTACGACCGGAAGTCCCGCCGATCAGGAAGCCGCGAGCCTGCTGGTCGCCAGCCTGCCAGCACAGATCGCCGATACGCTGGAACCCGAACATGGAGTAGTAGATGTAGAACGGGATCATCGGCAGGTTGTTGGTGCTGTAAGAAGTCGCAGCAGCCAGCCAGGAGGCGCCGGCACCCAGTTCGTTGATACCTTCCTGCAGAATCTGGCCTTTTTCGTCTTCTTTGTAGTAAGCAACCTGCTCACGGTCCTGCGGAGTGTACTGCTGGCCGTTCGGGCTGTAGATACCAATCTGACGGAACAGACCTTCCATACCAAAGGTACGCGCTTCATCGGCGATGATCGGCACGAGGCGGTCTTTGATGGATTTGTTCTTCAGCATCACGTTCAGGGCACGTACGAACGCGATAGTGGTCGAGATCTCTTTGTTCTGCTCTTCCAGCAGCGGACGGAAATCTTCCAGGGTCGGCAGCTCCAGCTTCTCAGTGAAGTGGGTCTGACGGCTCGGCAGATAGCCGTGCAGTTTCTGACGCTGGGCGTGCAGATAAGTGTGCTCTTCGGAACCTTCCGGGAAGGTTACATACGGCAGTTTTTCGATATCAGCATCGGCAACCGGCACATTGAAACGATCGCGGACGTAGCGTACGCCGTCCATGTTCATTTTCTTAACCTGGTGAGCGATGTTTTTACCTTCGGCGGTGTCACCCATGCCGTAACCTTTGATGGTATGGGCAAGGATTACGGTAGCTTTGCCTTTGGTTTCCTGCGCTTTTTTCAGTGCAGCATAGACTTTCTTCGGATCGTGACCGCCGCGGTTCAGGGCCCAGATCTGCTCGTCAGTCCAGTCGGCAACCAGCGCTGCGGTCTCCGGATATTTACCGAAGAAGTGCTCACGCACGTAAGCGCCGTCTTTGGATTTGAAGGTCTGGTAATCGCCGTCAACGGTTTCTTCCATCAGTTGGATCAGTTTACCGCTGGTATCTTTACGCAGCAGCTCATCCCAGCGACCGCCCCAGATAACCTTGATAACGTTCCAGCCGGCACCGCCAAAGATGCCTTCCAGTTCGTTAATGATCTTGCCATTACCGGTAACCGGACCGTCAAGGCGCTGCAGGTTACAGTTGATTACGAAGACCAGGTTGTCCAGCTTCTCACGGGTTGCGATGGTGATCGCGCCTTTAGATTCCGGCTCGTCCATCTCACCGTCGCCGAGGAAAGCGTAAACGGTCTGTTTAGAGGTGTCTTTCAGGCCGCGGTGTTCCAGATATTTCAGGAATTTAGCCTGATAAATCGCACCGATTGGGCCCAGACCCATAGAGACGGTCGGGAACTGCCAGAATTCCGGCATCAGTTTCGGGTGCGGGTAAGAGGACAGACCTTTACCGTGAACTTCCTGACGGAAGTTGTTCATCTGCTCTTCAGTCAGACGACCTTCCAGGAAAGCACGCGCATAGACGCCCGGAGAGATGTGGCCCTGGAAGTAAACCAGGTCGCCGCCGTCCTGCTCGTTGCGTGCGCGGAAGAAGTGGTTAAAGCACACTTCGTAGAAGGTTGCGGAAGACTGGAAAGAAGCCATGTGGCCGCCCAGTTCGAGATCTTTTTTCGATGCGCGCAGAACGGTCATGATGGCGTTCCAGCGGATCGCAGAACGGATACGACGTTCCAGATCCAGATTACCCGGGTATTCCGGCTCATCTTCAACGGCAATAGTGTTCACGTAACCGCCGGTCGATGCGCCAGCAGCCACTTTCACCCCGCCTTTGCGGGCTTCAGAAAGGAGTTGGTCAATAAGATACTGAGCGCGCTCAACACCTTCTTCACGGATGACCGATTCGATCGCCTGTAGCCAGTCGCGAGTTTCGATCGGATCCACGTCATTTGGTAAACGTTCTGACATGGGGGGTATTCCTTATCTATCTAATCGTTGATTAATCTGGAACCTGTCCCATTGCGCTCTTTGTTCTTCATGCTTCTGGCTGTCTCTTTGTTGGCTTCGCTACCTCACTCCAGTCGCATAGTTCACTATGCTCCCGGGGATTCGCGCGCTTGCCGCCGCGATACACCCAAAATTATTTTGAACAACTAAAAGTGCAATAAGACAGGTTCTGCGTTTAGTTGCCGCGCTCTAAAAATGGCGCTTAAGAACCGGAGTTCTCATCCTTTCGTTGCTGTAAACGACGCAGTGAGCGTTCACGACGGCTCTGCTCACGGCTACGATCCAGCAAAATTTCCTCTATGAACGCCAGGTGACGATGCGAGGCTTCACGCGCCTGCTCCGGCTCCCCGGCGATTATCGCCTCAAAAATTCGAGTGCGATGATTGCTGACCTGCGGGAGCATTTCCCGGCGGGCGTACAACAATTCAAAATTCTGGCGAACGTTCTGAGCCAGCATTGGCTCCATACAGCGTAGTAGATGGAGCAGCACAACATTGTGCGCCGCTTCGGTGACGGCTATTTGATACTGGACGACGGCATCGGATTCAGCATCAAGATCGCCCGACTGCTGAGCCCGCTCGATAGCCTGATGCAGCTCGCGAATGCGTTCGCGATCTTCATCATTGCTGCGCAGCGCTGCGTAATATGCGGCAATGCCTTCAAGCGCGTGACGGGTTTCCAGCAGATCAAATTGGGATTCAGGGTGGTCGGACAGTAGCTCTACCAGCGGATCGCTGAAGCTCTGCCACAGGCGGCTTTGTACAAACGTTCCGCCCCCCTGGCGACGAAGCAACAACCCCTTAGCTTCGAGGCGTTGAATAGCCTCACGTAGCGAGGGTCGGGAAACGTCAAACTGTTTTGCCAGTTCACGTTCAGGCGGGAGCTTTTCACCGGGGCGCAACGTCCCCTCAAGGATTAAAAACTCCAGCTGCTGCTCTATCACATCGGATAGTTTTGGTTGGCGGATCTTGCTGTAGGCCATATTCCCTGTCTCTGCCATTAGCCCGGAGTCAATTGGTCTTACCAATTCATAGTTCGTATCGCTAAAGTAACAAAGTATTCACCTTCTGTCCATACAGGTTTTGATTGAAATCATTAAACCCGGCACGTTTTAACAACCTTACAGAAATAACATTTCATAAATGTAACTTTGCACAAATGTTGTGTTTACTCACAAGGAGGTAGCATTAACTAAATGGAAACGAAAAATTACGCTATCTGAACCGATTCAACGCCTTTTTTAATGAATATAAATTCACTTAACATGAATAACAGAGAAGAAAGGAGTAGATGCGGAGTATGCTGGCATAATTTACAAATGGTTTCTTTTTGCTCGCTTCGTCATCATCCCTTCATAAAGCAGGTGCATTCAGCGGCGCTTATCACTATTCTCCATGTTACGAAAGGCCTTTTCATGAATTACCCTCTCTGCCTTGCGTAAACAAATAAGTACACATACGGAATTTGATAATTACACACATACAATAATATGTGCGCTACATCACTCGGGGCAAAACGGGGCGCAGGCTCAGTGAAACTTCGCTGACTATGCTATCAGGCAGGGATGGACAGCGAAGAAGTCACCTGATGGATGACGCATACAAACATAATAACCATAACCACACACGAGGTTTCATGATGGAAGGTCAACAGCATGGCGATCGGCTAAAGCGCGGCCTTAAAAACCGCCACATTCAGCTTATTGCGCTGGGAGGCGCTATCGGTACCGGTTTGTTTCTGGGTAGTGCATCCGTCATCCAAAATGCAGGTCCCGGTATTATTCTGGGCTACGCAATTGCCGGTTTCATTGCCTTCCTGATCATGCGTCAGCTGGGCGAGATGGTGGTAGAAGAGCCGGTAGCCGGTTCATTTAGTCATTTCGCCTATAAATACTGGGGCGGCTTTGCGGGCTTTGCTTCCGGATGGAACTACTGGGTTCTCTACGTTCTGGTGGCCATGGCCGAGCTGACCGCGGTCGGGAAATACGTTCAGTTCTGGTGGCCGGAAATTCCCACCTGGGTTTCTGCGGCTATTTTCTTTATCGCCATCAATGCTATCAACCTGACTAACGTCAAGGTGTTTGGCGAAATGGAGTTCTGGTTCGCGATCATTAAAGTTGTCGCCGTTGTGGCGATGATCCTGTTCGGCGGCTGGCTGTTGTTCAGCGGCAACGGCGGTCCGCAGGCTACCGTACGCAACCTGTGGGAGCAAGGCGGGTTCCTGCCGCACGGCTTCACCGGGCTGGTGATGATGATGGCGATTATTATGTTCTCCTTCGGCGGCCTTGAGCTGGTGGGTATTACCGCCGCAGAAGCAGATAACCCGGAGCAAAGTATCCCGAAAGCGACCAACCAGGTTATCTACCGCATTCTGATTTTCTATGTAGGATCGCTGGCCGTTCTGCTCTCTCTGCTGCCGTGGAGCCGCGTGACCGCCGATACCAGCCCGTTCGTCCTTATCTTCCACGAACTGGGCGATACCTTCGTCGCTAATGCCCTGAATATTGTGGTATTAACCGCAGCGCTTTCCGTTTACAACAGCTGCGTATACTGCAACAGCCGTATGCTGTTCGGTCTGGCCCAGCAGGGGAACGCGCCAAAAGCGCTGATGAGCGTCGATAAACGCGGCGTGCCGGTTAATACGATCCTCGTTTCCGCGCTGGTCACCGCGCTGTGCGTACTGATTAACTACTTCGCGCCGGAATCCGCGTTTGGTCTGCTGATGGCGCTGGTGGTTTCTGCGCTGGTGATCAACTGGGCGATGATTAGCCTGGCGCACATTAAATTCCGCCGCGCTAAGCAGCAGCAGGGCGTGGTCACCCGCTTCCCGGCGCTGTTTTATCCGTTAGGCAACTGGATCTGCCTGCTATTTATGGTCGGGGTACTGGTTATTATGCTGATGACTCCGGGCATGGCGATTTCCGTCTATCTGATCCCGGTGTGGATTGCCGTTCTCGGCGTCGGTTATCTGTTCAAGCAGAAAACCGCCAGCGCCGTTAAAGCATAATCATACATCACCTGAATCTGTGCCCGCCCGCCGCTGGCGGGCACAGCGCATTGTTATCTGCTTCACACTTTCCTCGTCATAACCCATTTATCCATATCGTCGACCCTATCCTGCAACGCAATCATCTCTTACCCGACTAATAATCCTCTCCATACCGCAACGGGGAGATCGTCGCTATGAATGGCAATAAGCTTTCAGTTAAAGAGAAAATAGGCTACGGAATGGGCGATGCCGGATGTAATATTATCTTCGGCGCCATCATGTTGTTTGTTAACTATTTTTATACGGATATTTTTGGTCTCGCACCGGCGCTGGTCGGGGTGCTTCTGCTTTCCGTACGCGTTATTGATGCCGTGACCGACCCGATTATGGGGGCAATGGCAGACCGTACCCGCAGCAAATATGGCCGTTTTCGCCCTTGGCTCCTGTGGATCGCTTTCCCGTACGCGCTGTTCAGCGTCCTGATGTTTACCACCCCGGAATGGACGTACAATAGCAAGGTTATCTATGCTTTCGTCACCTACTTCCTGCTCTCTCTGACCTACACCGCGATCAACATCCCCTACTGCTCATTGGGTAGCGTGATTACGAACGACCCGCAGGAACGCGTGGCCTGTCAGTCATATCGTTTCGTATTGGTCGGCATCGCTACCCTGTTGCTCTCCCTGACGCTGCTGCCGATGGCGGACTGGTTCGGCGGCGAGGATAAAGCCAAAGGCTACCAGATGGCGATGACCGTGCTGGCGATTATCGGTATGTGCATGTTCCTGTTCTGCTTCGCCACCGTCCGTGAACGCGTAAAACCCGCAGTCCAGACCAACGACGAGCTGAAAAAAGATCTAAAAGACGTCTGGAAAAACGACCAGTGGGTTCGCATCCTGCTGTTAACGCTGTGCAACGTCTGTCCGGGCTTTATCCGTATGGCTGCGACCATGTACTACGTCACCTGGGTTATGCAGCAAAGCACCCACTTCGCCACGCTGTTTATCAGCCTCGGGGTTGTCGGAATGATGATCGGCAGTATGCTGGCTAAAGTCCTGACCGATCGCTGGTGCAAACTGCAGGTGTTTTTCTGGACTAATATCGTCCTGGCGATTTTCTCCTGCGCGTTCTATTTCTTCGACCCGCACGCCACCATGATGATTATGGTGCTCTATTTCCTGCTGAACATTCTGCACCAGATCCCGTCGCCGCTGCACTGGTCGCTGATGGCCGACGTTGATGACTACGGCGAATGGAAGACCGGTAAGCGCATCACCGGCATCAGCTTCTCCGGCAATCTGTTCTTCCTGAAAGTCGGCCTGGCCATCGCCGGCGCGATGGTTGGCTTCCTGCTCTCCTGGTACGGTTACGATGCCGGCGCGAAGCAGCAAAGCGCTTCCGCGATTAACGGTATCGTATTGCTGTTCAGCGTTATCCCCGGCGTCGGCTATCTGATTACCGCCGGCGTGGTGCGTATGCTGAAGGTAAACCGCGAATTTATGCGGCAAATTCAGTCCGACCTCGAAAAACGTCGGATTAACTACAGCGAGCTCAACGACTATCAGGAACTGAAAACCGGCGAACATGTAAGGAAAGCATAATGAAAAACTGGCCGAACCCATTTATTGAACAACGCGCGGACCCTTATATTCTGCGCCATCAGGATAGCTACTACTTTATCGCCTCGGTACCGGAGTATGACCGTCTGGAAATCCGACGCTCAGCCACCCTTGAAGGCTTGCGCGACGCGCAGCCGGTGGTCGTCTGGCGTAAGCCGGACAGCGGCCCAATGAGCCAGCTCATATGGGCCCCGGAGCTGCATAAAATTAACGGCAAATGGTATATCTACTTTGCCGCCAGCCACACGCACGATCTGGATGCGCTGGGTATGTTCCAGCACCGCATGTTCGCGCTGGAATGCGCGGACAGCGACCCGTTAACCGGTAAATGGCAGGAAAAAGGCCAGATTAAAACGCCGCTTGATACCTTTGCGCTGGATGCCACGACTTTCCGCCATCAGGGTAAGCAGTGGTATCTATGGGCGCAAAAAGATCCTGAAATTAAAGGCAATACCAACCTCTATCTGGCTGAACTGGAAAATCCGTGGACGCTAAAAGGTCAGCCGGTCATGCTGAGTCAACCCGAGTTCGACTGGGAGTGCCGAGGTTTTCTGGTGAACGAAGGCCCGGCGGTACTGTTCCATGGCGACAAGCTGTTCGTCAGCTATTCCGCCAGCGCCACCGACGAAAACTACTGCATGGGCCTACTGTGGATAGACGTCAGCGCCGACCCTCTCCGCCCGGAAAACTGGCATAAAGCGCCGCAGCCGGTATTTCGTACCAGCTATGAGAATCGTCAGTATGGGCCAGGCCACAATAGCTTTACGCAAACGCCGGAGGGAGAAGATGTGCTGGTGTACCATGCGCGCAACTACACCGAAATCGAAGGCGACCCGCTGTATGATCCGAATCGCCATACGCGCCTGAAGCTGATTCGCTGGCAAGAAAACGGGATGCCTGATTTTGGCATCCCGGCAGCAGAGACGAATTAAAAGCGGAACCTGCCCGCCAGCGGGCAGGTGCTTAAATCAACGTACCGTAAATCGTCAGCAGCGCCATAATCACGACCACCACCAGCGATGTTTTTTTCGCCATTGAGACTGCCGCCTTCGGCGTTGCCACTTTATCCACATGCGGCTCGCGCGCAAGTGAATACTGCGCCAGGCGCGTCAGCACCTGATACTGCGAAGAGTGGCGGTCGCCCAGCGAAGCAAACCACGCAGGCAAAGCCTTTTCCCCGTGTCCAATCAGCGCGTAGACCACGCCGACCAGACGTACCGGAACCCAGTCGACTACGTGCAAAATGCCGTCAATCCCCGACTGTAAGCGATGACGCGGCGTCTGATAACGCGCCAGCCAGGTCTGCCAGGCCCGCAGCGTACAATAGGCCACCAGAGTTAGCGGCCCCCACGGTCCGCCGACAACGAACCAGAACAGCGGAGCGAGATAGTAGCGGTAGTTAATCCACAGCAGCGCGTTTTGCAGCTCGCTCAGATATTCACGCTGGTCGCAGCCGGGCGGCACGCCGTGGATCAGGGTGAGCTCGCTGGCCATCGCATCGCAGGCGCGGCTATCGTCGCGCGCCGCGGCTTTCAGATAGGCGTGATAGTGCAAACGCACTTTACCTGCGCCAATACACAGCAAACCAAGCAGGATCCAGAACACCAGCAAAGGAACGTTAAACAGCTGCCCTTGCAGCAGGCGCTGAATAACATACACGACCGCCGCCGCCGCTGCCGTCATCAGTACGGTGGTCAGCAGGGAATAATGCTTAACCCGGCGAAACAGCACTTCCAGCCGGTGATCGAGCTGCCAGTGCTCGCCAAGCTTAAACAAACGCTCGGCTATAAGTACTAACAGCGTAGTGAACAACGTCATGGCATCTCCTTATTCTGACGACGGGGTTAACAGACTGCGAAATTTAGCCCAGTCAAAGGCCGGACCGGGATCCGTTTTACGCACGGGCGCAATATCGCAATGGCCGGTGATATGGTCAGCTATCGCCGGATAAAGCAAGATAAGCTGACGGGTAACCGCAACCAGTTGCTGATACTGCGCGTCGGTATAGGCCAGCGTATCGGTCCCTTCCAGCTCAATGCCGATGGAAAAGTCGTTGCAACGTTCTCGGCCGCGGTAGCTGGAAACGCCCGCGTGCCAGGCACGCTTATCAAAAGGGACATACTGCACGATTTCACCATCGCGGCGAATCAGACAGTGTGCCGAAACGCGAAGATGAGCTATTTCAGCAAAAAAAGGGTGCGCATTCGGATCGAGCGTCCCGCTGAACAGGGCATCAATCCATGGCCCGCCAAACTCACCTGGCGGCAGGCTAATATTATGCACCACCAGCAACGAAGGGGTTTCATTATCCGGGCGGCTATCGTAGTGCGGCGAAGGAACCCGACGCGCTTCTACCAGCCATCCCCCGTTCAACTGCATGTTGATCTCCTTATTACTAGCTTATGCATTCGCGGCACCGTGGCCATCGCATCCCCGGCATCATTTGCGCTCTTCTTCAGTTGGCTAACGCCAAAAACTCAACGCTGAAAACCACCGGCGAAATGAAGCGGATGTGGTACGGAAACGTCGTTCAGGTTAGCATGTTTCCCACTTCTGAATCTTATCTATCTGGAGCTTTCTCATGACGCCTCGTCGCTACAATCCCGACCGCCGCCGTGACGCGCTGCTGGAGCGTATTAATCTTGATATTACCGATGCCGTGGCCCAATCCCTGCGGGAAGATTTAGGCGGCGAAGTGGATGCCAATAATGACATTAGCGCCCAATTATTGCCGCAGGACGCACGCTCGCACGCGGTAGTGATCACCCGTGAAGACGGCGTATTTTGTGGTAAACGCTGGGTGGAAGAGGTCTTTATTCAGCTTGCGGGCGATGATGTTAACTTCACCTGGCATGTTGCCGATGGCGATGCGGTAAAAGCCAACCAGCCGCTGTTCGAGCTGGAAGGCCCTTCGCGTATTTTGCTTACCGGCGAACGTACCGCGCTTAATTTCGTGCAGACACTCTCCGGGGTGGCAAGCGAAGTTCGTCGCTATGTCGACCTACTGGCCGGCACTAAAACTCAGCTGCTCGATACACGCAAAACGCTGCCTGGACTGCGCACGGCGCTAAAATATGCCGTTCTTTGCGGCGGCGGCGCCAACCATCGTCTGGGTCTCTCCGATGCCTTTCTGATTAAAGAGAACCATATTATCGCTTCCGGCTCGGTACGGCAGGCGGTAGAAAAAGCGTTCTGGCTGCACCCGGATGTTCCGGTAGAAGTCGAAGTTGAAAACCTTGAAGAGCTGGATGAAGCGCTGAAAGCCGGTGCCGACATTATTATGCTCGATAACTTCACTACCGATATGATGCGCGAGGCGGTCAAACTCACCAATGGCCAGGCAGCGCTGGAAGTCTCCGGCAACGTCACATTCGACACCATTCGTGAATTCGCTGAAACCGGCGTCGATTACATTTCCGTAGGCGCATTGACCAAGCACGTCCGCGCTCTTGATCTCTCTATGCGTTTCCGCTAATTCCCTCGCCCCGGTTTGCACTTCATGCCGGGGCGCACTTTTGCGAACCGACTCGCACGCCAGTAATCTCTCACTGCAACCCGCAAAAAAAGCCTGGAAGCCTGCTTCCTTAGGCGCGATCCGCTGCTCGTATCGCAGAATAAACCCCGGCAAAGTGCTCCCGAGGATAACAAGGAGCAACTTATGGACAAACAACGTGGTTTTACTTTAATCGAACTGATGGTGGTCATCGGAATCATCGCGATACTCAGCGCAATCGGCATTCCGGCTTATCAGAACTACCTACGAAAAGCAGCGCTTACCGATATGCTGCAAACCTTCGTCCCTTTCCGCACCGCCATTGAGCTTTGCGCGCTTGAGCACGGCGGCATAACCACCTGCGATGGCGGCAGCAACGGTATCCCTTCGCCCGCGACTACTCGCTATGTCTCGGCCATGACCGTGGCGGCAGGCGTTGTCACGCTCACCGGACAGGAAAGTCTCAATGGCTTAAGCGTCACGATGACGCCGAACTGGGATAACGCTAACGGCATTACCGGCTGGCAGCGCGTGTGCAATATTACCGGTGATAGCGCACTCAAGCAGGCCTGTGAAGACGTGTTCCGTTTTAACTGAGGCCGCAGCAATGAAAACTGAACAATTAATACCTCTCTGCCAGCGCTATCACGCCTTGCTGCTTGATAGCAATGAACACACTATCGCTATCGCCGTGGTTGATTCCCCTGCCCCGGAGCTGCTGGAGGCGCTACGTTTTGCGACTCAGAAAAGGATTGATATCGAATGCTGGAGCCAGGATCGGATGGACAAGCGGCTGCAGGCACCGGGAATAGCAACGCTTGCCCCGCCTGTCGAAGCTTCAGCCAGCATCGTTGAACAGGTCAATAATCTTCTGGAACAAGCTCTGCGCCAGCGCGCATCGGATATTCATATCGAACCAGGCGAACAGCAACTGAGAATTCGCCTGCGGGTAGATGGCGTACTACATTCTCTGACGCCGCTGGCCCCGGAACTTGCCGCACCTATTACCGCCCGGCTTAAGGTGCTCGGCAATCTGGATATTGCCGAACATCGAACGCCGCAGGACGGCCAGTTCACCCTTACGCTCTCAGATCGTCCGATCTCGTTTCGGATCGCTACGCTTCCCTGCCGTGGAGGAGAAAAAATCGTTCTGCGCCTGTTACACCAGGTCGAGCAGACGCTGGACCTCGAAGCGCTGGGGCTCTCTTCACAACAGCTTGCCGCCTTTCGCTCGGCGCTTAACCAACCTCAGGGACTGATACTGGTCACCGGTCCGACGGGAAGCGGAAAAACCGTCACTCTTTATAGCGCGCTGCAGGCGCGAAATCGTGATGAGGTCAACATCTGTAGCGTGGAAGATCCGCTGGAGATCCCCATCGTGGGAATGAATCAAACGCAGATTAACCCACGCGCGGGGCTCACCTTTCACAGCGTGCTGCGCGCCCTGCTACGTCAGGATCCCGATATCGTTATGGTGGGAGAGATACGCGATGCTGAAACCGCGGAAATTGCGATAAAAGCAGCGCAAACCGGGCATCTGGTACTAATTACAACTCTCTAATCACTAACTTCGATTTGTATAGATGTTAAGCGACTTCAAGGATATGGCATAGAGCTTTACCAGACAGTTCCAATTGATTCCTATGCTGGTTTTATGTACAGTGAATCGTGATAAAGCAAGTAGCATTCAGGAGATTACTTATGTCCTCTTATGATTCGCGGGTTCAGTTGACGTCAAAAAGCAGCGTTATCTATAAGTTTCTGGTTCATGCGGATACCCCACAGGGGGCAAGAGTTAAAGTCCAAAACCATCTGAGAAAGCTGGGAGATTTTGATTTCAGTGAAATATGCATTTCGTCTATGGAGGTGAGGGGTGATGTCTTGCTTCTAAACCCTGACGGTACAAAGTGCCTGATTTTTTGAAGTACAAGTCATCATCGCAATGTATGTTTTTCAAGCAGATGAACAATAGCGATGTGATGCCGCTGCTTATCACTACACCCTGCAATACCGTAACGCTTAACCAGTTCATAGCCGACCTTATCCAGCTTTTTCAGTAGCTGCTCAGGTAGCGATAAGACCAAATTGAAGGCTACGGGTGTAAGCACCTCTTGTTTATCATTTTGTTTCAGTGGGTTGAATGCGTAAAGGTTCATTGTTCAGTCTCCACTTGTCGTAGCATCTCACCAATTGCCAGTATTAGACGCTGTTCTTCTGACTTAATCCCGCTACCGATTCGGTTTGCCAGCCTTTCCAGTTGCCCCAAATAAAAAGGGTGAAGGTTCAGAGCTATGTTTGCTCGTACTTGCTGACCATAAGCATTGAAGAGTTGATTCATTTACCGCCCTCCTGTCATTTTCCTAATTGCCTCTTTCAGGGCTGTATCTCTTTGCTGTTCAATTGTTGGCTTTGGCTTAACCTTGTAAGTGGTGATTGCTTTCGATGGTTTCACAGTTGGTTTAGGCTTACTGCCTGAAGAGAGTGATTTATAAGTTGCTTCACTGATTTCTATTTGCCCGTCAAAATACTTGAATTGCATTGAGTCAGTCAGATGATTATAGCTGCCACGTTTGGACAGCCCTTTCATTGGGACACTCATTATTCGTTTACCTCTTCAGTATCAGTTACAATCAGGTTCAGGTAATCGGTAAAGTCTTTTACAGAATCTAAAGCCTTACGGGCCTCAATCACAATCTTATTACGCTGGTGGACAGCTTCAGAGGCTTTTACCTTCAGACGTTCAATCATCTTATCAATAGTTGACTCAGCCTCTGCTGTAGCCTTATCAGTGATTTCCTGAAGAGGATTATCTTTAGCGTTCTTTGGCACACGAATGAAACTAATTACACCGATGCCCATGCGGTGAACCATGTAGCCAGAATCAGCCATTGACTCAATAATCTGCTGTTGGTTCGTTGGGGCTTTGTTGAATAAATCGAACTTTTGCTGA
>NZ_KV793475.1:2224-2329 GCF_001808475.1 Klebsiella sp. HMSC09D12 | reverse complement strand
ACAGTGACTCGGATTCCGACAGCGATTCGGATTCGGACAGTGACTCGGATTCAGACAGCGACTCTGACTCGGACAGCGATTCGGATTCCGACAGCGATTCCGACT
>NZ_KV793475.1:1086-1224 GCF_001808475.1 Klebsiella sp. HMSC09D12 | reverse complement strand
ACTCTGACAGCG
The DNA here is from genome assembly GCF_001808475.1 of Klebsiella sp. HMSC09D12. Lineage (NCBI taxonomy): Bacteria > Pseudomonadati > Pseudomonadota > Gammaproteobacteria > Enterobacterales > Enterobacteriaceae > Klebsiella > Klebsiella sp. HMSC09D12. The sequence goes on along the minus strand of NZ_KV793475.1, from coordinate 1,212 downwards.
ATTCCGATTCTGACAGCGACTCCGATTCCGACAGCGATGCCGACTCTGACAGTGACTCCGATTCCGACAGCGATTCTGACTCCGACAGCGACTCGGATTCTGACAGCGACTCCGATTCCGACAGCG
>NZ_KV793475.1:0-86 GCF_001808475.1 Klebsiella sp. HMSC09D12 | reverse complement strand
TGACAGTGACTCGGATTCCGACAGCGATTCGGATAGCGACAGCGACTCGGACTCTGACAGTGACTCGGATAGCGACAGCGATTCTG
>NZ_KV793474.1:0-194285 GCF_001808475.1 Klebsiella sp. HMSC09D12 | reverse complement strand
CTTCCACTTCAAAGAAAACTTCTGTTTCAACGCCGGCCGCTTTCAGTACGGAAGTGATCTGGTCTGCGTAGCCGTTGTTAAACAGGAAACGGTCGGTGACGATCAGCGCGCGTTTGTGACCATCAGTAATCACTTCATCCAGCGCGATTGGCAGTGAGCCACGACGGAAGTAGATAGATTTCGGAAGTTTGTGCCACAACATGTTTTCAGCTCGCTTAGCAACGGTTTTCTTGTTGATCAGGTGCTTAGGACCAACGTTTTCCGAGATGGAGTTACCACCCCATGAACCACAACCCAGAGTCAGGGAAGGTGCGAGTTTGAAGTTATACAGGTCACCGATACCACCCTGAGAAGCCGGGGTGTTGATCAGGATACGTGCGGTTTTCATCAACTGACCGAAGTAAGCAACGCGTTCTGGCTGGTTATCCTGGTCGGTATACAGGCAGGAAGTGTGGCCGATACCGCCCATAGCAACCAGTTTTTCCGCTTTATCAACCGCGTCTTCGAAGTTCTTCGCACGATACATCGCCAGCGTCGGGGACAGTTTTTCGTGGGCAAACGGCTCGCTTTCATCAACGTCGGTGACTTCACCAATCAGAATCTTGGTGGACACAGGAACGGTGAAGCCTGCCAGCTCAGCGATTTTATACGCAGGTTGACCAACGATAGCGGCGTTCAGCGCGCCATTTTTCAGAATGATATTCTGAACCGCTTTCAGCTCCTGGCCCTGCAGCAGGTAGCCGCCGTGGCTGGAGAAACGTTCGCGAACGGCGTCGTATACGGAATCTACAACGACTACGGACTGCTCGGAAGCACAAATAACGCCGTTATCGAAGGTTTTAGACATCAGTACGGATGCGACGGCGCGTTTGATATCAGCCGTTTCGTCGATAACAACGGGAGTGTTACCCGCGCCTACGCCGATTGCCGGTTTACCAGAGCTGTACGCTGCTTTAACCATGCCCGGACCGCCGGTAGCGAGGATCAGGTTGATATCCGGGTGATGCATCAGCGCATTGGACAGTTCTACGGAAGGCTGGTCAATCCAACCAATCAGATCTTTCGGCGCGCCGGCAGCGATAGCCGCCTGCAGTACGATATCAGCTGCTTTATTGGTTGCATCTTTAGCACGCGGATGCGGCGAGAAGATGATGGCGTTACGAGTCTTCAGGCTAATCAGAGATTTAAAGATAGCGGTTGAAGTCGGGTTAGTAGTCGGGACGATACCGCAGATGATACCAATCGGTTCAGCGATTGTAATAGTACCAAAGGTGTCATCTTCAGACAGGACGCCGCAGGTCTTTTCATCTTTATAGGCGTTATAGATGTATTCGGAAGCAAAGTGGTTTTTGATCACTTTATCTTCGACGATGCCCATGCCGGATTCGGCAACGGCCATCTTAGCGAGAGGGATTCGAGCATCTGCAGCGGCCAGAGCGGCGGCGCGGAAGATTTTGTCTACTTGTTCTTGAGTGAAACTGGCATATTCACGCTGGGCTTTTTTTACGCGCTCTACGAGTGCGTTAAGTTCAGCGACATTAGTAACAGCCATAATGCTCTCCTGATAATGTTAAACTTTTTTAGTGAATCAGTAGCTCGATTCGACAGTATAGACAGTGTGTTAACTGCTTGCATTTAAATGTTAACGTAAAGAATTTTGTGCTTCTGACTTCACCGATTGACTAAAAAAGCTTTTGTTTTTTCTTTCAGGTACCGCTGTTGTGCCTCCTCTCTGTGTGTAAACAAGGTTACTCACTTCTGAGTACAAATTATGTGATCTAAATCAATAATCGGCAAAGCTGATACCTTTCAGCAGGTCATTTTTTGACCAATTTGCTCAAGTGTAATGATACGGTATGCTAATTAAATGACTAAATAGCATTGCATAAACAAATAAATAACATTCCAGCCTTATTATGTACTTCCAGATGAATAGAGATGAATTATGCTATCAAACAGCGTATCTTCTCGCGGATATTTTATGCTGGTAACTGTCAACAGCCATTTTTATGATGCTGCGGAGCGCCCTGTGATTCAGTCGTTGTTCGATTTTTCAGCCTACTTTAAATTTTTTATTGGGTTATTTGCGCTGGTAAACCCGGTTGGCATTATCCCGGTGTTCATTAGTATGACCAGCTACCAGACGGCGGCCGTACGCAACAAAACCAACCTGACCGCCAACCTGTCCGTCGCCATTATCCTGCTCACGTCGCTGTTTTTGGGCGATGCAATTCTGCAGGTCTTCGGCATTTCCATTGATTCTTTCCGCATTGCCGGCGGGATTCTGGTCGTCACCATTGCCATGTCGATGATTAGCGGCAAGCTGGGCGAGGATAAACAGAACAAGCAAGAAAAATCAGAAACGGCCATTCGCGAGAGTATTGGCGTGGTGCCGCTGGCGCTGCCCCTGATGGCCGGTCCCGGGGCCATCAGTTCGACTATTGTCTGGGGAACGCGCTATCACAGTGTCGCCCACTTTGTTGGCTTTTCCGTCGCTATCGCGCTTTTTGCGCTGTGCTGCTGGGGCATTTTCCGTATGGCCCCCTGGCTGGTTCGTTTACTTGGTCAAACCGGTATCAACGTAATTACCCGTATTATGGGACTGTTGCTGATGGCTCTCGGGATTGAGTTTATCGTGACCGGTATAAAGGCGCTGTTTCCAGGGCTGGTGAATTAACCTGCATCGCTTTGTGCGCGGGGCTCATTGTCCCGCGTTTGCTAAATATCAGTAAAACATATCAAAAATGGTGATTTATCTGGCTGGTATACGTTTTTTTAATGCCTGATAATGTTATTTATTTTCAGTTAATTACCCCTGTAATTTACGTCTTTCCTGCCGTTTTACCCACAGTCGCTACTGTTATTTTCTTCACATCATTCTCTGGCGCTTGCCGTCTGATAATCGAAATGATATTAGTAATTTATCTCGTGAAGCAGATGAATGTGCTAAATAATAAGCGAATGTTAAATTTTCGTACAAAATTTCATCGATTCACTGAGATTTGGCATTCAATGCGAGTATTTTATTTTAACGTCATGATAAATAACAATTTTTTAAACATTGCCCTGCCTGATGCTGACTCGGCTACCGCAATGATCTGGCGACAAAAGAGAATCCGGTAACATATTTGCAAATTGCATTGGCGGACAATAAAGCGTTTTGGTACTTTCCGGCGTGATCTTTAGTGAATTCATGCGCAAATGAGAATTCTTATTAAATAGCTCATTGCGACTTAAAATCGCCCCCGGACAGGGGGGTAAGAATCGACGTCAAGGCTGCCGTTTGAGCGGTCGTAATAAATAAGTCGGTGATAGCAAGCAGTACTCGCTGGCAGCTGCATAAACTCCTGCACTGTTCAGAATCCAGAAAAGAGAAAACAGGCTGGTTAAATAGCCAGTAATTATAATGAGTGGAGTAACAAACACATGACCATCATCACGAAAAAAAGCCTGGTAGCCGCAGGCGTACTCTCTGCATTAATGACAATCAACGCCGCGGTGGCGGCAGATGTACCGGCAGGGGTACAGCTGGCGGATAAACAAACGCTGGTACGTAACAACGGCTCCGAAGTTCAGTCTCTCGATCCGCACAAAATTGAAGGCGTGCCGGAGTCCAATATTAGCCGCGATTTGTTTGAAGGGCTGTTGGTAAGCGACCTTGATGGCCATCCGGTGGCGGGTGTGGCGGAAAAATGGGACAACAAAGATTTTAAAGTCTGGACCTTCCATCTGCGTAAAGATGCTAAGTGGTCCGACGGTTCGCCGGTTACCGCGCAAGATTTTGTTTATAGCTGGCAGCGTCTGGCGGATCCGAAAACAGCCTCGCCTTATGCAAGTTATTTACAGTACGGTCACCTGGCCAACGTTGACGACATCATCGCCGGGAAAAAGCCAGCAACCGATCTGGGCGTCAAAGCGCTGGACGATCATACCTTCGAAGTGACCCTTAGCGAACCGGTACCTTATTTCTACAAACTTCTCGTGCACCCATCCGTTTCTCCAGTTCCTAAAGCCGCTATTGAGAAATTTGGTGACAAATGGACCCAGCCGGCCAATATCGTCAGCAACGGCGCGTATAAATTAAAAGACTGGGTAGTGAACGAACGTATTGTACTGGAACGTAATGCTAACTACTGGGATAACGGCAAAACCGTTATTAATCAGGTTACCTTTTTGCCGATCGCTTCTGAAGTCACCGACGTCAACCGCTACCGCAGCGGCGAAATCGATATGACCTATAACAATATGCCGATCGAACTGTTCCAGAAACTGAAAAAAGAGATCCCGCAAGAAGTTCACGTCGATCCGTATCTGTGTACTTATTACTACGAAATCAATAACCAGAAAGCGCCGTTTACCGATGTTCGCGTGCGTACCGCGCTGAAGATGGCGCTGGACCGCGACATTATTGTCAATAAAGTGAAAAACCAGGGCGACCTGCCAGCCTATAGCTATACGCCGCCGTATACCGATGGCATGAAGCTCATCGAACCTGAGTGGTTCAAGTGGTCACAGGAAAAACGTAATGAAGAAGCGAAAAAACTGCTGACCGAAGCCGGCTATTCTGCTGACAAGCCGCTGACTTTCAATCTTCTCTATAACACTTCCGATCTGCACAAAAAACTGGCTATCGCCGTGGCTTCGATCTGGAAGAAAAATCTGGGTGTCAACGTGAAGCTGGAAAATCAGGAATGGAAAACCTTCCTCGATAATCGCCATCAGGGTACCTTCGATGTCGCACGCGCCGGCTGGTGCGCGGACTACAACGAACCCACTTCCTTCCTGAATACCATGCTGAGCGACAGCTCAAACAACACTTCGCATTATAAGAGCCCGGCTTTCGACAAGATTATTGCCGAAGCGCTGAAAACCAGCGATGAAGCAAAGCGCGCGGATCTCTATGCACAATCCGAGCAGCAGCTGGATAAAGACTCCGTCATTGTACCGGTCTTCTATTATGTTAACGCCCGTTTGGTTAAGCCGTGGGTAGGTGGGTATACCGGTAAAGATCCGCTGGATAATACTTACACAAGAAATATGTACATTGTGAAGCACTAATGGCAATACGTGAGGCAGGCATCATTGCCTGCCTCACGGTGTCTTATTTCATCGCACTATTGAAGGCACACGCCAGAAGGTACGGGCAATGTTAAAATTTATCTTACGTCGCTGTCTGGAAGCGATTCCGACGCTATTTATTCTTATTACTATCTCTTTCTTCATGATGCGTCTTGCGCCGGGAAGCCCTTTTACCGGTGAACGCACGCTGCCGCCGGAAGTCATGGCGAATATTGAAGCAAAATACCATTTAAACGACCCCATCATGACCCAGTACTTCAACTACCTGAAGCAGCTGGCGCACGGTGATTTCGGTCCTTCTTTTAAATATAAAGATTATTCAGTCAACGATCTGGTGGCCTCCAGCTTCCCGGTATCAGCCAAATTAGGCTTTGCCGCGTTTTTTCTGGCGGTGGTGCTCGGCGTGACGGCCGGGGTTATTGCAGCATTGAAGCAAAATACGAAATGGGATTTTGCCGTGATGGGGATAGCAATGACCGGAGTCGTGATACCGAGTTTCGTGGTGGCGCCACTGCTGGTCATGATATTCGCCATTACGCTGCACTGGTTGCCGGGCGGGGGATGGAACGGCGGGGCGCTGCAATATATGATTTTGCCGATGGTCGCTCTGTCGTTAGCCTATATCGCCAGTATCGCGCGTATTACCCGCGGTTCGATGATCGAGGTTTTGCACTCTAACTTCATCCGCACCGCCAGGGCAAAAGGCTTGCCGATGCGCCGTATTATTCTGCGCCATGCCTTAAAGCCTGCGCTGCTGCCGGTACTTTCCTATATGGGGCCCGCCTTCGTCGGTATTATCACCGGCTCAATGGTTATCGAAACGATTTATGGTCTGCCGGGAATCGGTCAGCTGTTCGTCAACGGCGCGCTGAACCGCGACTACTCGCTGGTGCTCAGCCTGACCATTCTGGTGGGCGCATTGACCATTCTGTTTAACGCGATTGTTGACGTGCTGTATGCCGTTATCGATCCGAAAATTCGTTACTGACGCTGGGGTTCGCCATGATGTTAAGTAAGAAAAACAACGAGGCGCTGGAAAACTTCAGTGAAAAACTGGAAGTCGAGGGGCGTAGCCTCTGGCAGGATGCCCGCCGCCGCTTTATGCATAACCGCGCCGCGGTTGCCAGCCTGATTGTGCTGGTGATTATTGCGCTGTTCGTTACCATCGCGCCGATGGTAACGCAGTTCTCCTATTACGATACTGACTGGGGCATGATGTCCAGCGCGCCCGATATGGAGTCCGGCCACTACTTTGGTACCGACTCTTCCGGCCGCGATCTGCTGGTGCGCGTGGCTATCGGCGGGCGTATCTCATTGATGGTCGGCGTTGCTGCTGCGCTGGTGGCGGTGATTCTGGGAACGCTTTACGGTTCGCTTTCTGGCTATCTGGGCGGCAAAGTGGATTCGGTGATGATGCGCCTGCTGGAAATCCTCAACTCCTTCCCGTTTATGTTCTTCGTCATTCTGCTGGTGACCTTCTTTGGCCAGAATATCCTGCTGATTTTCGTGGCTATAGGCATGGTCTCCTGGCTGGATATGGCGCGTATCGTTCGCGGTCAGACCTTGAGCCTGAAGCGAAAAGAATTCATTGAGGCTGCGCAGGTCGGCGGCGTTTCAACGCGCAATATCGTTATCCGCCATATCGTGCCTAACGTGCTTGGAGTGGTTGTGGTGTATGCCTCACTGCTGGTCCCAAGCATGATTCTGTTTGAATCCTTCTTAAGCTTCCTCGGTCTGGGGACCCAGGAGCCGTTAAGCAGCTGGGGCGCGCTGCTCAGCGATGGCGCCAACTCGATGGAAGTGTCGCCGTGGCTGCTACTGTTTCCTGCCGGTTTCCTGGTAGTTACGCTGTTTTGTTTTAACTTTATCGGCGATGGCCTGCGTGATGCCCTCGACCCGAAAGACCGCTAAGGAGCGCCGTCATGAGTACGATTGAAACGGCGAAAACGCCGCAGACTGCCCAACAATCCGGATTGCTTCTGGATGTGAAAGATCTCCGCGTCACCTTTGGTACCCCCGATGGCGATGTGACCGCGGTCAACGATCTCAATTTCAATCTGCGGGCCGGGGAAACCTTAGGCATCGTGGGCGAGTCCGGTTCCGGTAAGTCGCAGACCGCTTTTGCGCTGATGGGCCTGCTGGCGGCAAACGGTCGCATCGGGGGTTCAGCGACCTTTAACGGTAAGGAGATCCTTAACCTCCCGGAGCGCGAACTGAATAAGCTGCGCGCCGAGCAGATCTCCATGATTTTTCAGGACCCGATGACCTCGCTCAATCCCTATATGCGGGTAGGCGAGCAACTGATGGAAGTTCTGATGCTGCACAAAGCGCTGAGTAAAGCCGAAGCGTTTGAAGAGTCGGTGAAAATGCTGGATGCAGTCAAAATGCCGGAAGCGCGCAAGCGGATGAAAATGTACCCACACGAGTTTTCCGGCGGGATGCGCCAGCGCGTGATGATTGCGATGGCGCTGCTGTGCCGGCCCAAGCTGCTGATCGCCGATGAACCGACCACGGCGCTGGACGTGACCGTACAGGCGCAAATCATGACGCTTCTCAATGAGCTTAAGCGCGAATTTAATACCGCAATCATCATGATTACCCACGACCTGGGCGTTGTCGCCGGCATCTGCGACAAGGTGCTGGTGATGTATGCCGGGCGTACCATGGAGTATGGCGAGGCGCGCGACGTCTTTTACCAACCCTCGCATCCGTATTCCATCGGACTGCTCAACGCAGTACCGAGGCTGGATGCGGAAGGCGATGCCCTGCTGACGATTCCCGGTAACCCGCCGAACCTGCTGCGTCTGCCTAAGGGCTGTCCATTCCAGCCGCGTTGCCCGCATGCGATGGAGATTTGCAATAGCGCTCCGCCTCTGGAGGAGTTTGCACCTGGCCGCCTGCGCGCCTGCTTTCAACCGGTGGGGGATTTGCTATGAACGCCGTAACGGAACAAAGAAAAGTCCTGCTCGAAATCGCCGATTTGAAGGTGCACTTTGATATTAAAGATGGAAAACAGTGGTTCTGGCAGCCGTCAAAAACGCTGAAAGCGGTAGATGGCGTGACGCTGCGTCTGTATGAAGGGGAAACCCTGGGCGTGGTCGGGGAGTCAGGCTGCGGAAAGTCGACGTTTGCGCGCGCGATCATTGGTCTGGTGAAAGCCACCGACGGTAAAGTCGCCTGGTTGGGCAAAGATTTACTGGGCATGAAGGCCGAAGAGTGGCGCGACGTGCGTAGCGATATTCAGATGATCTTTCAGGATCCGCTGGCGTCGCTCAATCCGCGCATGACGATCGGGGAAATTATTGCCGAGCCGCTGCGCACCTATCATCCAAAAATGCCGCGCCAGGAAGTTCGCGACCGCGTGAAGGCGATGATGATGAAAGTGGGCCTGCTGCCGAACCTGATTAACCGCTATCCGCATGAATTCTCCGGCGGCCAGTGTCAGCGTATCGGTATTGCGCGCGCGCTAATTCTTGAACCGAAGCTCATTATCTGCGATGAGCCGGTCTCCGCGCTGGACGTGTCGATTCAGGCACAGGTGGTTAACCTGCTGCAGCAGCTGCAGCGGGAAATGGGGCTGTCGCTGATTTTCATCGCCCACGATTTGGCGGTCGTAAAGCATATTTCCGACCGCGTGCTGGTGATGTATCTTGGTCATGCCGTGGAGCTGGGCACCTACGATGAGGTGTACCATAATCCGCTGCACCCCTATACCAAAGCGTTGATGTCGGCGGTGCCGGTGCCGGACCCCGATAAGGAAAAGAATAAAACGATCCAGCTGCTGGAAGGGGAGCTGCCATCGCCGATTAATCCGCCGTCGGGATGCGTATTCCGTACCAGATGCCCCATCGCCGGGCCGGAGTGCGCAAAAACGCGACCGGTGCTGGAGGGCAGTTTCCGCCATGCGGTTTCCTGCCTGAAGGTAGACCCGTTATAATCTCTGGGGCTGACGTAAGTCAGCCCTTTTATTAGCGAGGTTTACGTGGCTTTTCATATTCATGCCGCTCGTCTGCGGCTGTATCATTTACTCTTCGATCAAAATCGCCGTTCCGGTCGTCATTTTGAGGGACTTTGCGGCATATTTGCCCTGCTCAGCGTGCTGGTGATATTTATCGAGTCCGGGCTCGGTACGCAATATCATCTGACATTAGACGAATGGCATATTTTCGTCTGGCTCGAACTTATCGTCACGGCGGTTTTTACTTTTGAGTATTTTCTGCGCATTATCAGCTGGCCGAATCCGCTAAAGTATATTTTCAGCTTCTGGGGAATTATTGACCTGGCCACCATTTTACCGCTTTATGTTATGTGGCTATGGCCCGAGATCAGTATTGAGTACGTGTTTGCCTGGCGGGCGATGCGCGCCATCCGGGCATTGCGCATCCTTAAGCTACTGCGCTTTATGCCGTCGCTGAATATTTTCTGGTCCGCAATCGTCAGCGCACGCCACCAGCTGATCCTGTTCTATTCTTTTATTGCCATTGTGATGGTGATCTTTGGCTCCCTGATGTATCTGGTTGAGGGGCCGCGATACGGTTTTACTACGCTAAATGCGTCGGTTTACTGGGCGATAGTGACGATAACTACGGTAGGGTATGGCGATATTACGCCGCATACGCCGCTGGGGCGCATTTTGGCATCCATACTTATCTTAATTGGCTACTCGATTATTGCGATCCCTACCGGCTTAATTACCAGCCATATGACCGCCGCCTTTCAGAATCGCCGCACGCAGCGCCAGTGTCCGCACTGTCAGCATCACGCTCATGAAAAAGGTGCTCGCTACTGCAATGCTTGCGGCAGCGAACTGCCGGAATAAATAAAAAAGCCTGCGCTGATTCACTCAGGCAGGCTTCTTCTTTTATTAGCTATTTGCTTAAGAAAGAGCTTATTCGCGCCACAGGATATGGCAGAGCTTGTGGTCTTTCTCGCGGCAAAGCAGCACGCGTGCAAAAATGTCGTTAATTTCGCCGCCATCTTCATCGGCCAGGCCAATCACCACTTCAGCGAAGAAGTCAGGATTGAGGTCGAAATCCACGTGCTCTTCCCAGTCCGGTGCCGGGTCAAACAGCTCGGCGCCGCCGCGCTCTTCAAACTGCAGGTTGAACAGAATGACATCCGCCGGGTCGAGGTTATCGACGGCCAGTTCAAGGAAAATGTCGTAGGCCTGTTCAAGCGTTTCGTCTTCGGTCAGGCGGTTGTTTAAATCCATATCCATGATTGCTACCCATTAAACATCTGATTGGCACGTTTTACAGCAACGGACTGAAGAAGTAAAACAGTCGCTCGGCGATCCGTTGCCACAGCGGACGTTTTAACCACAGCCTGGCGTCCAGCAGGCGCGAGCGGGAAATATAATCATCCTGCACCGCGGCCAGATCGCTGCCGAAACCGGCATCGTCAATCACCAGCGTGATCTCGAAGTTAAGCCACAGGCTACGCATATCGAGGTTAACGGTACCCACGAGGCTAAGTTCGCCATCAACCAGCACGCTCTTGGTATGCAGCAGACCGCCTTCAAACTGATAGATTTTCACCCCGGCAGCCAGCAGCTCGGTAAAGAAAGCGCGGCTGGCCCAGCCGACCAGCAGCGAGTCGTTCTTGCGCGGCAAAATAATGCTGACGTCAACGCCGCGCTGGGCGGCAGTGCAGATGGCGTGCAGTAGATCGTCGCTGGGCACAAAATAAGGTGTCGTCATGATCAAATGCTCTTTGGCTGCATAGGCGGCAGTCAGCAGAGCCTGATGGATCAGGTCTTCCGGGAATCCCGGGCCCGAGGCAATGGTGTGAATCGTATGCCCGCTGGCCTCTTCAAACGGCATAATGTTCGCGTCCGGCGGCGGGGGCAAAATACGTTTTCCGGTTTCAATCTCCCAGTCGCAGGAGTAGACAATGCCCATGGCTGTCGCGACCGGACCTTCCATTCGCGCCATCAGATCGATCCACTGGCCTACGCCGGAGTCCTGCTTAAAGAAACGCGGATCGACCAGATTCATACTGCCGGTATAGGCAATATAGTTATCGATCATGACCATTTTGCGGTGCTGACGCAGGTCCATGCGGCGCAGGAAGACGCGCATCAGGTTTACCTTCAGCGCTTCGACGACTTCAATGCCGGCATTACGCATCATGGCGGCCCAGGGGCTGCGGAAGAAAGCCACGCTCCCCGCGGAGTCCAGCATCAGCCGGCAGTGCACGCCGCGCCGCGCTGCCGCCATTAATGACTCTGCGACTTTATCGGCCATGCCACCGGGCTGCCAGATATAGAACACCATCTCGATATTATGACGAGCGAGCTGAATATCGCGAATCAGCGCCTGCATGACGTCATCGGATTCGGTAAGCAGCTGTAGCTGGTTGCCTTTAACGCCACCAATTCCCTGACGACGTTCGCAGAGCTTGAACAAGGATTCCGCGACCGGGCTATTATCTTCGGCAAAGATATGCTTGCAGGCCTTAAGATCCTTCAACCACTTAGCCGTCGATGGCCACATGGCCCGCGCGCGCTCGGCGCGACGTTTACCCAGGTGCAGTTCGCCAAATGAGAGATAGGCGATAATCCCTACCAGCGGAAGGATATAAATGATCAGCAGCCACGCCATCGCTGACGGTACCGCGCGTCTTTTCATTAATATCCGTAATGTTACACCGGCGATAAGTAGCCAGTAACCGAGTATAACCAGCCAGTTCACCACCGTGTAAAAGGTTGTCATAGATGAAAAATCCTTTTGAATGACTTGATGACATGAGTTTACGCATCAGCATCCATCTGGCAAATAAAAACGCAGCGAAAGCGTTGGTTAGCCCGATTCATCGGTCTATAATGCAGGCTGTTTTCACTCGTAGAGTAGTTGCAATGAAGCGTAGTAGAACGGAAGTAGGGCGCTGGCGCATGCTTAGACAGGTGAGTCGCCGTAAAGCACGCTGGCTGGAAGGCCAATCGCGTCGCAATATGCGCATCCTCTCCATCAGAAAGGAGCTGGTTAAACGGCAACGTCACTCTCTGCTGTTCACCTTCTCTGAGTTTTGAGAGTCGAAACAAAAGGCACCGTTCGCGGTGCCTCTGTTTTATCCGCGTTTCGTTGTGAGCATACTCTTATATTGACACCCTCTTTCTTTAGCCAGCGAAACCCTTTTTCGCACCGGATCCTGGGTTATTGTTTGCATTAGCCGAATGCTGACAGGAAGGCTCATCGCCACAACACCTTTTCCCGGCTCATAAGGCTGGCTCAACGCGTATAAACGCAAAAAACGGGAAGTACCATGCGTCAACACATGCTACTTATAATGTCCGTAAGGCTTCTATTATTGAGAGGTATCTATGAGTCAACTTTTTAGTCCGGTGCGAATCGGTAAGCTGGAACTTGAGAATCGCATTGTCATTGCTCCAATGTGTCAGTATTCCGCCGACAATGGCAAGGCGACGGCATGGCATCGTATCCATCTTGGACAACTGGCTTTTTCCGGCGCAGGTTTACTGATTATCGAAGCCAGCGCTGTCGAGCCAGCAGGGCGAATCACCCCGGCTGATATGGGCTTATGGGATGACGAAACGGAAGCCGCATTACACGCCGTACTGAAAGATATACGCCAGTACTCTTCAATCCCCATCGGCATCCAACTGGGCCATGCCGGAAGAAAAGCGTCTTCCGCAGCCCCCTGGCTGGGGGGACAACAGCTGGCACATGATGCTGGCGGATGGGACGCGGTTGCGCCATCAGCGCTGGCCTATGGCGAAGGCGATCGTCCTCCGGTTGAGCTTACTCAGGACCAGATGAAACGCATCAAGCAGGCATTCGCAGACAGCGCCAGACGCGCTGAGCGGATGGGTATCGAGTTGATTGAAATGCATGCTGCTCATGGTTACCTGCTTCATCAGTTCCTTTCTCCGCTCAGTAACCAGCGCACCGACGAGTATGGTGGGTCTCTGGAGAACCGCTTGCGTTTCCCGCTCGAAGTCTTTCAGGCCATTCGCGAGGCTGTCGGTCAGGACATCGCGGTGGGAGTGCGACTTTCTGCGACCGATTGGGTTGATGGCGGCTGGGATAATGCACAATCAATTCTCTTCAGCCAGAAGCTTGAGGCTCTCGGCTGCGACTATATTCATGTTTCCAGCGGTGGATTGTCGCCTCATCAGGCGATTCAGGTTGGCCCGGGCTATCAGCTGCCGTTCGCCCGTGAAATCCGGGAGAGGGTGAATATCCCGGTGATTGGGGTGGGCTTAGTGACGGAACCCCAGCAGGCGGAAGATGCGTTAAGCCATGGCGACGCCGATCTCATCGCCATTGCCCGCGCGGCGCTCTACAATCCGCACTGGCCCTGGCAGGCAGCTGCCGCTCTGGGAGCCCATGTGAGCGTTCCGCCACAATATCTTCGCTCGGAACCACATGGTCTCAAAGGCACGCTGCACTCCAATAGCTAATCAACAACAGCAAGCCGGCGGTGCTGATGCGCCGCCGGCAACGGTTATCATCATGACGTTGCTTACAGCGACTGCTGGAATCGAGAAGGTGAAGGGAAATAAGGATGGCGACCATTGCGTACTCGCGGACACGGAAGCGTCCTCTCATGAACGATCGCCATAGATAAAACTTTTAACGCACTCTTATTGCTTAAAAATTTTAGATTCTAAAAGACTTTCTTATACGGTTTGACCGACACTTTCTGATAAACCCCTGCGGCAATATAGGGATCGTCATTGGCCCATGATTGCGCCGCTTCCAGTGATTCAAATTCCGCAATGACCGTTGAGCCGGTAAAGCCCGCCGCGCCGGGTTCATTACTGTCTACGGCAGGCATTGGGCCTGCGGTCAGTAAACGACCTTCATCATGTAATAATTGCAAACGCGCCAGGTGGGCGGGACGTACCGACGTCCGTTTTTCCAGAGAGTCGGCGATATCTTCAGCGTAGATAACGTAAAGCACGGCATGGCTCCTTATCAATAAATTGGCGAATCACGTTAAGTGAAACCGTCGTTGACTGCAATGCAAAGATGCTGACGATCCTCAGAATGCCATGCTCCGGAGGCTTTTTGTCAGAAAACAGGGCAAATTTTGATACAAGCCAACAACCCTAGTTGAATATGATTGCTATTTGCATTTAAAATCGGGACATCATTTTTCAACAGAAACGACTATGAGCGCAATGACCTTTGATTTACCTCGCCGCTTTCCGTGGCCTACGCTACTGTCCGTGGTTATCCACGGCGGTGTTGTCGCGGCGTTGCTCTATACTTCGGTACATCAGGTTATTGAACGGCCTTCGCCATCGCAACCCATTGAGATCACTATGGTAGCCCCGGCAGATCTGGAACCGCCTCAGGCGGCGCAGCCGGTCGTAGAACCCGTTGTTGAACCGGAACCCGAGCCTGAGCCGGAAGCGCTTCCGGAACCGCCAAAAGAGGCGCCGGTGGTTATCCATAAACCGAAGCCTAAACCGAAGCCAAAGCCTAAACCAAAGCCGGAAAAAAAAGTTGAGCAACCGAAGCGGGATGTAAAACCGGCGGAGACGCGCCCGGCCTCGCCTTTTGAAAATGCAAATACGGCGCCAGCGCGTACCGCGCCGAGCACTTCAACCGCTACCGCTAAACCAACCGTCACGGCGCCTTCGGGACCGCGGGCGTTAAGCCGCGGAGAGCCGACCTATCCGGCACGTGCCCAGGCGCTGCGGATTGAAGGAAGCGTACGGGTTAAGTTTGACGTGACAGCGGATGGGCGCGTGGATAACGTGCAGATCCTTTCGGCCCAGCCAGCCAATATGTTTGAACGTGAAGTGAAAAGCGCCTTACGCAAATGGCGCTATGAGCCGGGTAAACCGGGGACCGGTATTACCATGACTATTCAGTTCCGCATGAAAGGCGTTCAAATTAACTAACCCGCAGAAACAAGGCCCCTTACGGGGCCTTTTCCATTAAGACGTCATCAAGCGCTTTTTGCGCCGTCACCAGGTGCTGGCCGCCAAACAGGATAGCCCGATTCAGCAGCGTATAGAGCTGGTAAATTGGCTGCCGCTCGAGAAAACCGGACGGCAGCGGCGAAACGGATTGATAGCCATCGTAGATTTGCGGCGGCTGTTCCGGATGCAGCGGCAGCATCGCCAGATCGCACTCGCGATCGCCCCAGTAGCAGGCCGGGTCGAAAATGTATGGCCCGTCAGGCCCGAGCGCGCAGTTACCGGACCATAAATCGCCGTGAAGCAGCGACGGCTGCGGTTGATGATTGCTCAACCGCTGCTGGACGGTATCGACAAGACTATCGATATCGCCAAAATGCAGACCTTTCTCGGCGGCCAGCTCCAGCTGCCAGCCTATGCGTTGTTCGGCGAAGAACGTAGACCAGCGACGTTGCCAGGCGTTCGGCTGAGGCGTTGTGGAAAGATCGTTGTCAAAATCCAGACCAAACTGCGGTTGGTCGCTCCATTGGTGTAAATGGGCGATTTGCTGGCCTAACAGGAAAGCGCTGTGCGCATCCAGCGGGCGAGGAGGGAGGTATTCCATCACCAGAAAGCTGTAATCCCGGTCGCTGCCTACGGCAAAAACCTGCGGTACGTTCACGGTTTTGCTGCGTGACAGTAGCTCAAGCTGGTCTGCCTCGGCCGTGAAGATGGGTAAAAGCTCACGTTCGTCGCACTTTACGAAGTAATCCCGGCCGCCGAAGCGTAAATGCCAGGCCGCGTGGATCTCGCCGCCGGGTAGTTCGTTGCGCAGTTCGATTTCAGCTGCTTCGGTATGCAAATCGCTTAATAATTTGCCGATCGCTTGCCACATGCCGTCTCTCCCCATGTTTGCCAACTTTTCATAAGGTTAGCGCATAACCCAGGCGCAAAATTCGAACTGACGCACAACTGAACGTTTTCTGTCGCGTCAATCGCACTTATTGAGCTTTTAACCACTCGCTGAATGTGGCAACGGTAACGTCGACGGTTCTTCCCAGCGCAGTTTCGGCTAAACCCGCGCTCAAGGCTTTGACCTCTTCGGCATTCTGCATGGAAAGCAGACCAAAAACGTTGGTTCCCAACTCGTGGGGGTTGCCTTCATCATCGTTTAAAACCAGGGTAAATCCGGCGCGAGTCAGGTGATTACTAAGCTCATTAATTTCCGTTAACGTCTCTTCGTGAAAACGAACCGTGACCACCCAGGCAGTAATTTCGCTACTCATTTTTCACCCCATTGTTATCCATGGCTTTTTTAGCATAGACCATCCTGTTGATTTGGCGACTCCCCCTGTAAAGACAGAGGGAGTGAGGCGTAATCAACCGCGCAGGTAGTCGTAGATTTTTTGCGTATTTTCCAGCGAGCAAAGGCGGGTGCCCTGATTTATCGTTGCCGCGCTACCCGCCGCCACCCCAAAGCGAACCATATCTTCAAGTGAGGCATTTTCCGCCAGCCTTAACGTCATGGCGCCGACCATGCTATCGCCGGCGCCGACGGTGCTCTGGCTTTTCATCGGCGGCGGTACGACCTGGACACTTCCATTCATATCAACACCCAGCGCCCCCTGTGCGCCCAAAGAGACGACAACGCGCTGGACTTTGCCTGACCGAATAAGCTCCTGCGCGGCAAGACGCACATCATCCGGTTGGCTCAGGTCCCGCTGTACCAGCGCGCTGAGCTCTTTCTGGTTCGGCTTAACCAGCTCGATATTGCCGACATCAAGCGCGGCGGCAAGCGCGTCGCCGGAACTATCAACAATACAGCGCAGGCCATGCTGCTGAGCGTTTTTGACCAGCTGCGTCAGGTTTTCGACGCTGATGCCCGGCGGCAGGCTTCCGCTAATCACCAGCAACGAGCCTGGAGCAATGGCGAGAACTTTTTGCTCCAGAAGATGAAGCTCTTCTTTGGTTAACGCCGCGCCCGGCATCACGAAACGATACTGTTCGCCGCTGGCGTTCACGTGAACGTGAAGATTCTGTCGCGTCCAGTCATGGGTTTCTACCGTATCGACGGGAACATGCTCATCCGTCAGCAGCGCGGTCAGATGTTCACCCGTTGCGCCGCCGACGGGAAAGATAGCGGTGGCGCTGCCGCCAAGAAACGTGATGGCTCGCGCCACGTTAATACCGCCGCCTCCGGGTTCAAATACGGGGGCGCTACAGCGTAGCTTGCCTTCAGGGTAAATTTGCGGGGTTTGCGTGGCGCTGTCGAGCGAGGGGGCTAACGTGAGCGTATAGATTTTGGTCATCCGGTTTCCTCCATAATACGAATTTAGCTGCTCTGATTTTAAGCATGGCACTTAAAGGAGGTGAGGGAAAGCCGCAAGTGATTTTCGCCGGGCCTGGCTTTTATCTTTATGAAATAAAAATTGTTTTAAGAAGGGTCTTATACAAAAAACGAAAGAGTAATTGATTGCTAAGTTAATCGTGCTTTTTTATAATTTACTCCCTTTCCTGGAGCGGCAATCTGCGATCCTCGCGAAAGTTTCCGGGACCCTCCTGGTCTCCTTATAGGTTGTACGGACTTAAAATTAAATGAAGCTTTTGAAGACAGTACCCGCAGCGGCAATGCTGGCGGGGGGGCTCTTTGCGTCTGCATACGCAATGGCCGATGATTCCGTTTTTACTGTCATGGATGACCCTTCTTCTGCCAAAAAACCTTTCGAAGGAACTGTTAACGCCGGCTATCTGGCGCAGTCCGGCAATACGAAAAGTTCCTCAATGACCGCAGACTCCACGTTGACCTGGTATGGCAATACGACCGCATGGTCGCTGTGGGGAAATGCCAGCAATACATCGTCAAACGATCAGCGCTCTTCGGAAAAGTACGCGTTGGGTGGACGTAGCCGGTATAACCTGACCGATCAGAACTATATCTTTGGCCAGGCCAGCTGGCTGACCGATCGTTACAATGGCTATCAGCAGCGTGATGTGTTCACCGCGGGTTATGGTCGGCAGATCATGAACGGTCCGGTACACAGCCTGCGTTTCGAATTCGGTCCCGGCGTGCGTTACGACGAGTATACCGATGGAGATAACGATACCCAGCCGCTGGGCTACGCTTCCGGCACTTATGCCTGGCAGATGACCGATAACGCCCGATTTACCCAGGGCGTTTCGGTATTCGGCGCTGAAGATACGACGCTGAACTCGGAAAGTGCATTGAATGTGGCGATCAATGCGCATTTTGCGCTCAAAGTGGCCTATAACCTGACGTGGAACTCGGAACCGCCATCCTCGGCACCGGAACACACCGATCGTCGTACAACGCTATCGCTCGGATATAAAATGTAATATTTTCAGGCCGGATATTCCGGCCTGTTTGTTTTAAATTTGGCATAAAGTGGCATTATTATTTTTGGTCTCTTGTTTTGTTTTTTATAAAAAGAACCGGCCTTCATAATTTCCTCATAATTGTCTTTTTGCTGACAAATATGCAGTTAATTTGACACGAAAAGATAAATATTGGGTCGGACAAAAATGTGATCTGGATCTATACTGTGGAACACAGGCGGAGATAACGATTCCGTTCTATTACCTGAAACAAATAAGAGAATGACTATCATGAGAAATAGCAAAATCGCACTCGCGGCCGTGATGCTGTGCACGCTGTCTTTTGGCGCATTTGCCGCCGCTCCCGCACCGCAGCCGGGTAATAACGATCATACGCAAGTTGGCATTGCTAAAGCCACCGATGTCGAAGCGGGTTCCAACATTGCGCCGGGTTCACAATCAACCGGGCAGTCAATGAACGATGCTTTTGATGTTCATAAACTTGTTGCCGGGGAATGGTCCTGATATTTCATCACCATTTAACATCCCCCTTTAATTATTTCGTGAAGCAGCAAACCGGGTAATGTTGTACCGGTTTTGCTTTGCGCGTTTTCGGTTAAACATTCACTATTTATGTGAAATCATAAATATCCTTTATGGGTCATCCCGTCCTGCGTTGTGCATCTTGTTGCGAAAGAATTACGCTGCGTTAGTCGCGCCCCCCTTTTTTTTCCCATCAACAATAACCATTTAGTCTCATGTGACTTTAATCACGCAGTAATGATGTGTAAACTAACCGTCGGTGTTATCAACAGGCGGCTGCAGGTGGGTACGCGTCGGTGAACGAGCGTGCACATATTTTCGCAGAGTGAAGCGGGAACTGAGCCGGAACATGTTGATAATTATGATTATATTGTTTTGTATGTGCTCTTTCGTGTGGGGCACCACTGCAAATAAGGACATGAAATGCCTGTAATTACGCTTCCTGATGGCAGCCAACGCCATTTTGATCATGCTGTGAGCCCGATGGACGTCGCTTTGGATATTGGCCCCGGTCTGGCGAAAGCCACCATTGCGGGTCGTGTCAACGGCGAGCTGGTCGACGCCTGTGACTTAATTGAAAACGACGCGACGCTCTCTATCATCACCGCGAAAGATGAAGATGGTCTTGAGATTATTCGTCACTCCTGTGCGCACCTTTTAGGGCACGCAATTAAACAGCTGTGGCCAAATACCAAAATGGCGATCGGCCCGGTTGTCGACAATGGTTTTTACTATGATGTCGATCTGGACCATACCCTGACCCAGGAAGATATCGACGCGCTCGAAAAGCGTATGCACGAGCTCGCCGAGAAAAACTACGACGTCATTAAGAAGAAAGTCAGCTGGCACGAAGCGCGTGAAACCTTCGTGAAGCGCGGCGAGAGCTATAAAGTCTCCATTCTTGATGAAAACATTGCTCATGATGACAAACCCGGTTTGTATCATCATGAAGAATATGTCGATATGTGCCGTGGACCGCATGTGCCGAATATGCGTTTCTGCCATCACTTCAAACTGATGAAGACCGCTGGCGCCTACTGGCGCGGCGATAGCAACAATAAAATGCTGCAGCGCATCTACGGGACCGCATGGGCAGATAAAAAAGCCTTAAATGCCTATCTGCAGCGTCTGGAAGAAGCCGCTAAGCGCGATCACCGTAAAATCGGCAAGCAGCTCGACCTGTATCATATGCAGGAAGAGGCGCCGGGTATGGTATTCTGGCATAACGATGGCTGGACTATCTTCCGCGAACTGGAAACTTTTGTGCGTTCTAAGCTGAAAGAGTACCAGTATCAGGAAGTTAAAGGTCCGTTTATGATGGACCGTGTGCTGTGGGAAAAAACCGGCCACTGGGACAACTATAAAGATGCGATGTTCACCACGTCTTCTGAGAACCGTGAATACTGCATCAAGCCGATGAACTGCCCGGGTCACGTACAGATCTTCAACCAGGGTCTGAAATCCTACCGCGATTTGCCGTTACGTATGGCTGAATTCGGTAGCTGCCATCGTAACGAACCGTCAGGCGCGCTGCATGGCCTGATGCGCGTACGTGGCTTTACTCAGGACGACGCCCATATCTTCTGTACTGAAGATCAGGTTCGCGATGAAGTGAACGCCTGTATTCGTATGGTCTACGATATGTACAGCACCTTTGGCTTCGAGAAAATCGTCGTCAAACTGTCGACTCGCCCGGAAAAACGCATCGGTAGCGATGAGACCTGGGATCGTGCTGAAGCGGATCTGGCCGTTGCGCTGGAAGAGAACAACATCCCGTTTGAGTATCAGCTGGGTGAAGGCGCGTTCTACGGTCCGAAAATTGAATTTACCCTGTATGACTGCCTCGATCGTGCATGGCAGTGCGGTACTGTACAGCTGGACTTCTCCCTGCCGCAGCGTTTAAGCGCCTCTTATGTGGGTGAAAATAACGAACGACAGGTTCCGGTAATGATTCACCGCGCAATTCTTGGTTCGCTGGAGCGCTTCATCGGCATCCTGACCGAAGAGTTTGCGGGCTTCTTCCCAAGCTGGCTTGCGCCGGTGCAGGTTGTGGTCATGAATATTACTGATTCTCAGGCTGAATACGTTAACGAATTGACGCGTAAACTACAAAATGCGGGCATTCGCGTAAAAGCAGACTTGAGAAATGAGAAGATAGGCTTTAAAATCCGCGAGCACACTTTACGTCGTGTCCCTTACATGTTGGTCTGTGGCGACAAAGAGGTAGAAGCCGGCAAAGTCGCCGTGCGTACCCGTCGTGGCAAAGACTTGGGCAGCCTGGACGTAAATGAAGTTATCGAGAAGCTGCAACAAGAGATTCGCAGCCGCAGTCTAAAACAACTGGAGGAATAAGGTATTAAAGGCGGAAAACGAGTTCAAACGGCACGTCCGAATCGTATTAATGGCGAGATTCGCGCCCTGGAAGTTCGCTTAACTGGTCTGGAAGGCGAAGCTTTGGGTATTGTGAGTCTGAGAGAAGCAATCGAAAAAGCTGAAGAAGCTGGAGTAGATTTAGTTGAAATCAGCCCTAACGCCGAACCGCCAGTTTGTCGTATCATGGACTACGGCAAGTTCCTTTATGAAAAGAGCAAGTCTTCTAAGGAACAGAAGAAAAAGCAAAAAGTTATCCAGGTTAAGGAAATTAAGTTCCGTCCTGGCACCGACGATGGCGATTATCAGGTAAAACTCCGCAGCCTGATTCGCTTTCTGGAAGATGGCGATAAGGCCAAGATCACGCTGCGTTTTCGCGGCCGTGAGATGGCCCACCAACAGATCGGTATGGAAGTGCTTACCCGCGTCCGTGACGATCTGAGTGAACTGGCAGTAGTCGAATCCTTCCCAACGAAGATCGAAGGCCGCCAGATGATCATGGTGCTCGCTCCTAAGAAGAAACAGTAAGGCCTTCAAGTAGCAATGTCTGTGGAGCCTGCGGGTTCCACAGCCGTTGTTCGCCTATGTTTCGTTTATTAACAATGCGAAGTGGAAGTTATTAAAATGCCAAAAATTAAGACCGTACGCGGTGCTGCTAAGCGCTTCAAAAAAACCGGTAAAGGTGGTTTTAAGCACAAGCACGCTAACCTGCGTCACATTCTGACCAAAAAAGCTACCAAGCGTAAACGTCACCTGCGTCCGAAAGCCATGGTTTCCAAAGGCGATCTGGGCCTGGTCATCGCGTGCCTGCCGTACGCATAAGTCGTTAACCCTTTTAACTTTTTAATTAGAATAGATACAGGAGAGCACATATGGCTCGCGTAAAACGTGGTGTAGTTGCCCGTGCACGTCACAAGAAAATTTTGAAACAAGCTAAAGGCTACTACGGTGCGCGTTCTCGCGTATACCGCGTTGCCTTCCAGGCTGTTATCAAAGCTGGTCAGTACGCTTATCGTGACCGTCGTCAGAAAAAGCGTCAGTTCCGTCAACTGTGGATTGCGCGTATCAACGCAGCAGCACGTCAGAACGGTATTTCTTACAGCAAATTCATCAACGGCCTGAAAAAAGCCTCTGTTGAAATCGACCGTAAGATCCTGGCTGACATCGCAGTATTCGACAAATTAGCGTTCACCGCGCTGGTCGAAAAAGCGAAAGCAGCTCTGGCATAAGCCAGTTGAAAGAGGGAGCTTGTCTCCCTCTTTTCGTTTCAAGACTATCAATACATTGACTTTTATTCGCGTAAGCTTTTCAATATCGATCTTACGTTTTTACCAGACAAGGTAATGCAAGCATGAATGCTGCTATTTTCCGCTTCTTTTTTTACTTTAGCACCTGAACTCAGGAGGCTAGCGCGTGAAAGAAGAAACGGAAAACAGCGCCAAAAAGCCTCCCACTGTGGAGGCTTTTTTTGTATCTGAACTGGCTTGTTCTATTTCAAGCCCCAGACGAGTGGCTGGCCCTGGTCATTCTGACAACGGGCGGATTGCCCGCCGTCTGCGGCTCGAAATAGTGAGAGCAAAATAATAACCATAACCGGTGTCTGCACCGACATAATGAGGAAAACCATGTCACATCTCGCAGAGCTGGTTGCCAGTGCGAAGGCAGCCATTAACGAGGCATCAGATGTTGCTGCGCTGGACAACGTCCGCGTGGAATACCTGGGTAAAAAAGGTCTCCTGACCCTTCAGATGACGACCCTGCGTGAGCTGCCTGCTGAAGAGCGTCCGGCAGCCGGTGCGGTTATCAACGAAGCGAAAGAGCAGGTCCAGCAGGCGCTTAACGCGCGCAAGTCAGCGCTCGAAAGCGCAGCGCTCAACGCGCGTCTGGCCTCGGAAACCATTGATGTCTCTCTGCCGGGGCGTCGTATCGAGAACGGTGGCCTGCATCCGGTGACCCGTACCATCGACCGTATTGAAAGTTTCTTCGGTGAGCTCGGTTTTACCGTCGCGACTGGCCCGGAGATCGAAGATGATTATCACAACTTCGATGCGCTGAATATTCCAGGCCACCACCCGGCACGCGCTGACCACGACACTTTCTGGTTTGATGCCACGCGCCTGCTGCGCACGCAAACATCAGGCGTACAGATCCGCACCATGGCTAATCAGCAGCCGCCAATCCGCATTATTGCCCCCGGCCGCGTGTATCGTAACGACTACGATCAGACGCATACCCCGATGTTCCATCAGATGGAAGGTCTGATCGTTGACACTAACATCAGCTTCACCAACCTGAAGGGAACGCTGCACGATTTCCTGCGTAACTTCTTTGAAGAAGACCTGCAGATTCGTTTTCGTCCGTCCTATTTCCCGTTCACTGAGCCGTCTGCAGAAGTTGACGTGATGGGTAAAAACGGTAAATGGCTGGAAGTGCTCGGCTGCGGTATGGTGCATCCAAACGTGCTGCGTAACGTGGGCATCGATCCGGAAATCTATTCCGGCTTTGCCTTCGGCATGGGTATGGAGCGCCTGACCATGCTGCGCTATGGCGTGACCGACTTACGCGCGTTCTTCGAAAACGATCTGCGTTTCCTCAAACAGTTTAAATAAGGGCAGGACAGAACAATGAAATTCAGTGAACTGTGGTTACGCGAGTGGGTTAACCCGGCCATCGATAGCGAAGCGCTGTCGGATCAGATAACGATGGCCGGCCTTGAGGTTGACGGCGTAGAGCCGGTGGCGGGCAGCTTTAACGGCGTTGTCGTTGGCGAAGTGGTTGAGTGCGCTCAGCACCCGAATGCCGATAAACTGCGCGTCACAAAAATTAACGTCGGCGGAGAACGTCTGCTGGACATCGTCTGCGGCGCGCCAAACTGCCGTCAGGGCCTGAAGGTTGCTGTTGCTACCATCGGCGCCGTTCTGCCGGGCGATTTTAAAATTAAAGCGGCAAAGCTGCGCGGCGAACCGTCGGAAGGCATGCTGTGCTCCTTCTCCGAACTGGGAATTTCCGACGATCACAGCGGTATTATCGAACTGCCTGCCGACGCGCCGCTGGGTACCGATATTCGTGAATACCTGAAGCTTGACGATAACACTATCGAAATCAGCGTCACGCCAAACCGTGCCGACTGCCTGGGAATTATCGGCGTGGCCCGCGATGTTGCCGTGCTCAACAAGGCGCCTTTGAATGTCCCGGAAATGGCTCCGGTTGCCGCCACCATCGACGATGTTCTGCCAATCCAGGTTGACGCGCCGGAAGCGTGTCCTCGCTATCTGGGGCGTGTGGTAAAAGGCATCAATGTCAAAGCGCCGACGCCGCTATGGATGAAAGAGAAGCTGCGCCGCTGCGGTATTCGCTCCATCGATGCCGTGGTTGACGTGACCAACTACGTTCTGCTTGAGCTCGGTCAACCGATGCACGCATTCGATAAAGACCGCATTGAAGGCGGAATCATCGTACGTATGGCGCATGAAGGTGAAACGCTGGTTCTGCTTGACGGCTCCGAGGCGAAGCTGGATAGCGATACTCTGGTTATCGCTGACCACCAGAAAGCACTCGCCATGGGCGGTATTTTCGGCGGCGAGCACTCCGGCGTAAACGATGAAACGCAAAACGTTCTGCTGGAATGCGCGTTCTTTAGTCCGCTATCCATTACCGGCCGCGCCCGCCGCCATGGCCTGCATACCGACGCTTCGCACCGCTACGAGCGCGGCGTGGACTCCGCGTTGCAGTATCAGGCAATGGAGCGTGCTACCCGCCTGCTGATGGATATTTGCGGCGGTGAAGCGGGCCCGATTATTGACGTTACCAATGAAGCGACTCTGCCGAAGCCTGCGACCATCCGTCTGCGCCGCAGCAAACTGGATCGTCTGATTGGCCATCACATTGAAGATACGCAGGTTAGCGACATTCTGCGTCGTCTGGGCTGTGAAGTTACCGAAGGACAGGATGAGTGGCATGCCGTGGCGCCGAGCTGGCGTTTCGACATGGAGATCGAAGAAGACCTGGTCGAAGAGGTTGCCCGCGTCTATGGCTATAACAATATTCCTGATGAACCGGTACAAGCGGGCCTGATTATGGGCACCCACCGCGAAGCGGATCTGTCGCTTAAGCGCGTGAAAACGTTGCTTAATGACAAAGGCTACCAGGAAGTGATTACCTATAGCTTTGTCGATCCGAAAGTACAGCAGTGGATCCACGCCGGCGAGGAAGCGCTGATTCTGCCGAGCCCGATCTCCAGCGAAATGTCGGCGATGCGCCTCTCCTTGTGGACCGGTCTGTTAGCAACGGTGGTCTACAACCAGAATCGTCAGCAGAACCGCGTACGCATCTTTGAGAGCGGTTTACGCTTTGTGCCTGATACCCAGGCTCCGCTGGGTATTCGTCAGGATCTGATGCTGGCTGGCGTTATCTGCGGCAACCGCTATGAAGAACACTGGAACCTGGCAAAAGAGACCGTCGATTTCTATGATGTAAAAGGCGATCTTGAGTCTGTACTCGACCTGACCGGTAAGCTGTCCGACATCGAATTCCGTATCGAAGCTAATAATGCGCTTCATCCGGGCCAGTCGGCAGCGATTTATCTGAAAGGTGAACGTATTGGTTTTATTGGGGTTGTTCATCCCGAGCTGGAACGTAAACTGGATCTGAACGGTCGCACTCTGGTATTTGAACTGGAGTGGAACAAGCTTGCAGACCGCGTGGTGCCTCAGGCGCGTGAAGTTTCTCGCTTCCCGGCGAACCGTCGCGACATCGCCGTCGTTGTGGCAGAAAACGTTCCCGCTGCCGATGTTTTAGCCGAGTGTAAGAAAGTTGGCGTAAATCAGGTAGTTGGCGTAAACTTATTTGACGTGTACCGCGGCAAGGGCGTAGCGGAAGGTTTCAAGAGCCTCGCTATCAGCCTTATCCTCCAGGATACCAGCCGTACACTCGAAGAAGAGGAGATTGCCGCTACCGTCGCCAAATGTGTAGAGGCATTGAAAGAGCGATTCCAGGCATCATTGAGGGATTGAACCTATGGCGCTTACAAAAGCTGAAATGTCAGAATATCTGTTTGATAAGCTTGGGCTTAGCAAGCGGGATGCCAAAGAGCTGGTAGAGTTGTTTTTCGAAGAGGTCCGTCGCGCTCTGGAAAACGGGGAGCAGGTAAAGCTCTCCGGGTTCGGCAACTTCGATTTGCGTGATAAAAACCAACGCCCGGGCCGTAACCCGAAAACGGGAGAGGATATCCCTATTACAGCCCGGCGAGTGGTGACTTTCAGACCTGGCCAGAAGCTAAAAAGCCGCGTCGAAAATGCGTCACCCAGAGACAAATAATCTGAACTAACTAAAAAGGCCGCGATGCGGCCTTTTTTCTTTTCTTCGCCGAATACCGTAAAATCAATCACATCCTTTTCCCCGATGCAGAAATCTATGCTGACCTTTGCTCAAATTCAACGGCGCCGCAGCCGGCGCTGGCTTGCCGTATTAACCTTGCTGCTGCTGGCTACGTCGACCATTAGCCTGTGCGCGGGCGACCAGTGGATTGGCCCCGGCGAATGGTTTAGCGCCAAAGGTGAGCTGTTTATCTGGCAGATACGTCTGCCGCGCACCCTGGCCGTTCTGCTGGTGGGCGCCGCGCTGGCGCTTTCCGGGGCGATTATGCAGGCGCTGTTTGAAAACCCGCTGGCGGAGCCCGGCCTGCTGGGGGTCTCAAACGGCGCTGGAGTCGGCCTGATTGCTGCCGTATTGCTGGGAAAAGGACTGCTTCCTGGTTGGGCGCTGGGGCTGTGTGCAATCGCGGGCGCGCTGGTCATAACCTTTATTTTGCTACGTTTCGCCCGGCGGCATCTGTCTACCAGCCGTCTGCTGCTGGCGGGTGTGGCGCTCGGTATTATTTGTAGCGCGCTGATGACCTGGGCAGTCTATTTCTCTACCTCTTTCGATCTCCGCCAGCTGATGTACTGGATGATGGGCGGATTTGGCGGCGTAGACTGGCAGCAGCTGTGGTTGATGCTGGCGCTGCTGCCGGTACTGGCCTGGGGATGCCTGCAATCGCAGCCGCTTAATTTGCTCGCGCTGGGGGAGGTTTCAGCGCGTCAACTGGGGCTTCCGCTGTGGTTATGGCGAAAGGTACTGGTGGTCGCGACCGGTTGGCTGGTGGGCGTCAGCGTGGCGCTGGCTGGAGCGATTGGCTTTATCGGTCTGGTTATCCCGCATATTCTGCGTTTATGTGGTTTGAGCGATCACCGCGTACTGCTTCCGGCTTGTCTGCTGGCGGGCGCCAGCGCGCTGCTGGGGGCGGATATCGTCGCGCGGCTGGCGCTATCTGCGGCGGAGCTGCCTATTGGCGTAGTGACCGCCACCCTGGGGGCGCCGGTGTTTATCTGGTTATTGCTTAAATCAGGCCGCCCGCATTAACGGGCGGCCATACAGACAGGGGCTGGCTTGTTGCCGCCTCTGTATGCGGCCGATCCATTACCAGCCCTTAATCGCATCGCCTTTATAGACTTCCGCTGCCTTGTCGGCAACGGCTTGCGTCTGGAAGGCCTCTTTCAGTTCCTGAACTTTTTTACTGTCTTTATTATCTTCGCGCGCAACAATGGCGTTGACGTACGGAGAGTCCGGCCCCTCCATAAATAACCCATCGCGAGCGGCGGACAGACCAGCCTGCGCGGAGAAATTGGTATTAATAATCGACAGGGCGACGTTCGGGTCGTCAAGCGTACGGGTCAGCTGCGGCGTGTCGACTTCCACAATCTTCAGCTGTTTAGGATTATCAATAATATCCAGCGTCGTCGGCAGGTAGCCTGTCCCGTCTTTCAGCTTGATCAAGCCCTGCGCCTGTAGCAACAGCAAACTGCGGCCCAGGGTGGTGGTTTCGTTAGAAATGGAGATCGTCGCGCCGTCAGGCAGTTCGCTAATATTTTTGATTTTCTTCGAGTAAGCGGCGATCGGGAAGACGAAGGTTTTACCGACAATCGCAAACTTATAGCCGCGTTCTTTTGATTGCGCTTCAAGGTAAGGCAGCGTCTGGAAGGCGTTAGCAGCAACGTCTTTATTGTTTAACGCTTCGTTCGGCAGGACGTAATCATTAAAAGAGATGACCTCCACGTCGAGGTTGTATTTCTCTTTAGCCACCTGTTCTACGACTTTCCAGATAGCCTCATCCGGCCCGGTATTGATCGCGACTTTAACTTTATTATCTTCATCCGGCGAGCAGGCCGATAACAGCGCGACGGAGGCCGCAATTAACACGGTGCTAAACATCTTTTTCATCAATAAAACTCTCTCAAATTAACAATTAACGAAATGCTATTACATCCATTCACCACTGTACACTGAATTGCTCTGTACCGGTGTTGAGATGAATTCATGTTGCGCAGCCTGTTACATCAAGAGACACTCCAGGGCGATTCCAGGTAGAATGCCCTGGTCTGAATCCGCTACAGTAGATAGAGATCACCTGAAGCAGTCACCGGTTTTATTCACTGAGGGAAGGCTATGCAACACGATATTCTTAATACTGATGTCACCACTATCGATGGTGAGAAAACAACGCTTGCTCCGTGGGCAGGCAACGTGCTGTTGATCGTTAACGTTGCGTCAAAATGCGGCCTGACGCCGCAGTATGAGCAACTGGAAGCGCTGCAAAAGGATTTAGAAAGCGAAGGTTTCAGCGTGCTGGGCTTTCCCTGCAACCAGTTTTTGGGGCAGGAGCCGGGCAGCGAAGAGGAGATTAAAACGTTCTGCAGTACGACTTACGGCGTGACCTTCCCGATGTTCAGCAAAATTGACGTCAACGGCGAACATCGCGCGCCGTTGTATCAAAAGCTGATTGCGGCGGCGCCTCAGGCCGTTGCTCCAGCAGGCAGCGGTTTCTATGAACGCATGGCCAGTAAAGGCCGCGCGCCGCTGTATGTCGACGACATTCTGTGGAACTTTGAAAAATTCCTGATTGGCCGCGACGGCCAGGTTATCGGTCGTTTCTCTCCGGATATGACGCCGGATGACCCGCAGCTGGTGGCCGCTATTAAAGGAGCATTAGCGAAATAATGCCGTTTTTGATGCAGCTACAGGATGTCGAAGAGCCTGGACGGCTGGCGCCGTTTTCAGCCGATATCAGACCGGGAGAGATTATTCATCTGGTGGGGCCAAACGGGGCGGGGAAAAGCACATTGCTGGCACGTATGGCGGGGCTCTCTACCGGCCCGGGGCAGGTAAGACTGAATGAACGTCTTCTGAATGACTGGCCGGCGCAGGAGCTGGCGCGTCATCGCGCCTACTTAAGCCAGCACCAGATGCCGCCTTTCGCCATGCCGGTCTGGCATTACCTATCGCTGCATCTGCAGAACGAGGCGCAAAACGGACTCCTGACGGCCATTGCGCAGAAGCTGGGCTTAGGCGATAAGCTTGGACGTCAGGTGAATCACATCTCCGGTGGGGAGTGGCAGCGCGTGCGCCTGGCGGCGGTGATACTGCAGATTCATCGTCAGGCTAACGCGTCCGGTCAACTGCTACTGCTGGATGAACCGATGAACAGCCTGGACGTGGCGCAGCAGGCCGCGCTCGATCGACTGCTTAGCGATCTCTGCGCATCAGGCATTGCCATCGTCATGAGCAGCCACGATCTTAATCATACTCTCCGGCACGCCCACAGCTCCTGGCTTATCTGTCAGGGGCAAACTATCGCCTGCGGCAGCACCGCGGAGGTGTTAAGCGAGGAGAATTTAACCGCTGCCTATGCCATGGAGTTTCAGCGGGTTGAGGTGGCGGGTCATCTTATGCTCGTTGCGTCACAGTAGCACGCAGTCAGCTTGCCAGCGAATTGATAAACAAGGTAAATTATTCCGATAACCGGATAGGGAACAGAGGATTCGTCTGAGATGCGTTTCTGGCTCGTTTTGTGCGTTGCGTTATTTCTCGCGGGTTGTAGCAGTCACCGTGCACCGCCGCCAAATCCGCGGCTGGCTGATTCGATTACCGTCGTTGCCAACCTGAATGAGCAGTTAAGGAACTGGCGGGGAGCGCCGTATCGCTACGGCGGAATGTCGCCGCGCGGCGTTGATTGCTCGGGGTTCGTGCTGATGACGTTTCGCGATAAATTTGCGTTACAGCTGCCGCGCGAAACCCGCGAACAGGCGGAAATCGGCACTAAAATCGATAAGAGCGAACTGCTGCCCGGCGATCTGGTCTTCTTTAAAACCGGATCCGGCGAGAGCGGTCTGCACGTCGGTATTTACGACACGGATAACCAGTTTATTCATGCTTCCACCAGCCAGGGCGTCACGCGTTCATCGCTGGATAATGTCTACTGGCATAAAAATTTCTGGCAGGCGCGCAGGATCTAACGTTAGCTAATGAGCAGGGAGCCCCTGTCTCCCTGCTCATCATGGCAAAGCGGCTGAGAGATAGCGCTCCATGCTTGCCGATTCAGCTATCCCCCCCCAAATTAGACCAGCCGATCCGCGTCTCTTCCCGGTACGCTACCGGGCGATGGCAGAAGCGTGCTAAATCCCCGTGCGGCTTATTATTGCAATAACCCCGCACTCGCCCCGTGTTAATAATTTGTTGAAGGCACTACACTGAAGGCAGGAGGAAACATGACCCTGTCTTTTACTACCCACTGGCGTGATGAACTGCCGGATTTTTACACTGCATTATCCCCCACGCCGCTGGAGAACGCGCGCCTTGTCTGGCATAACGCGCCGCTGGCGCAAGAGCTGGGCATTCCCGAGTCGTTGTTTAACCTGGACAAGGGCGCTGGCGTATGGGGCGGCGAAGCGCTGCTGCCGGGAATGTCGCCGCTGGCGCAGGTCTACAGCGGCCACCAGTTCGGCTCGTGGGCCGGACAGCTCGGCGACGGGCGCGGTATTCTGCTTGGCGAACAGCAGTTGGCCGATGGCCGCCGCGTTGACTGGCACCTGAAGGGCGCCGGGCTGACACCCTATTCGCGCATGGGAGACGGGCGGGCGGTGCTGCGCTCAACGATCCGCGAAGGGCTGGCCTCGGAAGCGATGCATGCGCTGGGTATTCCCACCACCCGCGCTCTGGCAATGGTCGCCAGCGATACGCCGGTGTACCGCGAAACCGTCGAGCAAGGGGCAATGCTGATGCGCCTGGCGGAAAGCCACGTGCGTTTTGGCCATTTTGAGCACTTTTACTATCGCCGCGAGCCGCAAAAAGTACAGCTGCTGGCGGATTATGTGATTCGCCACCACTGGCCTCATCTGCAAAATGAAGCGGATAAATACATTGTGTGGTTCAGGGATGTTGTCACCCGAACCGCGGAGATGATTGCCAGCTGGCAAACGGTCGGCTTCGCCCACGGGGTGATGAATACCGATAATATGTCGATCCTCGGACTGACGATGGATTACGGCCCGTACGGCTTCCTTGATGATTTTCAGCCTGGCTTTATCTGCAATCATTCCGACTATCAGGGGCGCTATAGCTTTGATCATCAGCCGGCGGTAGGACTATGGAATCTGCAGCGCCTGGCGCAAGCGCTCTCGCCGTTTATCAGCGCGGAAGCGCTGAACGGCGCACTGGATGACTACCAGCACGCGCTGCTGACGGCATATGGCCGGCGTATGCGCGACAAGCTGGGATTATTGACCCAGCAAAAAGGGGATAACGAGCTGCTGGACGGCCTGTTTTCTCTGATGGAGCGCGAGGGCAGCGACTATACGCGGACCTTCCGGATGCTAAGCCTTAGCGAGCAGGAGCGCGCCGCCACGCCGCTGCGCGACGAATTTATTGATCGTGAGAGGTTCGATAGCTGGTTTGCCGCTTATCGCGCGCGCCTGCGCGATGAACAGATTGACGATGCGCAAAGGCAGGCGCAAATGCGCAGCGTGAATCCGGCTATCGTGCTGCGCAACTGGCTGGCTCAACGAGCCATTGAGCAGGCAGAGCAGGGGGA
Organism: Klebsiella sp. HMSC09D12; assembly: GCF_001808475.1. Taxonomy (NCBI): domain Bacteria; kingdom Pseudomonadati; phylum Pseudomonadota; class Gammaproteobacteria; order Enterobacterales; family Enterobacteriaceae; genus Klebsiella; species Klebsiella sp. HMSC09D12. The sequence goes on along the minus strand of NZ_KV793474.1, from coordinate 162,186 downwards.
TATGCGTGAACTGGAACGTCTGCATAGCGCACTTTCTCAGCCCTTTGTCGATCGCACGGATGAGTATAGCCAGCGTCCTCCGGACTGGGGAAAGCGCCTTGAAGTGAGCTGCTCGAGCTAATCACCATTCTCCCTGCCTCTTCCGGCGGGGAGCATTATTTGGTCAGGATCAGCTTGCCCGAATGAGTCTGACGCAGCAGATAGCGCTGACCGCCATGTTCAATCACTACCCGTCCTTCGCTGCCTAATAATGTCCGGCTGCTTATCTCTTTGTCCGTCGGAACGGGATACGGGGCATTGTCTTTTGTTTTTTCTGCTGTGGCAGTGTTATCCATACGCGTCATAGCACTAAAAATAAAAATCAAGGCAACAATGATAATCATTATCAATAATGTTGTTTTTGACGGCAAGCTTTATTTAACGCTTTACCAGATTTAGCAGGTATCCGGCCGGACATTGGCGAGAAAAATCTCCCCGCCGCGATCGCGACGGGGAAGGGGACTAGAGGCGGGTGGCGGTTGCGGCGGCTAATTCATCCAGCAGCCGTTCGCTGTCTTCCCAACTCAAGCAGGGATCGGTAATCGATTGTCCCCAGGTCAGCGGCTGGCCGGCAACGACCTTTTGCGTACCTTCCTTAAGGAAGCTTTCGGCCATGATTCCGGCGATTGCGTTCGAGCCCGCGCGGATCTGCTGACATATATCGGCGCAAACTTCCAGCTGACGGCGATGCTGTTTCTGGCAATTACCGTGGCTAAAATCCACCACCAGTTGTTCCGGCAGGTCGAACTCTGCCAGCGCTTCTCCGGCGGCGGCGATGTCGGCAGCGTGGTAATTCGGTTTTTTACCACCGCGCATAATAATATGGCCGTACGGATTCCCGCTGGTCTGATAGATGGTCATCTGGCCCTGCTTATCCGGCGACAGGAACATATGGCTGGCGCGGGAAGCGCGGATGGCATCAACGGCGATACGGGTATTACCATCGGTACCGTTTTTAAAGCCCACCGGGCATGAGAGCGCAGAGGCCATTTCGCGATGGATTTGGCTTTCGGTTGTACGCGCGCCGATAGCGCCCCAGCTAATCAAATCGGCAATAAACTGTCCGGTCACCATATCGAGAAACTCGGTAGCGGTGGGGACGCCGAGCTCGTTCACCTGCAGCAGCAGGCTACGCGCCAGTTCAAGGCCGTGATTCACCCGGTAGCTGCCGTTCAGGTCGGGGTCGGAGATCAGCCCCTTCCAGCCAACCACCGTACGGGGCTTCTCAAAATAGGTGCGCATCACGATTTCCAGCTGCGGCTGATAGCGTTCGCGCATACCCTGCAGTCTGCGCGCATACTCCATCGCCGCATCAGTATCGTGAATGGAACAGGGACCGATCACTACAAGCAGGCGGCGATCTTCACCGTTGAGAATTTTTTCGATTCGGCGGCGCGAAGCAGAAACGTGGGCGGCAACATCGGGGGACACGGGGTGCCGTTGCGCCAGTTCCGCGGGCGTTACCAGGCTTTCAATGCGCGCGGTACGCAATTCGTCTGTTTTATTCATTGGGGTCTCAAAAATCTGTTTCTTCCGCGGCGAAAATGCCGGGAAGTGATGCGCATCACGATAAACCAATCCCTGCTTATTGCAAGAGCAGGGCATGATCCTGTATAGGCCACGGGTGATAGCATAAACAAATTTTTGATATCGTACTAGTGTGTTAGTACATTCTGCGGCTTAGCCCCATAATATCCATAATTTTGGTGGCGATCTCTTCAACAGAGTAATTGGTACTGTTCAGGCAAGGGATTTTATTTTTGCGATACAGCGCTTCAACTTCGGTGACTTCCATCCGGCACTGGCGCATAGAAGCATAGCGGCTGTTTTCCCGTCGCTCTTCACGGATGGCCGCCAGCCGCTCCGGATTGATAGTTAAGCCGAATAGTTTGTGCTGGAGCGGCTTAAGCGATGCCGGTAGAATCAGATTGTCCATATCATCGGCGATAAACGGGTAGTTGGCGGCGCGGATACCGTACTGCATCGCCAGGTACAGGCTGGTAGGCGTTTTCCCGCAGCGCGAAACGCCGAGGAGGATCACCTGGGCCTGATCGAGGTTGCGCAGCGAAATCCCGTCATCATGAGCAAGGGTGTAGTCGATAGCGGCGATACGCGCGTCGTATTTGTTCAAATTACCCGGGGTCAGGCCGTGGGTGCGGTGAGCGATTGGCGTCGGGTCCAGGCGTAGCTCCTGCTGCAGGGGGGCCACCAGCGCCTGAACAATATCCTGACAAAAGCCTTCGCTTTGCACGATGATCTCGCGGATCTCCGGCAGCACGATGGAATAGAACACCAGCGGTCGAATACCGGTCTGCTGGAAGATGGCGTCAATTTGTTCCTTCACGGCGCGCGCGCGGCTGATATTTTCGACAAACGGCAGGGTTACGCTGCTGGTGGCTACCGGGAATTGCGACATGACCGCATGACCCAGAACTTCCGCCGTAATAGCGGTACCGTCGGAAATATAAAATACGTGGCGATCTACAGCACTTTCCATTTTGACCATCCGGTATAAAGAGTTTAATTAGCTGAAAGCAGATATTAAATTTAAGCATATCACTCCAGGCTTTGTCTCAAATTTAAAAAGTGAAACGCTATTTTTATTTTTAATGAAAAGGTTGGTTCATTTTTCGCAACTGCGTATCTTTTGTATCAAATTTCATCAGATTTTAGAAGAATCATTGGCTTAGCTATATCCGGAAAAGAATCCTAAAAACGAAAAAATAATTTGCTTGAACGATTCACCGTTTTTTTCAACGGCATAATTATGTCAGGATAAATCCCGTAGTCGATCGTGAATTATTTATCACTGGTATTAAATCACAAAAGGATTGTCTCGATGTCCAACAATGGCTCGTCACCGCTGGTGCTTTGGTATAACCAACTCGGCATGAATGATGTAGACAGGGTTGGGGGCAAAAATGCCTCCCTTGGTGAAATGATTACAAATCTGTCAGGTATGGGTGTGTCCGTACCGAACGGGTTTGCCACCACCGCTGATGCTTTTAATCAGTTTTTGGACCAAAGCGGCGTGAACCAGCGCATCTATGAACTGCTGGATGAAACCGACATTGACGACGTTTCCGCATTAGCGAAAGCGGGCGCGCAGATCCGTCAGTGGATCATTGATACGCCGTTCCAGAGCGAACTGGAAAATGCGATTCGCGACGCGTATACCCAGCTGTCCGCCGATGACGCTGAGGCCTCCTTTGCCGTGCGCTCCTCCGCAACGGCGGAAGATATGCCGGATGCCTCCTTCGCCGGTCAGCAAGAGACATTCCTTAACGTGCAGGGCTTTGACGCCGTGCTCGTCGCGGTGAAGCACGTGTTTGCTTCGCTGTTTAACGATCGCGCCATTTCCTATCGCGTGCATCAGGGTTACGATCACCGCGGCGTGGCTCTATCCGCCGGGGTACAGCGGATGGTGCGCTCCGATCTGGCATCATCCGGCGTAATGTTCTCCATCGATACCGAATCCGGATTCGATCAGGTGGTGTTTATCACCTCCGCCTGGGGGCTTGGCGAGATGGTGGTGCAGGGGGCGGTGAACCCCGATGAGTTCTACGTCCATAAACCGACGCTGGAAGCGGGACGGCCGGCGATTGTTCGCCGCACCATGGGGTCGAAGAAGATCCGCATGGTTTATGCTCCAACTCAGGAGCACGGCAAGCAGGTGCGTATCGAAGACGTGCCGCAGGCGCAGCGCGACGTTTTCTCGTTGGCCGACGCGGAAGTGCAGGAGCTGGCCCAGCAGGCGGTGCAAATCGAGAAGCACTACAACCGCCCGATGGATATCGAATGGGCGAAAGATGGCCATACCGGTAAGCTGTTTATCGTCCAGGCGCGTCCGGAAACCGTCCGTTCGCGCGGCCAGGTGATGGAGCGTTATACCCTCCATGCGCAAGGGCAGATTATTTCGGAAGGGCGCGCGATCGGCCACCGCATCGGCGCGGGTCCGGTGAAAGTCATTCATGATATCAGCGAAATGAACCGTATCGAGCCCGGCGACGTTCTCGTGACCGACATGACCGACCCGGACTGGGAACCGATCATGAAAAAAGCGGCGGCGATCGTCACCAACCGCGGCGGGCGGACCTGTCATGCGGCGATTATCGCGCGTGAGCTGGGGATCCCGGCGGTAGTGGGCTGCGGCAACGCCACCGATCGCATCCAGGAAAACCAGAATGTAACCGTCTCCTGCGCCGAGGGCGATACCGGCTACGTCTATGCCGAAATTCTTGACTTCAGCGTCAAGAGTTCCACCGTCGGCGATATGCCAGATCTGCCGCTGAAAATTATGATGAACGTCGGTAACCCGGACCGGGCTTTCGACTTTGCCTGCCTGCCGAACGAAGGCGTGGGCCTGGCGCGTCTGGAGTTTATTATCAACCGGATGATCGGCGTTCACCCGCGCGCGCTGCTGGAGTTTGACGATCAGGAACCGGGTCTGCAGAACGAAATCCGCGAGCTGATGAAAGGTTACGACTCGCCGAGAGAGTTTTACGTCGGTCGCCTGACCGAGGGTATTTCGACGCTTGGCGCGGCATTTTTCCCGAAACGGGTCATCGTGCGCCTTTCCGACTTCAAATCTAACGAATACGCCAACCTGGTCGGCGGCGAGCGTTATGAGCCGGAAGAAGAAAACCCGATGCTGGGCTTCCGCGGGGCCGGCCGCTATGTCTCCGAAAGCTTCCGTGACTGCTTCGCGCTGGAGTGTGAAGCAGTGAAACGCGTGCGTAACGATATGGGCCTGACCAACGTCGAAATCATGGTGCCGTTTGTTCGTACCGTCGCGCAGGCAAAAGCGGTGGTTGAAGAGCTGGCGCGCCAGGGCCTCAAGCGCGGCGAGAACGGCCTCAAGCTGATTATGATGTGTGAAATCCCATCGAATGCGCTGCTGGCTGAGCAGTTCCTCGAATACTTCGACGGTTTCTCCATTGGTTCCAACGATATGACGCAGCTGGCGCTGGGTCTGGATCGCGACTCCGGCGTGGTCTCCGAGCTGTTCGATGAGCGTAACGACGCGGTGAAAGCGCTGCTGTCGATGGCTATCCGCGCGGCGAAGAAACAGGGTAAATACGTCGGTATCTGCGGGCAGGGTCCGTCAGACCATGAAGATTTTGCCGCCTGGCTGATGGAAGAGGGAATTGATAGCCTTTCCCTCAATCCGGATACCGTGGTGCAAACCTGGCTTGGCCTGGCGGAGCTGAATAAGTAAGTTTTTCGCTAAACAAAATGCGCAATCCCCGTCAGCAATGGCGGGGATTTTTTGTTTCAGCCGTCAGCGTACGGGCAAAAAAAAGCCCATCGTGGGAGATGGGCAAAGACTACACACAGCAATTCGTTGTTTCACTCAGGGGATTTCCATGCTTATAAATCAAGGCATTGATTTATAACCGTGAGCTAATACTAGGCACTGAGGCTTTTTGCGTCGATCGGATTCCTCTCAATAGTTAAATTAAGGTAAAGAATCTGCGAAGCAAATGTGGTTAGTGGGCAGAGGAATGCGGACTGTTGTGAGGAATATATTAGTGTTTCTTAATATTTGAGGGCGGTGTGCCCGACAGCGGTCGAGGTGCAATGGCAAAAGGCGGGTTTCCCCGCCCGTTGACTTATTTATCCTGCGAGGCTCGGGTATTGAGCTCGCTAAGCTCCTCAAGCACCAGATCGGGATCTTTCGGCGGCGGCGGCGCTTCGTTAACCCACGCGTCGTATAGTCGCCAGGAGACCGCCAGCAGAACCGGCCCGATAAACAGGCCAATCATGCCGAACGCCACCAGACCGCCGATAACGCCGGAAAGGATCAGAATCATCGGCAGGTCGGCGCCCATACGAATCAATAGCGGCCGGATAAAATTGTCCATGGTGCCCACTACGCAGCTCCACACCAGCAATACGGTACCCCAGGTGGTATCGCCGCTCCAGTAGAGCCAGATAATTGACGGCACCAGAACCAGCAAAGGCCCCAGCTGGACAAGACAGGTAAAAATCATCACCACGGTGAGCAGCGCCGCGTAGGGCACGCCGCTGACCGCGAGACCAATACCGCCGAGCACCGCCTGGGCCAGGGCCGTCACGACCACTCCCAGCGCCACGGCGCGAATTGCCTGACCGGCGAGGATCACCGCCGCGTCGCCGCGTTTGGCGGCCAGACGGGTAGCGAAGTGGCGGAAACCATAGGCGACCTGTTCACCGCGCCAGTACAGCAGCGCGCTAAACAGTAGCATAAGACCGCAGTAGACCAGCAGCTTGCCGATATGCGCCGCCTGACCAACAAACCAGGTGGTGGTGGTGCCGAGATAAGGGCGAATTTTAGTCATAATCGCCGTGCCCCCCATCTCCAGCAAATTATGCCAGCCGGTGTACAGCTTATCGCCGATCAGCGGAACCGTATTCAGCCACGCCAGATCCGGCGGGGTAAAGTTGCCGCTGGTCACCACTTTTATTAATGGCACGCTGTTGTCCACCAGACTATTGACCAGTAGCGCAATAGGAATAACGAAGAGTAAAAAAAGCAGCAGCGTCATTACCAGTACGGCCAGAGAGCGTTTGCCGAAAAGCAGGCTCTGCAGACGCAAAAGTACCGGCCAGGTCGCGATGACCACCGTACCGGCCCACGCAAATGACAGAATAAATGGCTGAACGACCCACAGACAGGAAATAATAATCAGGGACAAAAACAGCACCGACAGCAGAACTTGCGGTATATCCCGGGGCTGATTGGGGTTAATCATAGTGAAATTTTACCTTTGCAGTCGCGTCAAAAGGCTGACGCAGCGTAATTCCATGTACTGATAATAATATCAATAAGTTCGCGCGCCTGATTTTGCCCTTAATTCTGGCGGGCGCATATGAAAAAAATGTGATAAAAAGTTGGGTGCGTCACGCAAACGATTAATCACTTACAACACAACATAGTCAGGCAGGGTCGAGCGTCATGATCCCACAGATTTCTCAAGCGCCAGGTGTCGTTCAACTGGTGCTGAATTTTTTGCAGGTACTGGAGCAACAGGGTTTTACCGGCGATACCGCCACCAGCTACGCCGACAGGCTAACGATGGCAACTGATAACAGTGTATATCAGCTGTTGCCGGATGCGATTTTATTCCCCCGTTCCACGGCAGACGTGGCTCTGCTGGCAAGACTGGCAGCGGAAGAGCGCTTTAAAACGCTGATCTTTACCCCGCGCGGAGGCGGCACCGGTACGAATGGCCAGGCGCTGAACGCCGGGATCATCGTCGATATGTCCCGCTATATGAACCGCATTATTGAAATCAACCCCGAAGAAGGGTGGGTGCGGGTGGAGGCGGGGGTCATTAAGGACCAGCTTAATCAGTTTCTTAAACCGTACGGCTACTTTTTTGCGCCGGAATTGTCGACCAGCAACCGCGCCACGCTTGGCGGGATGATCAACACCGACGCCTCCGGGCAGGGGTCGCTGGTCTACGGTAAAACCTCCGATCACGTACTCGGGGTGCGCTCGGTGCTGATCGGCGGCGATATTCTTGACACTCAGCCAATCCCGGCGGCGCTGGCGGAAACCCTGGGCGCAGAACAGTCGGCGATCGGGCGGATCTATCGCACGGTATATCAACGCTGCAAAGCGCAGCGGCAGCTGGTTATCGATAAATTCCCGAAACTTAACCGTTTCCTCACGGGTTACGATCTGCGCCACGTGTTCAACGACGACATGAGCGAATTTGATCTGACCCGAATCCTGACCGGTTCCGAAGGCACGCTGGCGTTTATTACCGAAGCGCGGCTGGATATCACCCGTTTGCCGAAAGTGCGCCGGCTGGTCAACGTTAAGTACGATTCCTTTAACTCTGCGCTGCGCAACGCGCCGTTTATGGTGGAAGCGAAGGCGCTTTCGGTCGAAACGGTCGACTCGAAGGTGCTCAATCTGGCGCGGGAGGATATTGTCTGGCATTCGGTTAGCGAGCTCATTACCGACGTTGCGGATAAGGAGATGCTGGGGCTGAATATCGTCGAGTTCGCCGGTGATGACGCCGAACTGATTGACGGCCAGGTGACGACCCTGTGTCAGCGCCTGGATGAACTGATAGCGCGCAACGAGGCGGGCGTAATCGGCTGGCAGGTTTGTCACGAGCTGGACGGCGTCGAGCGCATCTACGCGATGCGGAAAAAAGCGGTTGGGCTGCTGGGGAATGCCAAAGGGGCCGCCAAACCGATACCTTTCGCCGAAGATACCTGCGTGCCGCCGGAACACCTGGCCGATTATATTGCTGAATTCCGTGAGCTGCTCGACGGCCACGGGCTGAGCTACGGTATGTTTGGTCATGTCGATGCCGGCGTGCTGCACGTGCGGCCGGCGCTGGATATGTGTGACCCGCAGCAAGAGATGCTGATGAAGCGGATCTCCGATGACGTGGTCGCGTTAACCGCTAAGTACGGCGGTCTGCTGTGGGGGGAACACGGCAAGGGTTTTCGCGCTGAATACAGTCCGGCATTCTTCGGCGAAGAGCTGTTCGGCGAACTGCGCAAAATTAAAGCCGCGTTTGACCCGGATAACCGTCTGAACCCGGGTAAAATCTGTCCTCCGGAAGGCGTTGATGCGCCGATGATGAAGGTGGATGCGGTCAAGCGCGGGACATTCGATCGGCAGATCCCCATCGCCGTGCGCAGCTCGTGGCGCGGCGCGATGGAGTGTAACGGCAATGGCCTGTGCTTCAACTTTGATGCCAAAAGCCCGATGTGCCCGTCGATGAAGGTCAGCAACCACCGTATTCACTCGCCGAAAGGGCGGGCAACGCTGGTGCGTGAATGGCTGCGCCTGCTGGCGGACCGCGGCATCGACCCCAATCAGCTGGAAAAAGATCTGCCGGAAAAACGCGCCAGCCTGCGTACTCTGGTGGAGCGTACCCGCAATAGCTGGCACGCACGTAAAGGCGAGTACGATTTCTCCCATGAGGTTAAAGAGGCGATGTCCGGCTGTCTGGCCTGTAAAGCCTGCTCGACCCAGTGTCCGATTAAAATCGACGTTCCGGAGTTCCGTTCGCGTTTCCTGCAGCTTTACCATAGCCGCTATTTGCGCCCGGTTCGCGACCACCTGGTGGCGACGGTTGAATCCTACGCGCCGCTGATGGCGCATGCGCCAAAGACCTTCAACTTCTTTATCAATCAGCCGTGGATGCGCAAGCTATCGGAAAAGCATATTGGTATGGTTGATCTTCCGCTGCTTTCCGTCCCATCGTTGAAGCAGCAGATGGTCGGCCACCGTTCGGCGAATACCACCCTGGAACAGCTGGAAGCGCTGAGCCCGGAGCAGAGGGCGAAGAGGGTGCTGGTGGTTCAGGATCCCTTCACCAGCTATTACGATGCGCAGGTGGTTGCCGACTTTGTTCGCCTGATCGAGAAAGTGGGATACCAGCCGGTGCTGCTGCCGTTCTCTCCCAACGGCAAGGCGCAGCATATTAAGGGCTTTCTGACGCGATTCGCGCGCACCGCGCAGAAAACTGCCGACTTCCTTAACCGCGTGGCCCAGCTCGGCATGCCGATGGTGGGTGTCGATCCGGCGCTGGTGCTCTGCTATCGCGATGAATACAACCAGGTGCTGGGCGACAAGCGCGGCGATTTTCGCGTGATGCTGGTGCATGAATGGTTGCCGCAGGCGTTGACGGAAACCGCAGCGCAGGATCAAGGCGGCGAGTCGTGGTATCTGTTTGGTCACTGTACTGAGGTGACGGCGCTTCCCGCTTCTACCCGGCAGTGGGCGGATATCTTCGCACGCTTTGGCGCGAAGCTGGAAAACGTTAACGTGGGCTGCTGCGGTATGGCCGGGACCTACGGTCATGAAGTGAAGAATCACGCCAATTCGCTGGCCATCTACGCGCTCTCCTGGCAGCAGGCGATGCAGCGCCTGCCGCGCAACCGCTGTCTGGTCACCGGCTACTCCTGCCGTAGCCAGGTGAAGCGTATTGAAGGCAGCGGCGTACGCCATCCGCTGCAGGCGCTACTGGAGATTATGGGATGATTTGGAAACGTCACAGCACGCTGGAGCAGTTGAACGCGATGGGCGACGGGAACATGGTCGGCCTGCTGGATATACGCTTCGAGGCCATGACCGACGAGACCATCGCCGCGACCATGCCGGTAGACAGCCGTACCCATCAGCCGTTTGGCCTGCTGCACGGCGGCGCATCGGTAGTATTAGCGGAAACGTTAGGTTCGGTGGCGGGCTACCTGTGCAGCGAAGGCGAACAGAAGGTGGTCGGTCTGGAGGTCAATGCCAACCATATTCGTTCGGTGCGCAGCGGGAGGGTTCGCGGCGTGTGCCGGGCGCTGCACGTCGGCTCCCGTCACCAGGTGTGGCAGATCGACATTACTGATGAGCAGGGGCGTCTTTGCTGTTCGTCGCGGTTGACCACAGCCGTAATTTAAGTCAATTAAGGGGGAAGATTTCCCCCTTAATACTTATTACCTGCCATCCTTCATCACCGCTGAACGTACCTACGCTATATCCGCTAGCTGCCGGTTTGCACTGTTATTTGTATTGAGATTCAACCAGGCCCAATGTTAACGCTTTATAAGAAAAGTCCTGGCTTAACTTTGCTGCTCACCAGGGATTATTAGCCTTCTACCTTTTATATTCTTTGGTCGCTTATTTGTGCGACATCTTTAGCGCGTAGACCATTATGTTTGATATGACAAGCTCATCCATGTTAAATATAAATTTATCAAACATCGTTAATATTTATGCTAATATTTTTAATACCAGAATTTACAAGGTAACAAGAGGACGGAGTTAGCTATGGGTATCATTTCATGGATCATTTTTGGGCTTATTGCCGGTATTTTAGCCAAGTGGATTATGCCGGGGAAAGACGGCGGCGGGTTTATCGTTACCGTAATTCTCGGTGTCATCGGTGCAGTTGTCGGGGGTTGGATTAGTACTTTCTTCGGCTTTGGCCGGGTCGACGGTTTTAATTTCGGCAGCTTTGTCGTCGCGGTGATTGGTGCGCTGGTCGTACTCTTCATCTACCGTAAGATCAGAAGCTAACCGCACCAGCAACGCCATAAAGTGCAGAGGCTGCCGCCATTGTCGGCAGCCTTTTTAATATCTCTAAAATGTCCGAGTGTTTAATTTCCCCTCTTTCATTCTATTACCACGATACGCGCTTACAGCGCGGGCATATCGGGGACCGGCACGACTTCAACGCGCACTTCATAATGTTTAGCTTTGCTGGCTGGAATCAGCGGCGTGAGTTTATTGATCGTTTCGACCGGATTATCGGTGGCTACGGTGGCGGAGAAAATAACCGGTTTTTTCGGCGGCACAGGGAAAGGCATTGGGCCATAACCCTGAGTCAGCTCGAAGGGGGGATGGCCAGCATTATGCGCCTCAGCCGCCGGTGAGGGCGTTTCGGCTTTCTCTGCATCGGCGGCGAACGCGCTGGTGACGGTAATCGAAACGACGGCGAAGAGCGCAATGATAGTTTTTTTCATTTTTGTTACCTCATAAGTATGTCGATAAAAGCTTAGAGGCAACGCTTTTGGCAAACAATCCCACGGCGGGCGAATCCTATGAATCTCCTTATTTCTTCACGAATGTGAAAGCCTGTCCGGCGACGGTGAGGCTTACGAAATTTAAGGGGGAAATGGGGTTAATCGAGCAAAACGCTAATAATTAACAGGACGACCATACACATCGACATGACATCTGTTTCTATATCCATAGTTCAGTACAACACAGGTTCCCGATCGGTCGCCGTTGCGACATTGCGTGAAAAGATGAAGGAAATTTAGCAGCGCATTCTACAGGAGCCAGCCGGTACTGAATAAATCTTTATTTCTGTGAAATGACAGCACTTATAATGAAAACGAATAGGTTTCGTTGCATGAATGGATTCGCGTTAGTGAGGGGGCAAACAGCGTCTCAATTTGGCATATTGGTCGGGTGGCGCGTCAGGCGGCGCGGGAGCCAGAGGGGCAATGGGAGGCAAATGCCATCGTCCCGCCGGATACGCACGTGAAGAAAATATTAATACCGTTTATTGGCCGCCGCGCCTCGTTATGCGCAGCGCGGCATCAATCGATGCCACGGTGGACGCCGACGCGGCGAACAGGCGGCAGGACTTCGCTGGAGCAGGGCTCCGCTTAGTCCACGCGTTTGCCTTTGGCTGCCTCTCCGCCGCCGAGTGCGTCTTGATTAATTTTATCTTCGTGGGTATTAATCAATTGCGTGAGCGCTATTTGCTCCTGAAATTTAGTCAGCAGAAGCTCAGCGTCGGATTTAAGAATATCTTCCGATGATTCAAGCACCGAGTTAATTGCTTTGGTCACATTCCCAACCAGCTCCGCGACCCCTCCTTCCTCGCCAATGGCAAGCATCAATGCGCTTATCAGCAGCGACTGGGCCTCAACCTGCGCAGCAAGCTGCTTGTTTTCTGCATCCATCGCTGAAATTTTCGCGATGATGCTGAGAATGACATTATTCATGATAATCCTTAAATCAATGAGTTAAACGCCGAAGATCACGCTGGTTATATTCGTTGCAGGATCAGCGAAATATCCATTGAAGATAAATATGCCAGAAAATATATCATCAGTGGTAGTGGGGTATTTTCATTATCGGTTGCAGGCGATCCGTCGCTATGGCTTTATCTCAATGTGCTGTCAGATGATTTTGCTGCCGGCACGCTGGCTTGTTGCGGCCTGAAGCGTGTAACTCATTGAATGTCCAGCAAGTAGATGAAAAGTGCTTTTTCCCGCGCCTATTTTATAAATCGGTATTTTCGATACATCTTTGCCATTGCCTGCAATTAAGTGCGCCAAACGTCAATATCTTATTATTTTTCAATATATTAAAACAGAAATTCGCAGGCTGAAAACGCCGAGCACAGGGTCTATGCTTATAAAAAGCGCAAGAAATGAGCCAGCGGGGACAATACCCCTTCTCCGGATGGGTTGAAGTGATAATCATTATCACTAACATAGTGGGTATGCCCTGATGGCGTCAACCTATGAGGTAGAGCGATGGATTCACATGCAGGAACTTTTAATCCCGAAGATTTCAGCTGGCGCGGCCTGGCGATGACCCCAGCCGCCGCCGCCCATATTCGCGAACTGGTCAGCAAACAACCCGACAAGCAGGGGCTACGCCTGGGCGTTAAAACCAGCGGCTGCGCCGGCTTTGGCTACGTTCTCGAACTCATCGCTGAACCGGAGCAGGACGATCTGCTTTTTGAGCGCGATGGCGCGAAACTGTGGGCGCCGCTGCAGGCCATGCCGTTTATCGATGGCACCGAGCTCGACTACGTCCGCGAAGGTTTAAACCAGATTTTTAAATTTCATAACCCCAAAGCGCAGCACGAATGCGGCTGCGGCGAAAGTTTTGGCGTTCAGGCGGAGTAACTATGTCTCGTAATACTGAAGCAACTGACGATGTCAAAACCTGGAGCGGCGGGCCACTCAACTATAAAGAGGGCTTTTTTACCCAGCTACAGACCGATGAGCTGGCGAAAGGCATAAATGAAGAGGTGGTTCGGGCGATTTCGGCACGCCGCAATGAACCAGAATGGATGCTGGAGTTTCGTCTGAACGCCTTCAAGGCCTGGCAGGCAATGGAAGAGCCGCACTGGCTGAAAGCGCACTACGACAAGCTGAATTATCAGGATTACAGCTATTACTCAGCGCCCTCCTGCGGCAACTGCGATGACGCCTGCGCTTCTGAGCCCGGAGCTCTACAGCAAACGGGGTCCAGTGCGTTTCTGACCAGCGAAGTCGAAGAGGCGTTTAACCTTCTCGGCGTACCGGTTCGCGAAGGGCGGGAGGTGGCCGTCGACGCCATTTTTGACTCGGTTTCCGTGGCGACCACCTATCGCGAAAAGCTGGCGGAGCAGGGGATTATTTTCTGCTCCTTCGGCGAAGCGATTCACGATCACCCTGAACTGGTCAGGAAATACCTCGGCACCGTAGTACCGGGCAACGACAACTTCTTTGCCGCCCTTAACGCGGCGGTAGCCTCCGACGGCACCTTTATCTATGTGCCCAAAGGCGTGCGCTGCCCGATGGAGCTGTCGACCTATTTCCGCATCAACGCCGAGAAAACCGGCCAGTTCGAACGCACCATACTGGTCGCCGACGAAGGCAGCTACGTGAGCTATATCGAAGGCTGTTCGGCGCCGGTACGCGATAGCTACCAGCTGCACGCGGCGGTGGTGGAGGTGATTATTCATAAAGATGCCGAGGTGAAGTACTCCACGGTGCAAAACTGGTTCCCCGGCGACAATAATACCGGCGGGATCCTTAATTTCGTGACCAAGCGCGCCCTGTGCGAAGGCGAGAACAGCAAAATGTCGTGGACCCAGTCGGAAACCGGCTCGGCGATCACCTGGAAGTATCCGAGCTGTATTCTGCGCGGCGATAACTCCATTGGCGAGTTCTTCTCGGTAGCGCTGACCAGCGGCCACCAGCAGGCGGACACCGGCACCAAGATGATCCATATCGGCAAAAACACCCGTTCGACGATTATCTCGAAGGGGATTTCAGCCGGCCACAGCCAGAACAGCTATCGCGGCCTGGTCAAAATCATGCCCACCGCGACCAACGCGCGCAACTTCACCCAGTGCGACTCCATGCTGATTGGCCCGGACAGCGGGGCGCATACCTTCCCGTATGTAGAATGCCGTAATAACAGCGCGCAGCTTGAGCACGAAGCGACCACCTCCCGTATCGGCGAAGATCAGCTGTTCTACTGTCTGCAGCGCGGAATCAGCGAAGATGATGCCATCTCGATGATCGTTAACGGTTTCTGTAAGGATGTCTTCTCAGAGCTGCCGCTGGAGTTTGCCGTAGAAGCGCAAAAATTACTGGCGATTAGCCTTGAACACAGCGTCGGCTGATAACAAAGGAAATAAGATGTTAAGTATAAAAAATTTGCAGGTCGCCGTTGAAGACAAAGAGATCCTGCGCGGACTGAATCTGGACGTTCGCCCCGGCGAAGTGCATGCCATTATGGGCCCGAACGGTTCCGGTAAAAGTACGCTCTCCGCCACGCTTGCCGGACGTGAAGACTATGAGGTGACCGGCGGCAGCGTGGAGTTTAAAGGCAAAGATCTGCTGGAACTCTCCCCTGAAGATCGCGCCGGCGAGGGCATCTTCATGGCCTTTCAGTATCCGGTTGAAATTCCCGGCGTCAGCAATCAGTTTTTCCTGCAAACCGCGCTGAACGCCGTGCGCAGCTACCGCGGCCAGGAGCAGCTTGACCGTTTTGACTTTCAGGACCTGATGGAGGACAAAATTAAGCTGCTGAAAATGCCGGAGGATCTGCTGACCCGCTCGGTTAACGTCGGCTTCTCCGGCGGCGAGAAAAAGCGCAACGATATCCTGCAGATGGCGGTGCTGGAACCGGAGCTGTGCATCCTGGACGAGTCGGACTCCGGGCTGGATATCGACGCCCTGAAGATTGTTTCCGACGGCGTCAACTCGCTGCGCGACGGCAAGCGCTCGTTTATTATCGTCACCCACTATCAGCGCATTCTCGACTATATCAAGCCGGATTACGTCCACGTGCTGTACCAGGGGCGGATTGTTAAATCCGGCGATTTTACTCTGGTCAAACAACTGGAGGAGCAGGGCTATGGCTGGCTTACCGAACAGCAGTAACGCGCTGCAGCAGTGGCACCATCTGTTTGAAGCGCAAAGCGAGCAGCGCAGCCCGCAGGCGCATCAGCATTTGCAACAGCTTCTGCGGCTGGGGCTGCCGACGCGTAAACATGAAAACTGGAAATATACGCCGCTGGATGCGTTACTGAACCATACTTTTGTCGCTGCGGAACCGCAGACGCTGACGGCGGCCCAACGCGACGCGCTGGGGCTG
Organism: Klebsiella sp. HMSC09D12; assembly: GCF_001808475.1. NCBI lineage: Bacteria > Pseudomonadati > Pseudomonadota > Gammaproteobacteria > Enterobacterales > Enterobacteriaceae > Klebsiella > Klebsiella sp. HMSC09D12. The sequence continues at coordinate 146,306 of NZ_KV793474.1, read as the reverse complement.
GCGGTGGACGCATGGCGTCTGGTTTTTGTCGACGGCCAGTTTAACGAACGCCTGAGCGACGACCTGACCGCCAGCGGCTTTGAGGTGCGGGTAGATAACGACCGTCAGCCGCTGCCTGAAGCCGTTCAGCCCGAAGTTTTTCTGCATTTGACCGAAAGCCTGGCGACCAGCGTCACCCATATCCGGGTCGGGCGCCACCAGCGACCGGAAAAGCCGCTGCTGATCGTGCACATGACGCGCGGGCTGGCGGGCGATGAAATGAACACCGCCCACTATCGCCACCATCTGGAGCTGGAGAGCGGCGCGCAGGCGACTATTATCGAACACTATCTGAGCCTCAACGACGCTGCCCATTTTACCGGCGCAAGGCTGACGATGTCCGTGGCGGATAACGCCCACCTGCAGCATATCAAGCTGGCGTTTGAAAATGCGCAAAGCTACCACTTTGCCCATAACGATTTGGCCCTCGGACGCGACGCCTCCGCCTTCAGCAGCAGTTTTCTGCTCGGCGCCTCGGTACTGCGCCACCACACCAGCACGCAGTTGAACGGTGAAAACAGCAACCTGCGGATTAACTCGCTGGCGATGCCGGTTAACAACGAAGTGTGCGACAGCCGCACCTGGCTCGATCATAAGGTCGGATACTGTAACAGCCGTCAGCTGCACAAAACCATCGTCAACGATAAAGGGCGCGCGGTGTTTAATGGACTGATCAACGTCGCCCAGCATGCGATTAAAACCGATGGCCAGATGACCAACAATAATTTGCTGCTTGGCCGCCTGTCCGAAGTGGATACCAAGCCGCAGCTGGAAATCTACGCTGATGACGTGAAGTGCAGCCACGGCGCGACCATCGGGCGCATTGATGATGAACAGCTGTTTTATCTGCGTTCGCGCGGCATTACGCAGCAGGCGGCGCAGCAGATGATTCTTTACGCCTTTGCCGCGGAGCTCACGGAAGCGATCGATGATGAGGCGCTCAGGCAGCAGATACTGGCGCGTATTGGCCAGCGTTTGCCGGGAGGTAAAGCATGACATTTTCTGTGGAACGCGTGCGCGCGGATTTTCCCGTGCTTAATCGCGAGGTGAACGGTCAGCCGCTGGCCTACCTTGATAGCGCCGCCAGCGCGCAGAAGCCGGAAGCGGTGATCAACGCTGAGGCGGAGTTTTACCGCCACGGCTATGCGGCGGTACACCGCGGCATTCATACCCTTAGCGCGGAAGCCACGGCGCGGATGGAGCAGGTGCGTCAGCAGGGGGCGACGTTCCTGAATGCCCGATCGGCAGAAGAGCTGGTGTTTGTTCGCGGTACCACGGAAGGCATTAATCTGGTAGCGAACAGCTGGGGCAATGCTAACGTCGGCGCAGGGGACAATATCATCGTCAGCGCGATGGAGCATCACGCCAATATCGTGCCGTGGCAGATGCTGTGCGCCAGGGTGGGCGCCGAACTGCGGGTCATCCCGCTGAATCAGGACGGTACGCTGCAGCTCGATGCCATCCCCGGCCTGTTTGATGAGCGCACCCGGCTGCTGGCAATCACCCAGGTGTCTAACGTGCTGGGAACCGAAAACCCGGTCGCCGCCCTGGTGGCTTTAGCCCATCAGCACGGCGCCAAAGTGCTGGTGGACGGCGCGCAGGCGGTGATGCACCATCCGGTGGACGTGCAGGCTCTGGACTGTGATTTCTACGCATTTTCCGCGCATAAGCTTTACGGCCCCACCGGTATCGGCATGCTCTACGTTAAGCAGGATATCCTGCAGGATATGGCGCCTTGGGAAGGGGGCGGGTCGATGATCGCCACGGTCAGCCTGACGCAAGGCACGACCTGGACAAAAGCGCCGTGGCGCTTCGAGGCGGGAACGCCGAACACCGGCGGTATCATCGGGCTGGGGGCGGCGCTGGATTACGTCAGCGCGCTGGGTCTGACGCAGATCGCGGAATATGAACAAACCCTGATGCGCTACGCGCTGCAGGCGCTGGAGAGCGTGGCGGATTTAACCCTTTATGGTCCGCAAAATCGGCTCGGGGTGATTGCCTTTAATCTCGGCAAGCATCATGCCTACGATGTCGGCAGCTTCCTGGATAACTACGGCATTGCGGTACGTACCGGGCACCATTGCGCCATGCCGCTCATGGAGTTCTACGGCGTCCCTGCCATGTGCCGGGCGTCGCTGGCGATGTACAATACCACGGAAGAGGTGGACCGGCTGGTAGCGGGCCTGCAGCGGATCCACAAATTGTTAAGCTAAAGGAAGCAACTATGGCGGCGTTACCTGATAAAGACAAACTGCTGCGCAACTTTAGCCGTTGCGCGAACTGGGAAGAGAAATATCTCTATATCATCGAACTGGGGCAGCGCCTTGCGCCGCTGAGCCCGGAAGAGCATAGCGCGCAGAACATCATTCAGGGCTGCCAGAGCCAGGTATGGATCGTGATGACGCAGGAGCAGAGCGGCGCAATTGCGCTTCGCGGCGATAGCGATGCCGCTATTGTGAAAGGGCTTATCGCGGTGGTGTTTATTCTTTACGATCGGATGACGGCGAAGGATATCCTCGCTTTTGATGTGCGCCCGTGGTTTGAAAAAATGGCCCTCACGCAGCACCTGACGCCTTCACGGTCGCAAGGACTGGAAGCGATGATCCGCGCAATCCGCGCGAAGGCGGCAAATCTTAGCTAGAATTAAACAGTAGATTTCATTCTGTTATGCGCGACGGGAGGGGAACCTCCCGTTGTGCATAACAGGCCTGGCGTTTTATCAGCGAAAGAAGGAATCTCAGTATGAAACGCGCTTCTCTCATCACCATAGCCGTTCTGAGCGCCCTCAGCGCGTCACATGCAGCCTGGGCCGTCGATTACCCTCTTCCCCCTGCCAACAGTCGTTTGATTGGTGAGAACCAGTCCTGGACGGTACAGGAGGATGATCGCAACCTGCAGGCGATTGCCCGTCGTTTCGATACCGCAGCGATGCTGATCCTCGAAGCGAACGATACGATTGCCCCGGTGCAGCCTAAACCGGGTACCCAGGTGCTGATTCCCTCCCGGATGCTGCTGCCGGACGTGCCGCGGGAAGGGATCGTCGTCAACCTGGCCGAGCTGCGCCTGTACTACTTCCCGCCGGGAATGAACCAGGTGCAGGTTTATCCCCTCGGGATTGGTCAGCAGGGGCTGGAGACCCCGGAGATGACCACGCGAATAGGGCAGAAAATTCCGAACCCGACCTGGACGCCGACGGCAGGCATTCGCGCTCGCTCGCTGGAAAAAGGAATTAAGCTGCCGCCGGTCGTGCCCGCAGGACCGAATAACCCGCTGGGGCGTTATGCGCTGCGCCTGGCATACGGCAACGGGGAATATCTTATTCATGGCACCAGTGCGCCAGATAGCGTCGGACTACGCGTCAGCTCCGGCTGTATGCGCATGAATGCGGCGGATATTCAGGCGTTATTCAATCAGGTGAAAAGCGGGACGCCGGTGCGGATTATCAATCAGCCGGTCAAGTTCGCCGTGGAGCCGGACGGTAAGCGCTATGTTGAAGTTCATCGACCGTTGACGCCGGATGAGACCAGCAACCCGCAGACGATGGCCTATACGCTTCCTGCGGAGTTCCATCAATTCTCCGGCGATAAAGCGGTGGATGAGGCCATGCTTAAACGCGCGCTGACCCGGCGAGCAGGATATCCGGTGGTGGTATCCGCGGGCAGCAGCTCGACGTCGGGCCTGTCCGTACAGAGTGCGCCGGTAGACGAAGCAAAAAGGGTGCAGTAGGCGGGGGAACGAGAGGCAAAAAAAATGGCGCACAATGTGCGCCATTTTTATTACACAGATACTATTACTTACGGTATTTAGTAGCTGCGTTGTCCAGACGCTGGTTAGCGCGAGCTGCGTCATCTTTAGCAGCCTGAACGTCGGAACGCATTGCGTTCACGTCGTTGCTCAGCTGGTCAACTTTAGCGTTCAGAGTCTGAACGTCAGAAGACAGCTGATCGATTTTAGCATTGCTGGAGCAACCAGCCAGCAGAGTAGAACCCAGGATTACCGCGCCCAGTACCAGTTTAGTACGATTCATTATTAATACCCTCTAGATTGAGTTAATCTCCATGTAGCGTTACAAGTATTACACAAACTTTTTTGTGATGAGAATATTTTTTTACTTTAATACGCTTATTTTTGATCGTTCGCTCAAAGAAGCATCGAAATCATCAGGTAACCTTAAAAAGGCGAGAGAAAACAGCGCGCTTCCATCGGATTCATCTTAGATAATCTCGCGTTAAATAGTAAATTCCGATTTGCATTTTTATTAATAGCAGCTAGTGCTGGAATAAAAAAAAGCGCCTCAATGAGGCGCCTTTAAAGGAAATACTAATTAACCTGTAAATTATTACAGCACGTGCACGGAAGCGGTATTGGTGGTTCCGCTCGGGACTAATGCGCCGGAAACCATAACAACCACGTCGCCTTTGCGCGCCAGGCCGCTCTGCAGCGCCAGCTCTTTACCGAGGTGATAGAAAGCGTCGGTAGAGGCGATCTCTTCAACCAGCTGCGCTACCACGCCTTTGCTCAGCACCAGCTGACGCGCGGTGGTTTCGTTGGTGGTCAGCGCCAGGATGGTTGCATCCGGGAAGTATTTACGTACGGCGCGCGCGGATTTACCGCCCTGGGTCGCGACGACGATCAGCGGCGCTTCCAGTTTTTCAGCCGTTTCAACCGCACCGCGGCAGACCGCTTCGGTGATGCGCAGCTTACGGTTATCGTTGTTGTACTCAAGACGGCTGGTCATCACGCGGTCGGTACGTTCGCAGATGGTCGCCATGATGGTGACCGCTTCCAGCGGATATTTACCTTTTGCGGATTCGCCTGAGAGCATGACAGCATCGGTGCCGTCGAGGATGGCGTTAGCCACGTCGCCCGCTTCCGCACGGGTCGGACGCGGGTTTTTGATCATGGAATCCAGCATTTGGGTCGCGGTAATAACGACTTTACGCGCGCGGATACATTTTTCGATCATCATTTTCTGCGCGAAGATAACTTCTTCAACCGGGATTTCAACGCCCAGGTCGCCACGCGCAACCATGATGCCGTCAGAAGCTTCGAGGATTTCATCGAAGTTGTTCAGGCCTTCCTGGTTTTCAATTTTAGAGATGATCTGGATCTTCTCGCCGCCGTGAGCTTTCAGGTGCTCGCGGATTTCCACGACGTCGGAACGCTTACGGATAAAGGAGGCCGCAACAAAGTCCACGCCCTGCTCGCAACCGAAGATCAGGTCCTGTTTGTCTTTCTCAGCCAGCGCCGGCAGAGCGATAGATACGCCCGGCAGGTTAACGCCTTTGTTCTCGCCGAGGTCGCCGTTGTTCAGCACTTTACAAACAACTTTGTTACCTTCGATCGCGGTGACTTCCATACCGATCAGACCATCGTCGACCAGTACGGTGTTGCCGACGCTCAGGTCGCTGGTGAAGCCTTCATAGGTCACCGCAACGATTTCGTTATTACCTACTACCGATTTGTCGGTGGTGAAGGTGAAAGTCTGGCCCGCTTTCAGGGAGACGTCGTTACCGCCTTCCAGCTTAATAGTACGGATTTCCGGACCTTTGGTATCCAGAAGGATTGCCGCTTTCTTGCCCGTTTTGCTCATCACATTGCGCAGGTTCTGGATGCGCTGGCCGTGTTCCGCATAGTCACCGTGAGAGAAGTTCAGACGCATAACGTTCATACCGGCGTCCAGCATTTTGGTCAACATCTCTTCGGATTCGGTTTTCGGACCGATGGTGCAAACAATTTTGGTCTTTTTCATGACAGTTTAATCTTTAAGTTGTGAAGGATAGGGATGGGGAATCTGACTCCGCGGGCGTACTGCCGCAGAGTTAAACCTGTATTACGAAAGTTGCTATGCCACGCTCTAAGGATAGGTGACAACAAAAGAGCGTGCAGAAGAATGTGTGCTGGCGGTTCAGCCCATGAAAAGAGGCAACGTGTTATGCGTTTAGTCATGCAATCCAATGCGCTGAAACCATTCAATAAGAATTTGCCGGGCATTATACGTTGCCCAATCCAAAAAAGAAAATGAAAACCATGTTTCATTTCTATAGTTATATACTTAACAAAATGCAAACTAAACCTACGCTTATGCGCAACACATTTTTTCATCAGCTGACAAGATAAAGCGGGCGGAAATGCGGATTTATTCACAACTTTGCCAGCAAAAATACGTCGCTGAGGCGAAATCACCGCGCTGGTTTGATTTAAGCGGGAAATATATCAATAATGATTTGATTGATAATGAAAATTTGAGAGCCAAATAGCATGGGAAACACAGCCAAAGATGAGGCGCTGTATCAGGAAATGTGCCGCGTAGTCGGTAAAGTCGTGCTTGAGATGCGCGACCTGGGTCAGGAGCCAAAGCATATCGTTATCGCCGGCGTGCTGCGTACCGCCCTGGCAAACCCGAAGGTCAAGCGCTCAGCGCTGACGCAGGAAGCGATGGAGAAGGTGGTCCATGCGCTTTCCGGCAGCTAGCCGGACCTGCGCGTTTCCCTGAGCTTTATGAAATCACAAAGCGTATCACCGCTTTGACGGCAATATCGCAGTGGTGGGCGACCATCGCTTCATCATCAATGGCCGGCATCGGGTCGTCCAGATAGAGGCTGCTAAAGGTATAAAAGTTCGACACCTGATAGAAGCTAAAGCTGCTGATCAATCGATGCACATCGCGCGCCTCCAGACCCGCCTGAAACACGCCTTGCTGCTGGCCGCGCTGCAGAATATCTTCCAGAATCGACAGAGCGGTACGGTTTAGCGGTTTCAGCTGTCCGGAGCTTTTCAGCCACTTGCCGCGCTGCATGTTTTCCATACAGATAACCCGCATATAGTCGGCGTGCGTGGCGTGATAGCGCACGCTCCACTTTACCAGCTGCACCAGCGCCTCAACCGGCGGCAGGTTTTCCAGCCCAAGCTGCTGCTCGGTTTCGCGGATCCTCGCGTAGACGTGCTGGAGCACGGCCTGATAAAGCTGCTCTTTGGTCTTGAAGTAGTAGACCACCATGCGTTTAGTGGTCTGCGCTTCGGTGGCGATTTGCTCCATTCGCGCGCCCGACAAACCGTGCTCGGCGAAAACGGTAATAGCGGCGGCGAAGATCCGCTCCTTAAGCGATTGTGCTTCATCATGAGCAACGGCAGACATAACGGCTCCTTTTCTTGAGATGCAAAAAATACACATATTGATCACAATTTTGCAACCAGTCATGGCGCAATTGAACCAAATGATTCATATTCAGGTCATTAAGTCAGCTCATGACCCGAGGACACTATGTTGCGCTCCATCGCCACCGTCTCGATTTCCGGTACCTTACCCGAAAAGCTCCATGCCATCGCAGCGGCGGGCTATCAGGGCGTCGAAATTTTTGAAAACGATCTGCTCTATTATACCGGTACGCCGGCCGATATCCGCCACCTGGCGGCTGATTTAGGGCTAAAAATCACGCTTTTTCAACCGTTTCGTGATTTTGAAGGCGCCAGCCGCGCCCAGTTCACCGCTAATATGGAACGCGCCAGACGCAAATTTGCGCTCATGCATGAGCTGGGCTGCGATACCATGCTGCTGTGCAGTAACGTTCAGCCGGACTGTTCCGCCGACGTCGAACTGCAGGTGGCCGATTTACGCGCTCTGGCTGAGCTGGCGGAGCAGGAAGGCATCACTATCGGCTACGAGGCGCTGGCCTGGGGCACCCACGTTAACCGCTGGCATCAGGCATGGGCGCGGGTCAAACGCGTCGATAGCCCGGCGCTGGGTATTGTGCTCGACAGTTTCCACGTGCTGGCGCGCGGTGACACGCTGGCGCAGCTGGCGGACGTGCCGCTGGAGAAAATCACCTTTGTACAGATGGCTGACGCGCCACTGATGAAAATGGATATCCTCGAATGGAGCCGCCACTTCCGCTGCTTCCCCGGTCAGGGACAGCTGCCGCTGGTGGATTTTGCCTGCGAGATTATCCGCTGCGGCTATCGTGGCCCCTGGTCGCTGGAGATTTTTAACGACAGCTTCCGGGCTTCTCCCAACGGTGCGACGGCGAAAGATGGCTATCGCTCGCTGCTGTGGCTGGAAGAGCAGGTCCGCCACCGGCTGCCGGAAAGCCGCGCGCCGCTGTTTGCACCGGCTGAACTACCGGTCTATGCCGGGCTCGAGTTTATCGAGTTTGCCGCCACGCCATCGCAGGCGGGAGTACTCGGAGACAGGCTGGCGCAGCTCGGCTTTGCCGAAGAGGGGACGCATCGCTCAAAACGCGTCTCCCTCTGGCGCAACGGTGGGGCGCGGGTGGTGGTTAACGCCCAACCGCATAGCTGGGCCGACCATTTTCATCAGCGTCACGGAGTCTCTCTCTGCGCTATGGCGCTACGCGTCAGCCAGAGTGCGGCAATCGTCGAGCGCGCCCGCGCCTTGGGCTATGCCACCTGGCAGGGCGATGCCGGTCCCAACGAAAGCCCAATCCCGGCGGTTTGCGCCCCGGACGGCAGCCTGATTTATCTGATTGAAGTGGGCGACGATATCTACACGCGCGATTTCCATCTGCGCACGGACGTCACGCCGCGCGACGATTATTGTGGTATCGATCACCTGGCACTTGGCATGGAGCCGGATAGCCGCGATAACTGGATCATTTTTTTCCGCACCGTATTCGGCTTTATCCTTGAGCATGAACAAACGCTACCCGATCCGTACGGGCTGGTGCGCAGCCTGGCGGTAAGCAGTCCGCAGGGCGACATCCGCTTTGCGCTGAATATTTCGCAAAGCCGCGCCACGCAAATTGCCCGTTCAGTGGCCTGTTATCAGGGGGCAGGTTTACAGCACGCGGCTTTTGCCTGCCGCGATTTATCCTCCACGCTTGCAACCGTGCCCGAGGTTGCCGTCAATGCGCTGCCGATTCCGGCGAACTACTATGAAGATTTGCTGGCCCGTTATGGGAAGGGTATTCCTGTTAACCTGTTGAAGAATCATCAAATTCTTTACGATCGCGATGGCAGCGGCGGCGAATTCTTTCACCTCTACACCCGACCGATTGCGGTGGGACGCTTTTTCTTTGAACTGACTGAACGGCGCAACGGTTACGCACTTTATGGTGCTGTAAATGCAGCTGTACGCTTGTCAGCAATGCAGTACACCGAGTAATGTAGCAGATGGTTCACCACCCAACGTTGCAAACACAATAACAATATCCGGCTGTACCCTATGACAGGAAACGACTATGAACTCTTATAGCCACAATCACCCGACGGCGGCGGCCGCGTCCGGCGTGAGGCCCTCCCGGCGGCGTATCGGTATTCTTGCGCTGCTGGCCGTCGGCACCATGATCAACTATCTCGACCGTACGGTGCTGGGTATCGCCGCGCCGCAGCTGACCGCTGAGCTGGGTATTGATGCCGCAATGATGGGCATCGTGTTCTCCGCCTTTGCCTGGACCTACGCGCTGGCGCAGATCCCTGGCGGCATCTTCCTTGACCGCTTCGGCAACAAAGTGACCTATTTTCTGGCGCTGACCCTGTGGTCGCTATTCACCATGTTCCACGGCCTGGCGGTTGGCCTGAAAAGTCTGCTGTTGTGCCGCTTTGGCCTCGGCGTCAGCGAAGCGCCCTGTTTCCCGGTGAACAGTCGGGTGGTGAGCGCCTGGTTCCCGCAGCAGGAGCGGGCGAAGGCGACGGCGGTCTATACCGTCGGCGAATATCTCGGGCTGGCCTGCTTTTCGCCGCTGCTGTTCTGGATAATGGGCAGCTTCGGCTGGCGCGCGCTGTTTATTAGCGTCGGCGCGGTCGGCGTGATGTTCGCGCTGGTGTGGTGGCGCTGCTATCGCGAGCCGCATGAAGATAAACACCTCAATCAGCAGGAGCGAGAGCACATCGTCAACGGCGGCGGAATGTCCACCGGCGCAGAGCAGCATACCGCCTTTAGCTGGCCGCTGATTCGCCAGCTGCTGGCGAAAAGACAGATTCTCGGCGCCAGCATCGGGCAGTTTGCCGGTAATACGGTGCTGGTCTTCTTCCTGACCTGGTTTCCAACTTATCTGGCCACCGAACGCCATATGCCGTGGATTAAGGTCGGCTTCTTTGCCATCATGCCGTTCCTGGCGGCGGCGGGCGGCGTGATGTTCGGCGGCTGGGTCTCGGATAAGCTGCTGAAGGCCACCGGTTCGGCGAATCTCGGGCGTAAACTGCCGATCATTGCCGGTCTGCTGATGGCGAGCACGATTATCTCCGCCAACTGGCTGACCAGCGATCTGGCGGTGATTCTGGTGATGTCGTTCGCCTTTTTTGGCCAGGGGATGGTCGGCCTGGGCTGGACGTTAATTTCCGATATCGCGCCGAAAGGCCTTGGCGGTCTGACCGGCGGCTTGTTTAACTTCTGCGCTAATCTTGCCGGGATCCTGACGCCGCTGATCATCGGTTTCATCGTCGCGGCCTCCGGCAACTTCTTCTACGCGCTTGTTTATATCGGCGGCGCTGCGCTGCTGGGCGTAGCGGCATATGTGTTTATTTTGGGTGACGTCAAGCGTATCGAACTTTCGCAGTAACGTGATGCAGTCGTTGTTAAAGGAGCAAGGAATGGTGATTAGTGGAAATACGCGGCTGATAGCGCATCTTGGCTATCCGACCGCGAAGTTTAAAGCGCCGATGATTTATAACCCGTGGTTTGCCGATCGACAGGTTGACGCCAAAGTAGTGCCGATGGGCGTGAAGACTGAGGACTACGCCGCCTTTGTCCCGATGCTATTTAAAATGACCAATATTATTGGCGCGCTGGTCACCATGCCGCACAAAATCGCCACCTGCGGGCTGGTGCAGCATCTTAGCCCGACGGCTGCAATTGCGGGCGCCTGTAACGCGATTCGCCCCGAAGCCGACGGCTCGCTCAGCGGTGATATGTTTGACGGAGAAGGCTTTGTTCTCGGTATCCGGCGCAAAGGGTTCGCGACGCAAGGGGCGCGGGCGCTGGTGGTGGGCAGCGGCGGCGTCGGCTCGGCCATTGCCGCATCGTTGGCGGCAGCGGGCGTCAGCGCCCTGACGCTGTACGACGTCCGCCCGCAGACGGCGGAAGCGCTGGCCGGACGTCTGCTCGAGCACTATCCTCGGCTGGATATCACTCTGATGCAGCGCGACCCGCAGGGGCACGATCTGGTAGTCAACGCTACGCCGCTGGGGATGAAAGAGGGCGATCCGCTGCCGCTGGACCCGCAGCGCCTGGCGCCGGGCACTTTTGTTGGCGAAGTGGTTATGGCCCAGGAATTTACTCCGCTACTGCAGGCCGCGCGGGCGGCGGGCTGCCCCATTCAGCGCGGCACCGACATGCTGTTTGAAATGATCCCGGCCTATCTGCGCTTCTTTAACCTGCCGGTGGCAACGCCGGAACAGCTGCGCGAACTGGCGGAAATTGGCTACTGAAATGATCTGAACCTGCGTTATTATAGCGCTGTATTTATGACTATATAGCGATGGTTCTTATGACTCCCTCCCTAAAGCTGCTGGCAGCGGGAAGCCTGAAAAGCGCTTTCATTCCGCTGCTGGCGCGCTTTCAGCAACAGACCGGCATCCCGGTCGACGTCCATTTCGGTCCGGCTGGTCTGCTGCGCGAGCGCATTGAGGCCGGAGAGCCGTGCTCCGTGTTCGCCTCGGCCAATAGCCATCATCCGCAGGCGCTGCGTCAGGCGGGGCTGGCCGGAGAGTGCTATTGGTTCGCCCGGAATCAGCTGATGCTGACCGTCCGGCGCGACGCGAAAACCGAGGCGCGGGAGTGGCTGACGCTGCTCAGCGACCCGGGCTTGCGTCTGGCAACCTCAACGCCGGGCTGCGACCCTTCAGGCGACTACACCTGGCAGCTTTTCTCCCACATTGAAGAGCGCTGTCCCGGCGTCGGTGCCGCCATCATGGCGCGCGCGCGTCCGCTGGTAGGCGGCCGAGACTCGCTGCCGGTGCCTGCGGGAGAAACCGCCGGGGCGTGGCTCATTCGGCAAAATTTAACCGATCTGTTCATCGGCTATGCGCATTACGCCGCGCAGATGGCGGCGTGCAGCGATCTGCGCACGCTGGTTATTCCGCCGGCGTGGAATGTTCGCTGCGATTATCAACTGACGCAGATTGAACAGAGCGCCGGGGCGCAGAGTCTGTGCCGCTTTATCCTCGGCGGAGAGGGCCAGCGTTTTCTGAAAAACGCCGGCTTTTTGGCCATCAACGGCGAATCGTAAACTGCGGGGCCAGCAGCGGCAGCGCCGAGCCCGGGTGACAGATTTTGCGTACCGCCAAACCATACGCGCGCTGAAGATTCTCTTCCGTCAGTACGGCGGTGGATTCTCCCGCCAGCCATTCACCGTCGGGGAGCAGTAGCAAAGTCTGGTTCGCTACCTGCAGGGCGTGGGTGGGATCGTGCGTGGTAAACAGCACCGTCCGCTTCTGGCGATATGCCAGGTCGCTAATCAGCTGCAGCACCAGCTGCTGATTGGCCAGATCCAGCGCCGAGCAGGGTTCATCCAGCAGGATATTCTGGCTGGCTCCCACCAGCGCCCTGGCGATGATCACCAGCTGCTGCTGGCCGCCGGACAGCGCACGGAACACCTTGTCGGCCAACGTCGCGATCCCCAACTGCGCCAGCGCCTCCTGGACCTGGCGCTCGTCGTCCGCCGATGGCTGAGCGAACAGGTTAACGTGGCGCGCCCGCCCCATCAGCACCACGTCACGTACCAGCCAGCTAAAGGCTGGACGAAAATGCTGCGGCACGATGGCGATACCGCCGGTGCCGGTAAACTGGCCGCCGAGCGGCGCCAGGACGCCGGTCAGGGTATCGAGCAGGGAGCTTTTGCCGCGGCCGTTGGCGCCAAGTACCGCCCAGATATCACCGGAGCGGCACTGCAGGTTCAGCGGGGCGAATAGCGGTCGGCTATAACCGTAGAGCAGGTTGCTTAAATTCAGGGAAAGGGTCATCAGCGCGCGCCCGTGCGTCGCGACTGCACCAGCAGCCAGGTGAACAGCGGCGCGCCAAGCAGCGCGGTGATAATACCAATGGGAATTTCGGCCTGGGTTAGCGTGCGGGCAAGGTCATCGACGACGATCATAAAACCGCCGCCGAGCCAGAAGGCGATAGGGAGAAGACGCCGGTGATCGGCGCCGGTCAGCAGCCGCGCCAGATGCGGGATCACCAGCCCGACCCATGCGATGCTGCCGCTGACCGCCACCTGAGCGGCGACCAGCACCGCGCAGCATACCAGCACCCCGCGACGCAGCGCGGTCACCGAAACGCCCAGCCCGCGGGCATCTTTTTCCTCCAGCGCCAGCAGGTTAATCCGCCAGCGGAGCCTGAACAGCACCATCGCGGCGCAGGCTACCGGTAGCGCCATCAGCAGGACTTTATGCCAACTGGCGGTGGCAAAGCTGCCGAGCAGCCAGAAGACGATATTCGGCAGCGTTTCTTCGGTATCGGCCAGATACTGCATCAGGCTCACCAGGGCGGCAAAAAAGCCGCTGAGGATAATTCCTGAGAGGATCAGTACCAGGGTACTTTCGCGCCCCTGCAGCGCGGCGATTAGATAGACCAGCATCAGCGCGGCAAGGCCGAAGAGAAAGGTCGAGGTCATCATCAGCGCGGCATTGAGTCCCAGCAGAATCGCCAGCGTCCCGCCGAAAGCGGAGCCGGAGGTGACGCCGATGATATGCGGGTCGACCAGCGGGTTCTGGAACACCCCTTGTAAGGTGGCCCCGCACAGCCCCAGCGCGCCGCCGGCCAGCAGCGCCATCACGATCCTCGGCAGTCTGACCGACCACACCACCTGACCGGCGACGCCGTCGAGGGGGGAAAGATGCGCCAGCTGGCGAAAAACCTCCGCCAGGCTTAACGGATACTGCCCGAGGCAGATAGAGGCGAGTGCAATCATGAGCGTCACCAGCGCGAGGGTACAGTGCAGCAGAGCCGAATGACGATGACTAAGCATCCGGCGACCACTTCACGCGGTAGAAACGCTGATAGTACTCCTGCGCCTTCGCATCGACATCAATGGTGTTATAGCGTGATGGATAGAGCTTTTTCGCCATCCACAGCTCGCCAATCGCCAGCGCCTCCGGCATCGGATAGCCCCAGGCCTTGGCGTACTCCGGCATCAGCCACACGCGATGGTTTTTGACCGCGTCAATGCTCTGCCACTGCGGGTCGTTTTGTATCTGTTTGACCACCTCCGGGTAGCGGTCCTGAACGAAAATTACCTGCGGATCCCACTGTAGTACCTGCTCCAGCGAGACCTGGCGCGCCCCCTTCACGCTGGCGGCGGCTACGTTCAGCGCTCCGGCGTGCTTCATCATCAGGCCGGTATATTTGCCCGAACCGTAGGTGTTGAGATCCGGATTGGCCATATACACCCGCACCCGCTCATTTTCCGGGATATCGGCAACCGGCGCATTGGCCAGACTGCGCGCGCTGAAGGTGTAATCAATCAGCTGTTCGGCCTGATCCTGGCGACCGACCACTTCGCCAATCAGGCGGATCCCCTGTTTCAGCCCCTCATTGTAGGCCTGCTCTTCATTGGCCATTGTCGGGTTCATTTTGTTTTTCTCCCCTGCGGCATCCTGGCGCAGAGAGATCGCCACCACCGGGATCCCGGCGCTCTGGATCTGCTGGATCATCGCCTGCGGCGCATAGTTGGCAACGAAGACTACCTGCGGATGCAGCGCCAGCAGGCTCTCGATATTGACCTGGGTGAGATCGCCTGGCATCGGCAGTTTTTCAATGTTCGGCATAAAGCGCGCAAACTGCGGGCCAAGCTGTTTTTTCCAGCTGCTCAAGACGCCGACGACGTCATCAGCAGCATTAAGTTGCACCAGCAGGTTTAAGGTTTGATGCTGGAGCACCACGGCGCGGGTGACGCGGTCGGGGAGGGTGACTTCACGGCCCAGCTGGTCGGTGAGGGTGCGCTCGGCAAAGGCCTGACCGGTGAACAGGCTGGCGCCTGACAGCGTCAGGAGAAGTAAAACGTGCGGGTATCTGAACATAACAGGCTCGGCAGCAAATGAATAATCGTTATATATTAGAATATACAACGTGGCCGGGCGCAATGGCTGACGGGCTATTTACCCCTTATGGACAGGGCTACTGGTAGAAAACCTCTTCATCGGACATCCGTTCCTCTATCTGCCTTGCGACCTTTTGCAGCGAGGCGAGATGCTTTTGCGCCGCCTGGTCGATGGTCATAGCTTTGGCCATATAGACCAGGTTCAGGCAGCCGATAACCCGCTGCCGACGGCGAACGGGAACGGCAATGGAGGCGATTTTCTCCTCCTGCTGCCAGCCGCGAAAGTTTTCACCGTAGCCGTTTTGCCGGGTGCGTTCGAGAATGGCGGCCAGTTTTTCCGGCTCGCGCGCCAGCTGATACTCCGCTTCCGGGCGGGCAGCCAGCATATCGATGATCGGGCGTCGTTCGTGTTCCGGCGCGAAAGCCAGCCAGGTTAACCCGGAGGCGGTCAGCAGCAGCGGCAGGCGGCGGCCGACCATTGCCCGGTGGAAGGAGAGGCGGCTGAAGCGGTGGGTGGTTTCGCGCACCACCATCGCATCAACGTCCAGGGTGGTGATATCGGTCGGCCATAAAACCTCGCGCAGCAGCTCGCCAAGCAGCGGCGTGGCGAGTGCAGAAATCCAATGTTCGTCACGAAATCCCTCACTTAACTGACGCACTTTAATCGTCAGGCGAAAGCTGTCATCGGAGCGGCTGCGGCGCACGTAACCCTCATCCTGCAGCGTTTCCAGCAGCCGCCTGACGGTCGTACGATGCAGACCGCTAAACTCGGCCAGGGTGCTGACCGTCGCGCCTCCGTCGAATTTATTTAACAAATTTAATAACAATAACCCGCGGCTCAATCCGCGTACCGTTTTGTATTCCGCCGACGAATTCTCGTTCATGCATCCTCAATAAAAATCATTTTAAACAAGCTTGTGCACCAGGTGCACATCAGGTGATGTTTTGATTGTAGCGTAAATCGCCAACCCTATACTGACCTCACAATAAAAATAAATTCACATTTAGTTAACAAATTGCCTCGCTGACATTAGTGCAGTGGCGGCAATTTGTCCGAAGCGTGAGGTTTTGAAAATGACAACATCCAATCCTGATATCCAGCCCGCCGTACAGCACAGCGCGCAGGTCGCGATTGCCGGCGCCGGCCCGGTTGGCCTGACGATCGCCAACTACCTCGGGCAGATGGGCGTCAGCGTGGTGCTGATCGAGAAGCTCGAGTCGCTGATCGATTATCCCCGCGCCATCGGTATCGACGATGAGGCGCTACGGGCGATGCAGGCCGTGGGGCTGGTAGATAACGTGCTGCCGCATACCACGCCGTGGCACGCGATGCGCTTTCTCACCCCCAAGGGGCGCTGCTTTGCCGATATTCAGCCGATGACCGACGAGTTTGGCTGGTCGCGCCGTAACGCGTTTATTCAACCGCAGGTCGATGCCGTGCTGTACGACGGACTCAGCCGCTTTCCCCACGTGCGCTGCCTGTTTTCCCGCGAAGTTGAAGCCTTTAGCCAGAATAGTGACGGTGTCACGTTAAATGTTAAAGCCAGCGGCGGCGAGCGGGAAACCGTTCGCGCCGACTGGCTGGTGGCCTGCGACGGCGGAGCCAGCTTTATTCGCCGCACGCTGAATATTCCTTTTGAAGGGAAAACCGCGCCGAATCAATGGATTGTCATCGATATTGCCAACGATCCGCTGGCGACGCCGCATGTCTATCTGTGCTGCGACCCGGTGCGCCCGTACGTCTCCGCCGCGCTACCGCACGGCGTCAGGCGTTTCGAATTTATGGTCATGCCCGGCGAAACCGAAGCCCAGCTCAGCGAGCCGCACAAGATGCGCCAGCTATTGAGCAAAGTGCTGCCGGACCCCGATAACGTCGAACTGATTCGCCAGCGCGTCTATACCCATAACGCACGCATCGCCGAACGCTTTCGCGTCGATCGCGTGCTGCTGGCGGGCGACGCGGCGCACATCATGCCGGTCTGGCAGGGACAGGGTTACAACAGCGGTATGCGCGATGCTTTTAACCTGGCCTGGAAACTGGCGCTGGTGGTGAACGGCAAAGCCGGAGAGGCGCTGCTGGACAGCTACCAGCAGGAGCGGCGCGATCACGCCAAAGCGATGATCGACCTGTCGGTTACCGCCGGCAACGTCCTGGCACCGCCGAAACGCTGGCACGGCGCGGTGCGCGACGGAATTTCGTGGCTGCTGAATTATCTGCCGCCGGTCAAACGCTACTTCCTTGAAATGCGTTTCAAGCCGATGCCGCAGTATCGCGACGGCGCGCTGCTGGCGGAAGGCGAAGGCAAAACGTCTCCGGTTGGCAAAATGTTTATCCAGCCGAAGGTCACGCTGGAAACGGGGCAGGTGACGCTGCTCGATGAGGTGATTGGCGCCAGGTTCGCCATTATCGCCTGGGGCTGCAATCCCCGGTGGGGGCTCACCGACGAGCAGATTGCACGCTGGCGCGCGGTCGGGGTGCAGTTCATCCAGGTCGTGCCGGAAGTACAGATTCATTGCGATCAGGACAACGTGCCCGGCGTTATCCGCGTGGGCGATACGCAAAACCGCCTGAAAAACTGGTTCGCGCAGCACGATACCGCCATCGCCGTGGTGCGTCCGGATCGCTTCGTCGCGACCGTGGCTATCCCGCAAACCCTCGGCAAAAAGCTCAACGCGCTGGCGAGCAAGATGCAGCTGGCCTCCGCGCAAGCGCCAACCGTGATTGAACAGGTGGCCTGATATGAACGCTTATCTTCATTGCCTCTCGCATACGCCGCTGGTGGGTTACGTTGACCCGGAACAGGCGGTGCTGGACGAAGTTAACGGCACCATTGCCGACGCGCGGGCGCGTATTGCCGCCTTCGATCCGGAGCTGGTGGTGCTGTTTGCCCCCGATCACTACAACGGCTTTTTCTACGATGTGATGCCGCCGTTCTGTTTAGGCATCGGCGCAACTTCTATCGGCGATTTCAGCAGCGCCAGCGGCGTTCTGCCGGTGCCGACGGCGCTGGCGGAGGCCTGCGCCCACGCGGTGATGAAGGAGGGCATCGATCTGGCGGTCTCCTACTGCATGCAGGTGGATCACGGCTTCGCGCAACCGCTGGAGTTCCTGCTCGGCGGGCTGGATACGCTGCCGGTTCTGCCGGTGTTTATCAACGGCGTCGCGTCGCCGCTGCCGGGCTTTCAGCGTACCCGCATGCTGGGCGAAGCCATCGGCCGCTTTCTGACCACCCTCAATAAACGGGTATTAATCCTCGGCTCCGGCGGCCTGTCGCATCAGCCGCCGGTACCGGAGCTGGCGAAGGCCGATGCCCATATGCGCGACCGGCTGCTGGGCAGCGGCAGGCAGCTGCCGCCGGACGAACGGGAACTGCGCCAGCAGCGCGTGATTAGCGCGGCGAAGCAGTTTATCGAGGACCAGAACTCGCTCTATCCGCTCAACCCCGTCTGGGATACCCGCTTCATGAGCCTGCTGGAGCAGGGGCGGCTGGCGGAGCTGGACGCCGTCAGTAACGAAGAGCTGTCGGCAATGGCAGGGAAATCAACGCACGAAATTAAAACCTGGGTGGCCGCCTTTGCCGCGCTATCCGCATTTGGCCGCTGGCGCTGCGAAGGTCGCTATTACCGACCAATCCCCGAGTGGATTGCCGGGTTTGGCTCGCTGAGCGCCACAGCGCAGAACTGAATTAACGGGAGAATATGATGAGCTACCAACCGCAAACCGAAGCCGCCACCAGCCGCTTTCTCAACGTGGAAGAGGGCGGAGAAACATTACGCATCCATTTTAATGACTGCGGCCAGGGTGACGAAACCGTGGTGATGCTGCACGGCTCCGGCCCCGGAGCTACCGGCTGGGCCAACTTTAGCCGCAATATCGACCCGCTGGTGGAGGCGGGCTATCGGGTCATTCTGCTGGACTGCCCCGGCTGGGGGAAAAGCGATGCTATCGTCAATCGCGGCTCCCGCTCCGACCTGAACGCCCGGGTGCTGAAAAGCGTCATTGATCAGCTGGATATCAGCAACGTGCATTTGCTGGGCAACTCGATGGGCGGACACAGCGCGGTGGCTTTTACCCTCAGCTGGCCGGAGCGCGTCGGCAAACTGGTGCTGATGGGCGGCGGAACCGGCGGCATGAGCCTGTTTACGCCGATGCCGACGGAAGGCATCAAGCTGCTGAACGGCCTGTATCGCGAACCGACCATCGAAAACCTGAAAAAGATGATGAACATCTTTGTTTTCGATACCCGCGATCTGACTGACGCCCTGTTCGACGCGCGTCTCAACAATATGCTATCGCGCCGGGAGCATCTGGATAATTTCGTCAAAAGTCTCGAAGCCAACCCGAAGCAGTTCCCGGACTTTAGCCCGCGTCTCGGCGAAATCCGCGCGCAGACACTGATCGTCTGGGGGCGTAACGATCGCTTCGTGCCGATGGACGCCGGGCTGCGCCTGCTGGCGGGCATTAACGGTTCTGAACTGCATATCTATCGCGACTGCGGCCACTGGGCGCAGTGGGAGCACGCGGAGAGTTTTAACCAGCTGGTGCTCGATTTTCTGGCTCGTGCCTGAGGAAGCCGAATGACAACTTTATCTCTTGAGCACCTGGCGCAACGGTTGCGTGAGGCGGAAAGTCGCGGCCGGGCGATTGAACCGCTGCGATCTCTCCTCGGCGTCGACAATGCCGAAGCGGCCTATGCTATCCAGCGGATGAACGTGCAGCACCACTTGGCGAACGGCCGCCGGGTGGTGGGACGCAAGGTGGGATTGACCCATCCTAAAGTGCAGCAGCAGCTGGGCGTTGACCAGCCGGACTTCGGCACCCTGTTTGCCGACATGTGCTACGGCGATAACGCCGATGTGCCGTTCTCCCGGGTGCTGCAGCCGAAGGTGGAAGCCGAAATCGCCCTGGTGCTGAAACAGGATCTGCCGCATGCCGATACCACTTTTGATGAACTGTACGCCGCCATCGACTGGGTGCTGCCGGCGCTGGAAGTGGTCGGCAGCCGTATCCGCGACTGGTCGATTGGCTTTGTCGATACGATCGCCGATAACGCCTCCTGCGGCGTTTACGTTTTGGGCAGTCCGGCGCGGAGCCCGGATGGGCTGGATCTGAAACATTGCGTGATGCGCATGACCCGTAACGAGGAAGAGGTCTCCAGCGGGCGCGGCAGCGAATGCCTTGGCCATCCGCTGAACGCGGCGGTGTGGCTGGCGCGCAAAATGGCCAGCCTCGGCGAGCCGCTGCGGGCGGGCGATATCGTGCTCACCGGAGCGTTAGGCCCGATGGTGGCGATTACCGCCGGCGATCGTTTTATCGCCCATATCGACGGTTTAGGTTCAGTGGCGGCGACCTTTGTCGCCGAAGAGGAACAGCGTGATGAGTAAACGTAAAGTCGCCATTATCGGCTCCGGCAATATCGGCACCGATTTAATGATCAAAATTCTGCGCCACGGGCAGCACCTGGAGATGGCGGTGATGGTCGGCATCGACCCTGAGTCTGACGGCCTGGCCCACGCCCGGCGTATGGGCATCGCCACCACCCACGAGGGCGTTGGCGGGCTGATGCAGATGGCGGAATTCGCCGATATCGATGTGGTTTTTGACGCCACCAGCGCCGGGGCGCACGTGAAAAACGACGCCGCGTTGCGGGAAGCCAAACCGGGGATCCGCGTGATCGACCTGACCCCAGCGGCCATCGGCCCGTACTGCGTGCCGGTGGTCAATCTCGAGGCCAATCTTGCCGAGGGTAACGTCAATATGGTGACCTGCGGCGGCCAGGCCACTATCCCGATGGTGGCGGCGGTATCCAGAGTGGCAAAAGTGCACTATGCGGAGATCGTCGCCTCGATTGCCAGCAAATCTGCCGGACCGGGGACGCGCGCTAACATTGATGAATTTACCGAAACCACCTCGCAGGCCATTGAGAAAGTGGGCGGCGCGGCGAAAGGCAAAGCGATTATCGTGCTGAATCCGGCGGAGCCGCCGCTGATGATGCGCGATACCGTTTATGTCCTGAGCGAAGCGGCATCGCAGCAGGCGGTTGCCGCGTCGATCGCCGAGATGGCGGCGGCGGTGCAGGCCTATGTGCCGGGATATCGTCTGAAGCAGCAGGTGCAGTTTGAGGTCATCCCGAAAGATAAACCGGTGAATCTGCCGGGCGTCGGCCGCTTCTCCGGCCTGAAAACGGCGGTTTACCTCGAGGTCGAAGGGGCGGCGCACTATCTGCCCGCTTACGCGGGTAACCTCGATATTATGACGTCGGCGGCGCTGGCGACGGCGGAAAAAATGGCCCAGGCGCTGAATGACGCGACGGGAGAAGCAGCATGAACGGCAAAAAACTCTATATCTCCGACGTGACTCTGCGCGACGGGATGCACGCGATTCGCCATCAATACTCACTCGACAATGTTCGCCAGATTGCCCGGGCGCTGGATAGCGCGGGAGTGGATTCAATCGAAGTAGCCCACGGCGACGGCCTGCAGGGTTCCAGCTTTAACTACGGCTTCGGCGCGCACAGCGACCTGCAGTGGATTGAAGCGGCGGCGGAGTCGGTTAGCCAGGCGAAGATCGCGACTTTACTGCTTCCCGGCATCGGTACCCTGCATGACCTGAAAAATGCGTATCAGGCAGGCGCGCGGGTGGTGCGCGTGGCCACCCACTGCACCGAGGCGGATGTTTCCGCGCAGCATATCGCCTTCGCCCGCGAGCTGGGCATGGACACCGTCGGCTTCCTGATGATGAGCCATATGACCACTCCGGAGCAGCTGGCGCAGCAGGCGCTGAAAATGGAATCCTACGGCGCGACCTGTATCTACGTTGTCGATTCCGGCGGGGCGATGAATATGCGCGATATTCGCGATCGTTTCCGCGCCCTGAAATCGGTGCTGAAGCCGGAAACCGCCACCGGGATGCACGCACACCATAACCTGAGCCTCGGCGTCGCCAACTCCATCGCCGCGGTGGAAGAGGGCTGCGACCGCATCGACGCCAGCCTGGCGGGGATGGGCGCCGGTGCGGGCAACGCGCCGTTGGAGGTGTTTATCGCCGCCGCCGATAAGCTCGGCTGGAATCATGGCACCGATCTGTATGCCCTGATGAACGCCGCCGATGAGCTGGTGCGCCCGCTGCAGGATCGCCCGGTGCGGGTTGACCGCGAAACGCTGGCGCTGGGCTATGCCGGGGTTTACTCCAGCTTTCTGCGCCACAGCGAAGTGGCCGCCGAGCGCTACGGCCTGAGCGCGGTGGATATCCTCGTCGAACTGGGCAAACGGCGGATGGTGGGCGGTCAGGAGGATATGATCGTCGACGTCGCGCTGGACCTGCTCAATCGTCATCAATAAAAGCAACGCGCGGCTGGCAACGTATCAGCCGCCATTTACCTGCTCCGCTTGTCCGGATATCGCAAAGGTACCCTATGACCCAAACAACGACTGCAAGCAATTCGCGCCTGATGTTAACCGTCGGGCTCTGTTTTATGGTGGCCCTGATGGAAGGGCTGGATCTCCAGGCGGCGGGCATCGCCGCCGTCGGCATGGCGCAGGCGTTCGCGCTGGATAAAATGCAGATGGGCTGGATTTTCAGCGCCGGGATCCTCGGCCTGCTGCCCGGCGCGCTGGTGGGCGGCATGCTGGCGGATCGCTATGGCCGCAAGCGAATTCTGCTCGGCTCGGTGCTGCTCTTCGGCCTGTTCTCAATCGCCACCGCGCTGGCATGGAATTATCCGACGCTGCTGCTGGCGCGCCTGTTAACCGGCGTCGGGCTTGGCGCGGCGCTGCCGAATCTGATTGCTTTAACCTCCGAGGCCGCGGGTCCTCGTTTTCGCGGCAGGGCGGTCAGCCTGATGTACTGCGGCGTGCCCATCGGCGCGGCGCTGGCGGCGGCGCTGGGCTTTTTCGGCCTTGCCGCGGCCTGGCAAACGGTGTTCTGGGTCGGCGGTATCGTTCCGCTGCTGCTGGTGCCATTATTGATGCGCTGGCTGCCGGAATCGCAGGCGTTTCGGCGCAGCGCACAGGGTGTGCCGCTACGCACGCTCCTTGCGCCGGGCAACGCCGCCGTTACTCTGCTCCTGTGGTTGTGCTATTTCTTTACGCTGCTGGTGGTCTATATGTTGATCAACTGGCTGCCGATGCTGTTAGTTGGCCAGGGATTCAGCCCCAGCGAGGCGGCGGGGGTGATGTTTGTCCTGCAGTTCGGCGCCGCCTGCGGGACGTTGCTGCTGGGGGCGCTGATGGATAAGCTCAGTCCGCTATGGATGTCGCTGCTAATTTACATCGGCATGCTGGCGTCGCTGCTGGCCCTGGGAACCGCGTCCTCGCTGACCGCAATGCTCTTCTCCGGCTTTGTCGCCGGCCTGTTTGCCACCGGCGGCCAGAGCGTGCTGTATGCGCTGGCTCCGCTGTTCTATCGCACCGAAATCCGCGCCACGGGCGTGGGAACGGCGGTGGCGATTGGCCGTCTCGGCGCGATGAGCGGTCCGCTGCTGGCTGGCAAAATGCTGGCGCTGGGCACCGGCACCGTCGGGGTGATGGCGGCGTCCGCCCCCGGCATTCTGCTGGCGGGCGTGGCGGTGTTCTGGCTGATGAGCCGACAAAAGCGCGCCGCGCTGGCCTGAGCATTTTCGTTTATTCCCGGGGACGGCGCGGTAAACCCGCGCCTTGCCCGGGCTACCGGCCCGCAGCAGTTTGTTGCTTGTAGCCCGGCTAAGCGCAGCGCGAGCCGGGGCGCTGTCCTTCGCCTTGCGCATCTCTCTACTTTAGCATAGGTTAAATCATCATCCATTGATTCTTCCGGGCATCATGTCTTTTACCTCCCGCTTACTGAGCACTATCCCCGGCATCCGGTATGCCTTTCTCGACGTCCATGAAACCGCCGCCTTTCCCTATAGCGAAATGGCGCCGGTTAAACTGGTTCACAGCAACATCGTGCATGAGTATCTGGCGCCGCAGGCGGAGCGACCCCATGCCGATGCGATGTTTACCGCCGTCAGCGGACAAAAGATAGGGGTAGTGACCGCCGACTGTCTGCCGCTGCTGATGGCGTCGCGCGATGGGCGCTATATTTGTAGCGTCCACGCAGGCTGGCGCGGCGCGGCCAGCGGAATTATTGAAAATAGCCTGGCGTTGTTTCAGCGTTATCACGTCGCCCCGCAAGATCTGGTGGTAGTGAGCGGGCCGCATATTCACGCCTGCTGCTACGAAGTCACCGCCGACTTCTATCAGGCTCTGCTGGCAATGCCCGCAGGCGAGCTGGCAAAGCGCCATCGGGAGCAGCTCTTCCTGCCCCATCAGGCGGCGTCAGTGGGGGAGCAGGCGCAAGCGACCGCTGACGACAATGTCTGGTTCGATCTGCGGGCCTTTGCCCATCTCCTGCTGCGCAGCGCGGGGGTGCCGGAAGAAAACATGGAGTGGCTGGGGAGCTGTACCTACTGCACGCCGCAGCTGCTGGGGTCGTTTCGTCGGCGCACGCATTTCCCGGCGCCAAAGTCATTTCAGTACTCATGGATCATGCGCGAACCTGATAGTGCGGGCCGATGAGACGAAATGATATTTGATGATGTGTAACATCGGCGGGCGTTTGCTATCTCTGCACTCCTTCAAACAAGGAGGATTGCAAAATGAAATTGAACCCGTTCGCTTTAACTCTTGCGCCGCTGCTGGCCGCCGGCGCGTTTTCTGCTCATGCCGGCCCGCAGGCCCACGTGGTCTGCGCTTATCACCATACGTTGGGCGATGACGCCATTATGATGTTCGGCAAACCGAATCAGGCTATGTGGCATGATTTTTTTGGCAACACCCATACTGACGCAGTGTCGACCTATCAGACGCTGCGCGACCAGCCGGAAACCACCTGCGATAACAAAGCCGACAGCTCCGCCTACTGGGCGCCATCGCTGAAGCTGCCTGACGGTCAGGTGGTCGCGCCGGCCTATCAAAAAA
This sequence comes from Klebsiella sp. HMSC09D12, assembly GCF_001808475.1. Classification (NCBI taxonomy): domain Bacteria; kingdom Pseudomonadati; phylum Pseudomonadota; class Gammaproteobacteria; order Enterobacterales; family Enterobacteriaceae; genus Klebsiella; species Klebsiella sp. HMSC09D12. Next base: position 121,338 of record NZ_KV793474.1, on the reverse strand, counting down.
CCTACTACCAGACCAGCAAAGTCGAACAGCATCCGCTGCATCCGTTCCCGGCCGGTCTCGAACTGCTGGCGGGCGATCATCACGGTTCTGCTCCCAGTTCGCGCATTACCTTTCTCTGCGCCAACGGCAATGGCTATACCAATAAGGCCGATCAGATTTGCGGGCTGCGCAAAGCGGGGGATGCGGTACAGTTTAATATCGGTATCCAGTTCCCCAACTGCTGGGATGGCGTCAACCTGAAACCGACGCACGGCCACAGTAACGCGACATACGACGTCAATGGCGCCTGTCCAGGCGATTACCCGGTGAAAATTCCGACCGTAAACATGAACGTGGCATACGTTCTGCCGCAGATAAAAACGCTGGATACGGCAAAAATTCAGCTTTCGATGGATCCGGTCATGGACGGCGACAAGCGTCAAGAGCGCTGGGGCAGCATCTATACGGCGCACGCGGATTTCATGAACGGCTGGACGGTTGAGGCAGCGCACTATATGACCGAGCGCTGCATGAATAAGGGGATCGACTGCGGCAGCGCGGTGCCTTATGGCTTCTCCACGGTAGAGGAGAACGCGCTGGTGGACAGCACCGAGCCGACGGTGACCCATGCCGCTCCGGAAAATCTGGTGGTCAGCGATAACTGGAAAAACGGCGGGCGCACGCATAACCCGGAAACCATGACGCTGGTGAAATTCCCGATCCCGCCGCTGCCGCAGGGTCAGGACGCTTCGCTGTTTAAATATCAGTTGCGGATCTACGGTGGAAAAGTGGAAACCAACGGCGCGGATCAGATTTTCCTCTATCCGGCGAGCAACGACTGGAGCGCAAACAGCGTGACCTGGAATCATCGTCCGTCCTGCAACTACAGCTCAGATGGGGTTTTGTATCTTAATTCAAAGCGTGAATACCGGACGATCGATGTTGATAAAGCGGTGCGCAAGGCGCTGGCTGAGGGCAAAACCGAGATCTCGTGGTATATCGGCGGAGACCGTCAGGGCAACCGCTATCATTTCGATCCCGCGGGGTCGCAGCAGGAGCCGATGCTGATGCTGATGGGCTTTAAAAATACGCCGGAGACCTGATCGTGGCTATACCCCGGGAGCAGAGTACAGCGCGGCATGAATTCCCGGAGGCGATGCTGCGCATCTGTCCGGGCTACGGGATGGCAGATGGCGGTGAACCTGTAGCCCGGGCAGGCGCTTAGCGCCGCCCCCGGGAGCAGAGTACAGGGGCCCGTAGCCCCGCTAAGCGCAGCGCGAGCGGGGGAAATCACAATACCGTAAACCCGTGCGTACCATCGCGCGCCAGCTGTTCAACCAGGCCGAACTCCCAGTCGAGGTAGGCCTGCATTGCCGCCGGGGAGTTATCGGTACCTTCATATGGGCGCTGATAGCGATCGCTGCGCGGCGTCGCCAGATGCGTCTCGCCATGCTCCAACGCCAGTCCGGCATCAATCCACGCCAGGGTGCCGCCGCTCAGCAGCTGCACCGGTTTACCGGTTAAAGCCGCTACCTCCGGCACTGCGTAGCGGGCCAGCAGGCTGCTGCCGCAGGTGACAACGTAACGTTCTCCTTGCGGTATCACCTCCAGCGCCTGGCGCAGCTGCGAACGAACCAGCCAGTAAGCGCCCGGGATATGCCGGGCGACATAGTTGGCGCTGGTGGTGAAGTCCAGCACCACGGTGCCGGGTACCCGCAGCTGTTCCGCTAACTGCTGTGGCGAAATCTCCTCCGCCTGCGGCCCCGGCGGTACTTTGGCCGCGGGGGTACCGCGCTCGCTAAAGTCTTCAGGGCGCGCATCATTTAACACCGCCACTTCCCACCCCATCTGCGCCAGCCAGGACGCCGTTATCGGCGCGCGTATCGCGTCATCGGCAATCAGCACAATCCGCGCTCCGCGCACGCTGGCGAAATGGTCGGTTTCCTGCACCAGCTGCCCGCCGGGCGCGCTAACGCTCAGCGGCAGATGGCCTGCGGCGTACTCCTCCGGGCTGCGAACGTCAAACAGGTAAGTCGTACGCGCGGGCTGCCGCAGCCAGCGCTGAAGGGTTGCGGTGTCTATAAAGGCGACGCCGGCGCGCTCCGCCAGCTGTCTCACCGCCGTCGCGCGTTCGACTGAGGCGCGAAAATCGGCATCGTAGCGGCGCTGCTGGCCGCGCTCAAGGTCAAGCCCGGCTAAGGTCCAGCCGATGGTGCCGTTGCGCAGCGCGTAGACCGGATTGGGCAAACCGGCGTTGCGCAGCGACTGCGTGCCGATAATACTGCGCGTGCGCCCCGCGCAGTTGACGATCACCGTCGCCTGCGGTGACGGAATCAGGCCCTCGATGCGCAGCGCCAGCTCCCCGCCGGGCACGCTGATGCTGCCGGGAATATTCATGGTGTGATACTCATCGAAACGGCGCGCGTCGACGACCACCACCTCCTGTTGACCCTCGAGCAGCGCCTTCACTTCCCCGGCGCTCAGCGAGGGGGTATGCCGCTCGCTCTCTACCAGCTCGCCGAACGCTTTACTCGGCGAATTCACGTCCTGAAACAGCTCCCCGCCGCTGCGTTGCCACCCCGAGAGGCCGCCTTCCAGCAGCGCGACATCCTGATAACCCCAGCTCTGCAGGCGCTCGACGGCCCGCTCCGCCAGACCTTCGCCGCCGTCATAGACGGTAATCGGCGTCGTCAGGCGCGGCACGCGTCGAAAAACATCCAGCTCCAGTTTGCTGAGCGGCAGATTAGCGGCAAACAGCGGATGGCTGCGGGCAAAGTCGGCCTCTTCGCGAACATCGATCAGCGCCAGCTCCGCGCCGTCAAGCAGCGCCTGGCGCAGCTGAGCGGTCGGGCGATAAGAACAGATGGGCATATTAATTATCCTTTGAGAGATCCCAGATATTGGGCAAGTGGCGATTGGAGTAACCGGAGACAAAAGGTTTGACGAGGCCTTCCGGGGTATAAACCGCGCGCCTGACGCCGCCGATATTGCCGCCGTAAACGTGAATACTGATCGAGACGCTATCCGCGAGGGCGTTGCTCACCCGGTGAATATCGCCATCGCGGGAAGAGACTTTTTCTACTTCACCAGGGGAGAGGCGTTCGGCAACGCCGCTGACCACCGGCTGGCCGCGCTCGTCCAGGCGGTAGCGCTGATTCTCCTCCGCGCCGCGCAGCATGCCGATGGCGCCCCACACCCGATGATCGTGAATCGGCGTCGATTGCCCAGGCCCCCAGACGAAGCTGACGATGGAAAATCGCTGTCCGGAATCGGCATGCAGTAGATACTGCTGATAGTGGTGGGGGTGCGGCAGGGTGTACTCTTCCGGCAGCCAGTCATCTTTTTTTACCAGCGTGGCCAGGCGCTGAGCCACGGCGTCAAGCAGGGCTGGCTCATCGGCAAATTCGCGATGCAGGGCATCAAGGTCCTGAATAAACTGGCGTAATTTTTCCACTCGCGGTGCGGTCATGGTTGCTTCCTGTTGTCGGGACTGGTCTTTACGCTAGCAAAGGCGTTAATATAATTAAAATGCAATTTCCGCATATATTAATATGCAAAAATCACATTAAGGACGCTATGCGCATCGATGACATTGACGCACTGCTGGCCACCGTGCAGTTCTCCTCGCTTAATCAGGCCGCGGAATATCTCGGTATTACCCAATCGGCGATAACCCGCCGACTTCAGCGACTGGAGCAAACCCTCAACGTGACGCTGCTGGAGCGTCAGACCCGGCCGCTCACCCTGACCGCCGCCGGGCACCGGGTTTACGAGCAGTGCCTGAGCATCAAGCGGGAGACCAAAAAGCTGTACGGCCTGCTCGACCCCGAGGCCGAGCCGCACGGCATCCTGCGTCTCGGGGTTCCGCAGAGCGTGGCGGAAATTGCGCTGCAGCCGGCGCTGACCGCGCTGCGCCAGCAGTTTCCCGCCCTGAGACCGCAGGTGACCTGCGGCTGGAGCGGGCTGCTGCAAAAGCGCCTTGAAAGCGTCGAGCTGGACGGCGTGCTGGCGATGGGGCCGGAACAGCAACGCTTTGCTGAGGGCTACGGCGGGCGCTTGCTGTGCCCGCTGGATATTGCGGTGATTGCGGCCAAAAGCTGGCGTCTTCACGCCGGGGCGCTGCGCGACTGCGCGGAAAAAGGCTGGGTGCTTAATCCCGACGGCTGCGGCCTGCGGGCCGGGCTGATTCGCGAGCTGCAGTCCCAGGGGCTGCGTCTGGCGCTGAATGTTGAGACCGCCGGCGCTCAGCTGCAAATCAGCCTCGTGGCGCAAGGGCTGGGGCTTGGCCTGGTCCCGCGCGCCGCGCTGGCCGCCAGCCCGTGGCGCGATGAGGTGACAATATTGACGCTGGCGGATTTCCAGCCCGAGGTGCATCTGTGGCTGGTTCACGCGCAGAATCTGGCTAATCTGAGCCAGCCGCTGACTTTTTTCGCCGGCAAAGTCGTTCAGCAGCTAAACGTATCTGGCTGAAACGTATATATAATTTTTATAAATGCTTATCTTGCATATTAAGATATGATAAAAATGCATTTTGTTCATTAAGAGCCCGTGTATAGGGTAATGAAAACGCGCCGCCGCGGCGGCCCACTCATTATCCTGCTACAAGGAGTTCTGCATGAGCATTCAATTTCTCGGCATGATCGGCCACCGCCTGTCGTCGGAAACCATCGCCCCGGTCGGCCCCATTTTTGACCGCGATTACATCGTGCGTTTCGCGCAAACCCACGAGGCCGCCGGGTTTGACCGCCTGCTGGTAGGCCACTGGTCCGATCAACCCGACGGATTTCTGGTGACCGCGCTGGCGGGCCTGTCGACGCAAAAGATCGGCTTCCTGTTGGCTCATCGTCCCGGTTTTGTCTCGCCGACCCTCGCCGCGCGTAAGTTCGCTACCCTTGAACATCTGCTGGGCGGACGGCTGGCTGTGCATATCATCAGCGGCGGCAATGACGCCGAACAACGCCGCGACGGCGATTATCTCGATCACGACCAGCGCTATGCGCGTACCGATGCCTTCCTTGAGACCGTCCGCAAGGTATGGACCGCCGAACAGCCGGTGGATATCGCCAATGACTTTTATCAGGCGGAACAGGCGTGGTCGGCGATACGCCCGCTGCAAAAACCGCATATCCCTCTCTACTTCGGCGGCTCGTCGGAAGCCGCTATCGCCGTGGCCGGCAAACACGCCAATGTTTTCGCTCTGTGGGGCGAGTCGCTGGCGCAAACCGAGGAAACCATCCAGCGCGTGCGGGCCGAGGCGGCGAAACATCAGCGAGAAATCGACTTCAGCGTCTCGTTCCGGCCGATTATCGCCGCGACCGAAGCTGAGGCCTGGGAAAAAGCCGAGCATATTCTGCACGTCGCCACCGAACGGGCGGCGCAGAGCGGGGACGGCTTCAAAGCCAAGCCCGACAGCGTCGGGGCGCAGCGTCTACGGGCCACCGCAGCGCAGGGCAAGGTGGTAGATAAACGTCTGTGGACCGGAATTGCGCAGCTGGTGGGCGGCGGCCACAACTCTACCGCGCTGGTAGGCACTCCGGAACAGGTTGCTGACGCGCTGCTCGATTATTACGACCTCGGCGTGCGCAACTTCCTGATCCGCGGATTCGATCCGCTCAACGATGCCCAGGAGTACGGTAAAGCGCTGCTGCCGATCGCCCGCGAAAAAGCGGCCCTGCGCGCCGCGGCGGAGCGCGCATCGTGAAACATCCGGCTACCGATGAGTGGGCGCGACGGCTCGCGGAGATTCGCCACCTGATGGCGGAGCAGGCGGCCAGCCTCGACGCCAGCGGCGACTTTCCCCGCGACAATATCGACCGTCTGCGCCAGCGCGGCTTTTTAAGCCTCGCCGTACCGCTGCAGTACGGCGGGGCAGGTGCCGATCTTCCCAGGCTCCAGCAGGCTATTGCCGCTATTGCCTGGGGCGAACCGGCGACGGCGCTGATCGTCTGCATGCAGTACCTGCATCATCTGCGGCTGGCGGAAAACGAGAACTGGTCCGAGCCGCTGCGCCAGCGGGTTTTTCACGATGCCGTTGAGCGGGGAGGATTGATCAACAGCCTGCGCGTGGAGCCGGAACTGGGCTCTCCGGCGCGCGGCGGCCTGCCGCAAACCGTGGCGACCCGCCGCGCGGAAGGGTGGCAGATTAATGGCCATAAAATTTATACCACCGGTATTGAAGGGCTGAGCTGGCTGGCCATCTGGGGCCGCAGCGACGACGCTCCGCCGCTGGTCGGCACCTGGCTGGTGCCGCGCGAAAGTGACGGTATTAGCGTCGTCAAAAGCTGGGACCACGGCGGAATGCGGGCAACCGGCAGCCATGAAGTGGTGCTCAACAACGTGCAGGTGGCCGCCGATCACGCGGTGGATGTATGGGCTGCCGATGCGCCTCCCGCGCCGGATGCTGAACAGTTTCGCCTGTTTGCCAACCGCCACACGGCGCTACTGGCGGCAATTTACGACAGCATCGCGCGGGCGGCCCGCGACTGGCTGGTGTCCTGGCTGGGTACGCGTATCCCGGGGAGCCTTGGGCAACCGCTTTCCAGCCTGCCGCGGGTGCAGGAAAAAGTCGGCCAGATTGACGGCTGGCTACTGGTCAATCGCAGTCTGCTGGAAAAGGCCGCGCAGCTGGGCTTTTCCGCCATTGAGGCGAATCTCGCGAAAGTCACGATTACCGACAACGCCATTCAGGCGGTAAACCTGGCGCTGGAGCTCACCGGCAACCATGGCCTGAGTCGGCAAAATCCTCTGGAACGCCACTATCGTAACGTGCTGTGCGGACGGGTACACACCCCGCAGAGCGACAGCGCGTGGCTGGCGGCCGGCAAATACGCTTTTCAAAAATAAGGATAATTCTCATGCGCAGATTTAATGTTACCGCTTTAGGCGGCGCGATCATGCTGCTGGTCCTCAGCGGCTATGCGGCGGCTGAGGAGCGAATCACCCTGCGAATTGCCGATCAAAAAGGCGGCATGCGTTCGCAGCTGGAGGCCGCCAACGCCCTGCAGAATCTCCCATATGAGATTAAATGGGCCGAGTTTCCGGCCGCCGCGCCGCTGGCGGAAGCGCTTAACGCCGGGGCGGTGGATGCGGGGATAATCGGCGATGCGCCGCTGCTGTTCGCGCTGGCTAACGGCGCGCCGGTTAAAGCCATCGCCGTCGATAAAAGCAACCCGGCCGGCACCGCGGTGCTGGTCTCGCCCGGCAGCGCGTTGAAAAGCGCCGCGGATTTAAAAGGCAAACGCATCGCTACCGGTAAAGGATCGATTGGCCACTTTGTGGCGCTGAAAGCGCTGGAGCAGGCGGGAATTTCGCCAAAGGATGTGCAGTGGGTGTTTCTCGGTCCGGTGGACGCCAAAGTGGCGCTGCTCAACGGTTCGGTTGATGCCTGGGCGACCTGGGAGCCGTACACCACGCAGTTGGTGAAGACCGCCGAGGGGCAGATCCTGGTCAGCGGCAAAGGGTTGCTGCCGGGCAACACCTTCCTGGCGGCAACCGATGATACCCTGAAGGACCCGCAGAAGCGCGCGGCGCTGCAGGATTACCTCAATCGCCTGGCCGGCGCCGAGCGCTGGGCGTATGCCAATCTCGATAGCTACGGTAAAACCCTGGGGGAGATTATTCGCTTCCCGGCGGATATCGCCCGCGCGCAGTTTGCCAATCGCCAGTCGCAGTGGCAGCCTCTGAACGCGAAGACGGTCGCCCAGCAGCAGTCGACGGCGGATTTTTATCTCGCCAACGGGCTGATCCGCGCGAAGCTGGACGTGACGCCGACGTTTGATAACGGCTTTAGCGTGCCTGCCGCGCAGGCCCATGCGGAGGCGACGCCATGATAACCTCTGCTTTTTCCCGCCGTCGTTTCTTACGCTTGACCGGCAGCCTTGCGCTGGCCGGCGCATCCCTGCCGCTTTGGGCTCACGATATGGCGGCCATGGCGAGCGGTGAGGAACACCTGGCCCTGCGCCTGGCGCAGCCGTACAAAATCAAGCTGGCGATTAACAAAAGCGCGGTGTGCCTGGCGCCAGTCGCCGTCGCCGAGCAGCAGAAGATCTTCAGTAACTACAATCTCGACGTGGAGTTCGTTAACTTCGGCAACTCGACGGACGTGCTGCTGGAGGCGATTGCCACCGGCAAGGCCGACGCTGGCGTCGGGATGGCGCTGCGCTGGCTGAAGGCGCTGGAGCAGGGCTTCGACGTGAAGCTCACCGCCGGAACCCACGGCGGCTGCCTGAACCTGCTGACGGCGAAAAACTCGCCGTTCGGCGGCCTGGAGAGCCTGAAGGGGCAAACCATCGGCGTCACCGATATGGCCGGGCCGGATAAAAACTTTTTCGCCATCTTGCTTAAGCGCCACGGTATCGATCCGATAAGCGATGTGCAGTGGAAAGTCTATCCGGCGGATTTGCTCAGCGTGGCGCTGGATAAACGCGAAATCGCCGCCATCAGCGGTAGCGAACCCTTTAGCTATCGTCTGCTGGACACCGGTAAATATCAGCTTATCGCCAGCAATATGACCGGCGATTATGCCAGGCTGAGCTGCTGCGTACTGGGGGTCAGCGGTAGCCTGGCGCGCGATCATAAACCGGCCGCTGCCGCGCTCACCCAGGCGATTCTTGAGGCGCACAGCTATGCCGCCGCGCACCCGGAGAGCGTGGCGCAATCCTTCCTCGCCCATGCGCTGAATACCAATGAGGCGGAGGTCAGCGGCATTCTCCACGGCCAGGGGCACGGTCATCACGCGGTGGGCGAAGCGTTTGTTAAAGAGCTGACCCAGTACGCGGTGGATCTTCAGCGGGTGCAGGTCATTAAACCGGGAACCGATCCCCATCAGTTTGCGGAGAGCATTTATGTCAACGTTTTCGCCTGAACGGGCGCTGGCGCGCCCGGCAAGCGGCAGGCCGCGGTGGACGGAAGGCTGGCTGGCCGCCGCGCTGTGGCTGCTGGGCGGCTTGTATACGCTGGCATGGCCCGATGCCGGGCGGCGCTGGCCGTTTAGCGAAGGGTGGGCGCTGGCGCAGTTCACCCTCGGCGGCGGGCTGCTGGTGCTGGCGCTGAGCTACCGCTACTGGCGGCAGCGGGGGACGCGTCTGCAGCATGCCGGAAAGTGGCTGGCGCTGCTGCCGCTGCTCTTTGCGCTGTGGGAAGGGCTGACGGCAAAGACGGCATTTTTGCCGGTGCCGTTTTTCGCGCCGCCGCAGGCGCTGATTGAGGTGCTGCACGATGACTGGCCGCGCCTGCTCGATAGCCTTCTGCATTCGCTGGGGCTGCTCGGGCTCGGGGTGCTGCTGGGCACCAGTTGCGGTTTTATCAGCGGGCTGGCGATCGGCTGGTCCCAGCGGATCGGCTACTGGGTGCATCCGGTGTTGCGTCTGCTGGGGCCGGTGCCGTCCACCGCGCTGCTGCCGCTGTGCCTGTTTATCTTCCCTTCCAGCTTTGGCGCAAGCGTGTTTCTGATCGCGCTCAGCACCTGGTTCCCGGTGACCGTGCTGACCTGGTCCGGGGTTATCGGCATCGATAAGGCGTGGTATGACGTGGCGCGCACCCTGGGCGCCAGCCAGCGTTTCCTGATCCTGCGCGTGGCGATCCCCGCCGCCTTGCCGAACGTTTTTGTCGGCCTGTTTATGGGGCTGGGCGCGTCGTTTTCGGTGCTGATTGTCGCCGAAATGGTCGGCGTGAAATCCGGGATCGGCTTTTATCTGCAGTGGGCGCAGGGCTGGGCGGCCTATCCCAATATGTACGCGGCGCTGCTGGTGATGGCGCTGCTTTGCTCCGGCCTGATTAGCGGGCTGTTTATGGTGCGCGACCGGCTGCTGAGCTGGCAGCGGGGAGGGATGCAATGGTAACCGCGAACGCCACTTCTCAGGCGGCATCGACCGGCGCGGCGGTGTCGATAAGCCATCTGCATCATGCTTTTACCCTCGGCAAACGGACGGTGCCGGTGCTGGAGAATATCAGCCTGCAGTTGCGGCCCGGAGAAAGCGTCGCGCTGCTCGGCCCTTCAGGCTGCGGTAAATCCACTCTGCTGCGGCTGCTGGCGGGACTGGAGCCGCAGCAGGCCGGGCAAATTCAGATTGATGAGGCGGCGATGGGCGGGCCGGGGCCCGAGCGAATACTGGTGTTTCAGGACCCGACCCTTTATCCGTGGCTGACGGTGCGGCAAAACGTGCTGCTGGGGCCGCAGGCGCAGGGGAAAAAGGGGCTTGAGCCAAAGGCCGACGCGCTGATTGCGCGAATGGGTCTGCAGGCGTTTAGTGAGGCGTTGCCGCGCCAGCTTTCCGGCGGGATGGCGCAGCGTGCGGCGCTGGCGCGCGCGCTGCTGAATGAACCGCGTCTGCTGCTGCTCGACGAACCGTTGGGCAAACTGGATTCGCTTACCCGCATCAGCATGCAGCGGGAGCTGATCGCCCTGTGGCAGCAGCAGGGCTATACCAGCCTGCTGGTCACTCACGATATCGAAGAGGCGCTGCTACTGTGCGATCGGGTGTTAATCATGTCGCCTCGGCCGGGGCGGATTATCGCCGAGTTTGCGCTGCCGCTGGCGTATCCTCGCCATCGCGACAATCCGCTGCTGCTGCAGCATCGTCAGGATATTCTGCGTATTCTTGGCCAGGGAGAGGATTGGTAAGGCAACGTGCTAACCGGGGGCGTGCTCATTCTGACCGTTCGGCGGGTAGTCCCGGGAGCGGCGCGGTAGGGCCGCGCCTTGCCCGGGCTATGGTGTGGTAGCCCGGATAAGGCGCCGCGCGCCGCGATCCGGGACAGGGATGAGGCTTAAAAATCCATCTTCACCGTAAACTGCACTTCCCGCGGATCGCCGATCTGGTTACCGAGGTTATTGGTGCCGATGGAGGAGGTGTAATAGGTCTTATCGAACAGGTTCTTCACGTTAACCTGCAGGGTGACCGGATATTGTAGCTTCATCTTATAGGCGGCAAACACATCCGCCACCGCATAGCCCTGCAGATAATAATCCGCGCCGTTGGTCCCGGAACGTTTGCTCACCGCGCGACCGCCGCCGCCCACCGTCAGCGTATTGCTGTCGTAGACGTTATGAATGTCATAGCTCAGGAACAGCGAACCGGTGTGTTTCGGCACGTTCGGCAGCGGTTTGCCTTTGTAATCCGGATCGTCGGTGACCTTCGCATCGGTATAGCCGTAGCTGGCGATGACGCTCAGGTTATCGGTCAAGGATCCGGCCACGTCGACTTCGACGCCGCGAGAGCGCACCTTACCGGCGGTTTTCGCCACGGTTTCATCACCCACGGATTCCGTGTAGAGAACGTTGCGCTTATCAATATCAAACAGCGCAATATTGGCGGTGACGCCGTTGAACAGCTCAAACTTTGCGCCCAGCTCGTACGCCGTGGACTCTTCCGGCGGCAGGTTGCCGATATAGCTGGCGATAGAGGACTGCGGCATAAACGACTGCGCTACGTTACCGAACAACGAAACGGACGGCGTCAGCTTATAAACCAGGCCCGCTTTCGGCGTCCATTTTTGGTCGCTGCTGTCGGTATTGACGTTAAACGGGCGGCCCTTACCGGCGTACTGGGTGTAATACTGATAGCGCACTCCGGCAACGGCAATCCATTTATCGGTAAGATAGAGCGCGTCCTGAACGTAGCCCGCGTAGCTCTCCTGCTGAATGCGCTGGTCGCTGTCGGATGCCGAAGCGCTGGAGCATTTGCCAACAGTACCGTAGACCGGATTATAGATATTGAAACCCTTGACGTTCTTACAGCGGATCATATCGGTGCGCAGCAGATCGTAATTCTCATAGGCCAGACCAGTGAGGATCTCGTTGTAAAAGCCGCCAATAACCACGTTACCCTGTAAATCCGCTCGCGAAGAGTGCATTTTCTGGGTTGAACCGTGTGTGGCATCGACGCGGCGGGTCAGGTTGCCGGTCGCCGAGTCGTAGGCCATTACCCGGGCCTGATCGTCGTTGTAATGATCCTGGCTGTAGCTGTAGTCGAAGCGGGCGGTCCAGGCGTCGCTGAGACGGTATTCGGCATTCAGCTGCGCGAGATCGGAATAACCGTCGGTAATATTAAACGGTTCATCAAAACGGGTTTTACGATCGACGTTCACCGCATGACCGGTGTTCAGATCGAAGATGGTGCCGCGATCGAAGGGAGTACTGTAGTTACGGTGCGAATATGACACGTTCACCGTCCCCCGCTCGCCGAACCAGGTCAGAGAGGGGTTAATAAAGCTGCTCTTCTCTTTGCCGAAATTACGCCAGTAATCTTCATGCTGATATTCGCCAATCACCCGATACGCCAGCGGCGTCCCGTCAATGGGGCCGGTGACGTCAAATCGGCCGGTACCGCCGCCAAAGCTGGTGGAGGTGGCGGAAACAGAGCCGCCAAAAGTGCGCTCCGGGCGTTTGGTCACCACGTTGATTAATCCGCCGGGGTCGAGAATACCGTACAGCGTTGAGGCCGGGCCTTTAAGCACTTCGACGCGTTCGGTGGCGGCGGTAAAACTGCGCGGCAGTACGGTGCGCAAGCCGTTGGTCATGATTGAACCATCGCGGTTAGCGCCGAAGCCGCGGCGGGTAAAGGCATCCTGGGTTCCGCCGAGGGTATTGGTTTGCACCACGTTGGCGACGTTATACAGCGCTTCATCGAGGTTCGTCGCGTGCTGATCCTGCAGCACCTGTTCGCTGACAGTATTGACGACCTGAGGAATATCCAGCATCGGCATGGAGGTCAGGGTAGCGGTTGACGTATTGACCGGCTGATAACCGTTAGTGGCGCTTTGCCTGCTGCCGTCGGCCACGACCGTCATGGTCTCGTCGGCGGTTTTTTTTGTTGTATCGGCGCTATTAACCGCTGCCAATAATCCCGGTGAGGTGAAAAAAATTAGTGAAAAAAGCGCACGCCCTTTTAATGCCGAAGAAGGGACATTTAATGGAGTCATTGTTGTTTCTCGTGAACGAACCTCGCCTTTGCGGTGAGGTAAAGCCAATAAAATCATTGCCCTGGAAAATAAACCTGGCTGTTTTTTACGCCGTAACGCGCGCCAGATATGTAATTGAGAATCATTCAAACACGAAGAAATGTAGTAGTAAACGTTATGTAAGATAAAAAATCGGCGAAATGAATAATCAATCATTTAGCGGCGATCTGACGAGATGGTAAGCGTTTATTTTCTTGTTTTTATTGATAATAAATTTTTTACCTGGTCATTGACGCGGAGGTGATAAAGCGTGAAGTCAGACGCGGTAATGGGGTCTTGACTACTACATTCATCCACCGCATGATCAAAAGAGAATGAGATTTATTTATGTTTGAGTGCGGAACGCGCGGGCCCGACGCCACGCCGTTGCGGCGCGGGAGCGAGTTATGCCACAGCGGGTGTTGCCTGCAGAGCAGGGAATCGTCCTTGATTCCCTGTCGGCCGGATATGGCCAGACGTTAATTATCGACAATATTCATCTCACCATTCCTCACGGGAAAATGACCGTTCTGGCCGGTGCCAACGGTTCGGGTAAATCGACGCTGCTGTCGACTATCGCCCGGATGCTCAAGCCGCTGGGGGGCTGCGTACGTCTGGACGGCGAGGTGATTCACCAGATGCCGACCCGGGAAGTTTCCCGTCGGCTGGGCATTCTGCCGCAATCGCCGCTGACCCCGGAGGGGCTGACGGTTTTTGAACTGGTTTCGCGCGGGCGCTATCCGTGGCAGGGGCTGATGCGGCAATGGTCGCAAGCCGATGAACGGGCGGTGGAAGAGGCGCTACGGCTCACCGGCACCGCAGAATTCGCTCATTTACCGGTGGATAGCCTCTCCGGCGGCCAGCGCCAGCGCTGCTGGATCGCAATGGCCCTCGCTCAGCAAACGGCGACGATTCTGCTGGATGAACCCACTACCTGGCTCGATCTGCGCTATCAGGTCGATATCCTCGAACTGCTGCAAACTTTAACCCGCGAACACGGCCGCACCGTGGTGACCGTCCTGCACGACCTGAACTTTGCGGTGAACTACGCCGACCTGCTGGTATTTCTCAAAAAAGGGCAGATCGCCGGGGTGATTAATGAACAGGAAATCTGCACGCCGGAGCTGATCAAAAACGTCTTTGACGTGGACGTTCAGATGTCGCTCAACCCGCAGACCGGCAAGCCCTTTTTTATGCCGTTCCGCGCTCGTGAGGAGAAAGCTTTATGAGCGCCTCCGCGCTGCTGCTTCAGCGCCGACAATCCCGGCCCCGGCTGGCGCTGGTATTGCTGAGCCTGCTGCTGCTGGGCGGCTCGCTGGTGCATCTCGGGCTCGGCGCGCGCTGGATTGCCCCGCAAACGGTGTTGCAGGCGCTGTTCCATTACGATCCGCGCAATTTTGACCACCGAATTATCGTTGATTTACGTCTGGTACGTCTCGCGGCGGCGCTGCTTACCGGCGCGGCGCTCGGCGTGGCGGGCCTGCTGCTGCAAACCGTGATCCGCAACCCGCTGGGTGAGCCGCATATTCTCGGTCTTAACGCCGGCGCTTCGCTGGCGGTGGTGGCGACATCGGCGCTGGGGATCAGCCTCGGCGGCGTCGCGTTAGCCAGGCCGCTGACCGCCGCCTGCGGCGCGGCGCTGCTGTTTGGCGGCGTGATGCTGCTGTCGTCGTCCGGTCGCGGTGGCGTCACGCCGCTACGCATTACCCTGTGCGGGGTGGCGCTGTCGGCCTTTGCCTCGGCGGTGACGGCGGCGATTCTGATCCTCGATGAACAAACGCTACTGGCGATGCGTACCTGGCTGGCGGGCGATCTTGCCGGGCTGAACTGGCAAACGCTGTGCGCTGCGCTACTTCCGGCGCTGGCGGGGCTGACGATCGCGCTGATCATTGCCCCGCGTCTGAACGTGCTGGCGCTGGGCGATAAGGTCGCGCTGGGGCTGGGGGTGAAAATCGTTCAGACCCGCCTGCTGGGGCTGGCCGCCATTGCGCTATTGTGCGGCTCCGCGGTGGCGGTGGCCGGGCCGATCGGCTTTGTCGGGCTGGTGGTCCCCCACGCGGTGCGCCGGCTGATTAGCGAAGATATTCGCCTGGCGCTGCCGCTGGCCGCTCCGGTTGGCGCCCTGGTGCTGCTGCTGGCGGATATCGCCGCCCGCACGCTGGCGGCCCCCCAGGAGCTGGCGACCGGCGCAATGACCGCGCTGGTGGGGGCGCCGGTGTTTATTGTTATCGCCGCGAGGTTTTTTAAATGAAAAATGCCGTCCGTCGCGCCGGCTTTCGGCCGCTGACCTGCGGCCGCTGGCACATTCTGCTACGGCCCGCGGCATTAAACATCGCCGCTGTTGCGCTGCTCGTCATCCTGCTGCTGGCGCTGTTTGGCCTGACCCGCGGCAGTTTCCCGATGCCCTCCGGTACCCTGTTCCATGCGCTGCTGGGTGGGGAAAACGTGGGCGAACAGCAGCGATTTATTCTGTTTGATATCCGCCTGCCGAGGCTGTTTATGGCGCTGCTGTGCGGGGCGATGCTCGGTCTGGCCGGCGCGGCGATGCAGAGCATTACCCGCAACGGTCTGGCGGATCCCGGGCTTATCGGGGTGAAGGAGGGGGCCAGCATTGTCGTCCTGGCGCTGGTGCTGTTCTTCCCGGCGGTGGGCCTGGTCTGGCGGCCGCTGGCGGGAATGCTCGGCGGCGTGCTGGTGGCGCTGCTGGTTCTGGCGCTGGCCCGCGATTGTTCGCGCCCGCGCTTTATTCTCATTGGCATCGGCGTGTCGTGGACGCTGGCGGCGGCGGTCGGTATTTTTATGACCACCGCCGACGTGCGCGATGTACAAACGGCGATGATCTGGCTGGCGGGGAGTTTGCACGCGGCGACCTGGCCGCTGTTGGTCGTTGCCTTCTGCTGGGCGCTGCCCGGGGCGATGATCCTTTTTTTGACCGCCAGGGCCGCCGATGTGGCGCTGCTCGGCGACCGCACGGCCATCGGCCTCGGCGTACGTCTGCAGCAGCTCACCCTGTTGCGCTTTTTCGCGCCGGTGCTGCTCACCTCCGCCAGCGTCTCCTGCGTCGGTAGCCTTGGCTTTGTTGGCCTGATGGCGCCGCATATGGCGCGTTTTCTGCTGCGCGGCGGCCAGGTGGCGCTGCTCTGCGGCAGCGCGTTAATTGGCGCGCTGCTGGTGTTAGTCACCGATACCATTGGCCGACTGGCGTTCGCGCCGCTGCAGATCCCCGCAGGGATCGTCATCGCTCTGGTCGGTTGCCCGTTTTTTATCGTTCTGCTCTGGCGTCGTCGTGATGCCCTGTAAATCAAAAAGGATCGCTATGCGTTGGTTCGTTTCTCTGCTGGTGCTGCTGGCGGGCGTCGCCTCGGCCGCCGATACGCAAACCTTTACCGACGACTTAGGTCGCACGGTCACCGTTCCACGACATCCGCAGCGCATTGTGTCGATGCACGATCTGGATATCACCATCCCGCTGATTGAGCTTGGCGTCCCGCCGGTGGCCAGCCATGGCCGGACGCGTCCGGACGGCAGCCACTTTTTACGCGCCAGCGCTCAGCTGACCGGCGTTGATTTTGATAACAGCGCGATTCGGTTTATCGGCACGGCGGATATCGATCTCGAGGCGGTAGCCGCCGCGAAACCGGACCTGATTATTACCGAGCCCAGCCGCCACGTTTCGGTGGAGCAGCTGGAGAAGATTGCGCCGACGGTCAGCATCGACCACCTGCAGGGCAGCGCGCCGCGCATCTATAGCAAGCTGGCGCAGCTCACCGGCACCCAGCCGCGGTTATTGATTCTCGAACGCCGCTATCAGGCGCAGATTGCCCAGCTGAAGTCGATTGTGGACACGCAAAAAATCGTGGTTTCGGTGATTCAGGCCAACAACGGCAAGGTTACCGTGCATCACGCCTATCATGCGCTGGGACGCGTGCTGCGCGATGCCGGATTTCGCTTTCCGCCGCTGATCGACAACATCCCCGATGGCCAGCGTATTGACGTCAGCGCCGAGCAGCTACCGGCGCTGGACGCCGATTTCGTATTTGCCACCTGGCGTTCCGATACCGGCGGCAGGCCGCAGGATGAGCTGCAGGCGATGGAGAGCGTGATGCCCGGCTGGTGCGACTTTATGCGCGCCTGCCGCACCGGGCGCTATATTCTGCTGCCGCGCGAGGAGGTTATCTCTAACTCCTACGCTGCGCTGTCGCTGATGGTCGCCCAGGTGCAGTCGCACATTGCCGGTCGTCCTTTGCCCGAGGGATTGCAATGAAAACGGTGGTTAAAAGAGAGAAGGGACGGGTGGACCTGTTCGGTGAGCGTTTTCGCGCTCGCGCGCATCAACTGTCGCCGCGTTTGCTGGCGGTGGTGAGCTATATCAACGAAAACCGGGAAGCGGTGCTGGAGCGCACGGCTATGGAAATCGCCGCCGCGACGAATACCTCGGACGCCACGGTGGTGCGCGCCATCCAGGCGCTCGGCTTCGCCGGCCTGCGGGAGCTGAAGCAGACCATGGAGCGCTGGTTCGGCCCGTCGGCGACCTCGTCGGAAAAAATGATCTCCACGGTGAGCGCCTTGTCCAGCGACGTCAATTCGAGCATCGATTTCGTGCTGGACGGGCATCAGCGGGCCTGCGAAGTGCTGTCGCGCCCCGCCAACCGTGCGGCGGTGGCCCAGGCGGTGGCGCTGCTGACCGACGCCCGCCAGGTGGGGATTTTCGGGATCGGCGCCTCGGGCATTCTGGCGGAATATACCGCCCGGCTGCTGAGCCGCATCGGTCTGCCTTCGTACGTGATGAACCGCACCGGGTTTAGCCTCGCCGAGCAGCTGATAGGCCTGCAGCGCGGCGACGTGCTGATTATGATGGGGCAAAAGTCGCCGCACCGGGAGGGGATGACGACCCTGCGAGAGGCCCGGCGACTGGGAATACCGACGATTTTGCTGACCCAGGCGGTGGATTCCCGCTTTAGCCAGGAGGCGCAGGTGGTGATTGAGGTGCCGCGCGGCGGCGATAACGGTCGGGTGCCGCTGCACGGTACGGTGCTGGTATGCCTGGAGATGATTGTGCTGTCGGTCGCCTCCACCGCGCCGCAAAAAACGGTGAAATCGATGAAGCGGATCAATGAATTGCATCGGGCTATTGGTAAATCCGGCGGTAAACGAAGCTAAACGACAGATAATTTACCGTCGGGAAGGTTTCCGGTTGCATGCCATGCTGACTGTGTGTATTTTTATGCAAAATTAATGCATAAAACGGAGTTGTCATGGTTAAGAACTGGATGAAAGCATGTTGCCTGGTGGCAGCAATGATCGGCACCGCTCAGGCGGCTCAGCAAACGTATGTGGTGGGCTCCGGCGGCACCTATCGCCCGTTTGAATTTGAGAACAGCCAAAAACAGCTGGAAGGTTTTGATATCGATATCATTAAAGCGATCGCCAAAGCGGAAGGCTTTGATATCAAACTGGTCAATACGCCGTGGGAAGGGATCTTCGCCACCCTCAGTACCGGCGATCGCGACATTATTATTTCCGGGATCACCATCACCGATAAGCGTAAGCAAATGGTGGATTTCTCCGCCCCTTATTTCCCGGCTGAGCAGTCCATCGTCGTGCCGGCGGATTCGAAAGTCACCTCCCTTGAGGCGCTGAAAAATGAGAAAGTCGGCGTGGTGAACTCCAGCACCGGCGATATTGTGGTTTCCGAGGTACTGGGTAAGAACAGCACGTCAATCAAGCGTTTTGATAATACCCCGCTGATGCTGCAGGAGCTGTTTGAAGACGGCGTAAGCGCCGCGGTCGGCGACGTCGGCGTGGTGAAATATTACATTAAGCAGCACCCCGAGAAGCAGTTCAAGCTGGTGCCGGATGCCAAATTTGAGCGCCAGTATTTCGGCATCGCGGTGGCCAAAGGCAACAGCGAGCTGCAGGCGAAAATAAACGCCGGTTTACAGAAGATCGTCGCTGACGGCACTTACGCCAAAATCTATAAAACCTGGTTCGACGAGAACGTTCCGACACTGCCAGCGCAGCAATAATTCGATTTTTGTTTTCATCACGGCTATCGACACTGGCGATAGCCGTATTTTTTAGGGAAGGGCTATGACGGGATTCCGTTGGGAGATCATTGAGGAGTACGGTCCGCTGTTTATGGACGGTGCCCTGATGACCATTAAATGTACCATTATCTGCGTGATCCTCGGCACCCTGTGGGGGCTGACCCTCGGGCTGGGGCGCATGGCGAAAGCCGAACATGGGGTATGGAAGTACGTTCTGCGTTACCTGGTGCAGTTTCCGGTGCGCTTTTACGTCAGCGCGTTTCGCGGCACGCCGCTGTTCGTGCAAATTATGGTGGTGCACTTTGCGCTGGTGCCGCTGTTTATCAATCCCCGCGACGGTTTGCTGGTGACCAGCGGCATGATGAGCGCCGATTTTGCCCGCGAGCTGCGCTCAAACTATGGCGCGTTTCTCTCCTGTATCGTGGCGATTACGCTGAACGCCGGGGCTTACGTGTCGGAGATCTTCCGCGCCGGGATCCAGTCGATCGATAAGGGGCAAATGGAAGCTTCCCGCGCGCTGGGAATGCCGTGGTGGAAAACCATGCGTCAGGTGATTCTGCCGCAGGCGTTTCGCCGCATACTGCCGCCGCTGGGCAACAACGCCATCGCCATCGTCAAGGACTCCTCGCTGGCGTCGGCTATTGGTCTGGCGGACCTGGCCTACGCCGCGCGCACCGTTTCCGGCGCTTACGCCACCTACTGGGAACCCTACCTGACCATCTCTCTGGTGTACTGGGTTATTACTTTCCTGCTGGCGCAGCTGGTTAACCGTCTGGAAAAGAGGTTTGGCAAAAGTGATTCACATTCATAATTTACACAAGCGCTTCGGCGACAGCCACGTTCTGCGCGGCATCAGCTGCGATATTAAGCCACAGGAAGTAGTCTGTATCATTGGGCCGTCCGGTTCCGGGAAAAGCACCTTCCTGCGCTGCATGAACGCGCTGGAAACCGTTAGCGAAGGCGAAGTCGAGGTGAACGGCTATGCCGCTCACGATCGCGCGACCGACCTGAATAAGATGCGGGAAAGCGTTGGTATGGTTTTTCAGCGCTTCAATCTGTTCCCGCACAAAACGGTGCTGGAAAACCTGATTATGGCCCCGATGAGCCTGCGCGGCATGGCGCGTGCGGAGGCAACGCATCTGGCGGAAGAGCTGTTGGCGAAAGTCGGACTGAGCGATAAGCGCGACGCCTGGCCCTCCAGCCTTTCCGGCGGCCAGCAGCAGCGCGTGGCCATCGCGCGCGCGCTGGCGATGAAGCCATCGATTATGCTGTTTGATGAGCCCACTTCGGCGCTCGATCCTGAGCTGGTGGGCGACGTGCTGGAGGTGATGAAAAATCTCGCCAGCGAAGGGATGACCATGGTGATCGTAACCCACGAGATGGGCTTTGCCCGTGAAGTGGCCGACCGGGTTATCTTTATCGACCAGGGCATCATTCAGGAAGAGGGTAAACCGGCGCAGATCTTTGGCGCGCCGACTAACCCGCGCACCGCCGCGTTTTTAAGTAAAGTGCTGTAACGACTCCCGGCCCCGGCGCGCGACGGCGCTGCCGGGGAGAAGACCTTACGCGGGCGATGAGGGCGCTTTCGTTCTGTCAAACCGTGACTGCCCTTAAGCGTTACTGCGCCGCCTCGCGAATATCATCCCTCTCTTCTTCGCGCTCACGTTCGTCCGCCAGTAGCGCTTTTTCGTTTTTACCCAGGCATTGAATCAGCAGGAACAGCGCGCCGCTGACAAACAGCGTGATAAGCAGGCCGTCATAGCCCGAGACGCTAATCAACAAGCCGCTGACCACCGGGCCGGCCACGCTGCCTGCAGACCAAAAGAAGCCCAGCAGGGCGTTGATCATAATCAGCTTCTGCCCGGAGAAGGTTTTCCCGGCGCGGACCAGCGATAGGGTATAGAGTGCCCCCGCCGCGGCGCCGAGAATCAGGCAGCCGACAATCAGCTGGATGTACGATGCCAGCAGGAACGGCAGGGCCAGCAGGGCGAGGCAGAAGACCATTGCGCAGGTCAGATGTACGCGGCGGATGCCGAAGCGGTCGGCAATCCAGCCCAGCGGCGCCTGAAATACGGCATCGCCGGTAAGTACTACCGTAACCAGCAATACCGCCGTCACTTCATTCAGCCCTTTATCCATACCGTAAAGCGGCAGCAGCGCCAGTATGCTGGCATCAAAAAAGGCAAAGCAGAAAACGCCGGAAGCCAGCACCGGTAAAAAAGCGCCGAGGCTGCGCCAGCTGGCCCGTTCCGCCAGCCGTTCGCGGCTGCCGGTTGGCAGGTGGCGCAGCATCAGCAGGCAGGCGAGGGTCACCACGCCGACCAGCAGCAGCGTCCAGGATTGCCAGGCCTCTCCGGCGGAGATCAGCAGCGGCCCCGCCAGCTGACAGCCGGTAAAGGCGGAGGCATAAATGCCGGTCAGGGTGGCCCGATTTTTCCCCGCCGCGCCGCCGGTGATCCAGCTTTCGCCAATGACGATAATTACCCCTGACGCCAGGCCGGTCACCAGACGCGGCAGCAGGAGATGAAGCATATCAAACGACAGGCAGGAGGCGATCGTAGCTGCCGCCAGCGCCACCAGGCTGACGGAGAGCAGAAGCCCCATCTCGAAACGCCGGCACAGCGCGGGTGAGAGGAAGGAGGAGATCATCATCCCCGCTGGCGGAAGCGCGGCCAGCAGGCCGACGTAAACGGTATCAATCTGCTGCTGCGCCAGCTCCAGACTGATTAAGGGCACCGTGTATCCGGTGATAAATCCCACTAATGAAGCCGCCATGATCATCGCCAGCGTGGGGGCAAGACGATTCTGCTCTGGGTTGAACATTTTATTTTCGGTTAAGGAGGTCTGTAGAGTGAATTATTCGGCAAAACGCCAGTATAGCTGCATAATAATTAATCGCACGCCTTATGTCACCGTTGATATGACTACAAAAAAACGCAGTGCAGGCCGATGCCGCGCAGGGGCGCGTTGGCGCTGGGTTTGGCGGAAGTTGTCAGCGAGCGGGCGAAAGGATATAACCAATAGGCTAGCGGGTTACCCGTAGCCCTAAAAAATCGCATAAAACACTCGTTCAGCGCTGAAGCTGTGCAGGAAAGGAGTATGTCATGGCTGTGTCCCCTTCACTGATCGCCGAGGCCATTCGCTGGCGACGTGATTTTCATGCTTGCCCTGAGCTGGGGTATCAGGAACAGGAAACGTCGCGCCGGGTGGCTGAACTGCTCGCTTCATTTGGCCTTCAGGTGCATCGCGGGCTGGCGGGTACGGGCGTGGTCGCGACGCTGGAGAACGGCCCGGGTCCGGTAATTGGCCTGCGGGCCGATATGGATGCGCTGCCGATAAACGAGCTGAGCGGCGTCGGCTATAAATCGCGAAATCCGGGCGTGATGCACGCCTGCGGCCACGATGGTCACAGCGCGATGCTGCTGGCGACGGCGGCGCATCTGGCACAAACCCGCCGCTTTCGCGGCACCGTGCACTTTGTTTTTCAGCCTGCTGAAGAGAACCTGGGCGGCGCGCGTAAAATGGTGGAAGAGGGGCTGTTTGCGCGCTTCCCGATGGATGCCATTTACGCGCTGCACAACTGGCCGGGTATGCCGCTGGGCCAGGTGGCGATCGGCAGCGGAGCGATGATGGCCTCTCTCGATGCGTTTGAAATCACCCTGACCGGCAAGAGCTGCCATGCGGCGATGCCGGAGCGCGGGGCGGACCCGATTGTCGCCGCGGCGCAGCTGATTATGGCGCTGCAAACCATTCCGTCGCGCCGCCTGTCGCCGCAGGAATCCACGGTGGTAAGCATTACCCAGATTTCCGGCGGGGAGGCGATTAACGTGCTGCCGGATAAAGTCGTGCTGCGCGGCACCTTTCGCTGCCTGAACAACCAGGTGCGCGAGCGGGTCAGGGGGCTGATCGAGAGCTATGTCGCCGCCCAGCCGCAGGTATCAGACGTGGAAGGCAAAATCGCCTGGTATCCCGGCTATCCGGTGACCACCAACCATCCTGCTGAAGCGCAGAAAGTTCGTGAGGTGGCGAGTGCGCTTCTGGGCGAGTCGGCGGTGATCTGGAACGGTAATCCGTCCATGGCATCGGAAGATTTTGCCTGCATGCTGGAGGCCTGCCCGGGCGCTTATTTCTGGATCGGCACCGATGGCGAGACGGCGTCAAAGCCGCTGCATAATGCCGGCTATGATTTTAACGATGAACTGATTCCGCACGGCGTGGCGCTGTGGACGACGCTGGTGGAGACGCTGCTGGCGTAAGAGACCGATCCCGGAGGCGATGCTGCGCATCTGTCCGGGCTACCGGCCCGCAGACGGCACTGAACCCGTAGCCCGGGCAAGGCGCGTTGCGCGCCGCCCCCGGGAGCAAAACTTGATATGGAGGGAGAAGCGCGTCTCTCCCTCCGGTGTTTTACACGTTCACGGCCGCTTTCAGGCGGGCTTTCATCTCGCTGTAGCTGTTCCATGCATACTGCTCGGCCCAGCGCTGATCCGCAATAGCCTCTACCTTCACCGCACAATATTTGGTTTCCGGCGTTTTCGAGATCGGATCGAGATTATCCTGCGTCAGCTCGTTACAGGCACCCACCCACCACTGGTAGGTCATATACACCGCGCCCTGGTTAATGCGATCGCTAATGTCGGCGCGGGTAATCACCTTACCGCGTCGCGAGCTCACCCACACCAGCTGCTGATCGGCGATGCCGAGACGCTGCGCGTCGGCGCGATTGATTTGCACCCGGCCCGGCTCATCGGCAAGCGACTGCAGGGCCGCGCAGTTACCGGTCATCGAACGGCACGAGTAGTGGCCCACTTCGCGCACGGTACAGAGCACCAGCGGGTAGGCTTCATCCGGGGTTTCGGCCGGCGCTCGCCACGGGGCGGCAAACAGCTGGCCTTTGCCGGTCGGCGTGTCGAAGAGATTATCTTTATACAGCCACGGCGTACCGGGGTGATCCAGCGTCGGACACGGCCACTGAACGTGGTTCATATCGCCCATTTTTTCATAAGTGACGCCGTAGAACAGGGGGCAAAGCTCGCGCATTTCGTCCCAGATTTGCTGGTTATTGTCGTAATGCATCGGGTAGCCCATTTCGCTGGCCAGCAGGCAAATGATTTCCCAGTCGCGCTTAACGTTGCCGGTGGCGATAACCGCCTGCTCGAAGCGCTGGAAACCGCGATCGGCGCAGGTGAAGACGCCGCCGTGTTCGCCCCAGGAGGTGGCGGGCAGCAGCACATCGGCGATCTCTGCGGTTTTGGTCATAAAGATATCCTGCACCACCACGAAATCGAGCGCCTCAATCCCTTTGCGCACCAGGCCCAAATCGGCTTCCGTTTGCAGCGGATCTTCCCCCATGATGTAGTAGGCTTTGATTTCGCCGGCCAGCGCTTTGTGCGGCACTTCGGTGATTCGGGTGCCGACCTGGTCGTCCATGACCGCCGGGTTAACGCCCCATGCTTTAGCAAACTTATCGCGAACGCTGGCGTCGGTGACGTCCTGGTATCCGGGGAACATATTTGGCAATACGCCCATATCGCAGGCGCCCTGAACGTTGTTTTGCCCGCGCACCGGGCCTACGCCGACGTTGGCGCGTCCGAGGTTACCGGTTAACAGCGCGAGGCTGGCCAGCCCTCTGACGACGTCCACCGCCTGGCCGAACTGGGTGACGCCCATGCCCCACATAATGGTCGCGGAGGGGGCGGCGGCAAACATGCGCATCGCCTGGCGAATTTCAGCGGCTGGCACGCCGACTATCTCCTCAACGGCTTCAGGTGAATAGTCTTTTACCGTTTCGCGATAGGCGTCCAGCCCCTCGGTAAAACGGTCGACGTAATCGTGGTTATAGAGATCCTCTTCCAGCAGGACGTGGGCGAAGGCGTTGACCAGCGCCATATTGCTGCCGTTGTTGAGCTGCAGATGGCGATCGGCGATGCGCGCGGTTTCGATACGGCGCGGGTCGCAGACGATGATTTTCGCGCCGTTTTCCCGGGCTTTAATCACCCGGCGGGCGACGATAGGGTGAGAGTCGGCGCAGTTATAGCCGAAGACCAGCAGGCATTTTGAGTTTTCGATATCGCTGATCGAGTTGCTCATCGCGCCGTTACCCAGCGCCAGCTGAAGTCCGGCTACCGACGGGCCGTGGCAGACGCGGGCGCAGCAGTCGACGTTATTGGTGTGGAGCACGCCGCGGGCGAACTTCTGCATCACATAGTTGGTTTCATTGCCGGTACCGCGGGATGAACCGGTCGTCATAATGGCGCGCGGGCCATGCTTCTCCTTTATTTCACGCAGTTTTTTCGCCGTATAGCGGATAGCTTCATCCCAGCTTACCGGGGTGAATTTGCCGCCTTTTTGATAGCGAATCATCGGCTGCTGCAGACGCGGCGTCAGCAGCTGGGTATCGTTGAGAAAATCCCAGCCGTAATAGCCTTTAAGGCACAGCTGATTTTGGTTGGTGACGCCATCAGCGGCTTCGGCTCGGATAATTTTATTGTTTTCGACGACCAGCTTAAGTTTGCAACCGGCCCCGCAATAAGGGCAAACGCTCGTGATTTTTTTCATCAGTAACAGACCTGTTAACAGTGAATAAACAACAACGGACAGACCGGGCCCGGCCCGCCGGTGTCAGGGCGCCATAAGCCAGCGTACCGGCAAATGACGCAAGCGTTATGCACAGCGCGTGCCAAAAATTAATTCATTGAATATAAAGATAATATTTGTTCGGAAAAGAGATGGCGGCAGTGATGTCGACACTAATGACGATGACATGACGCCCGGGCGGGCGTCATGGCGGGAAAATCAGGCCAGCTTCTGCCGCAGCCGCGCGAGGGTGTCGGCGGGTAAACCGACTTCTTCGGCGGCGGCGCAAATCGCCTGCCAGCTTCCGGCGTCCAGCGGAATGCCCTCCGCCAGGCGCTGCTGGCGGTTAGCCTCTTCCCACTCGCCCGGGGCCAGAATCGGCGCGTCCGGCTCGTGCGGCGACTGTTTACACCAGTCGATAAACGCTTCGGTCTCGCGCTGCATATCCGGCGCATCGAACGCTTCCGGGCTGAGAATAATGGTGGTCATGCAGTTGAAGATAGCGTCCACGCTGCCCTGCAGCGTCTCCTGATGCGAAGTTTTACCGCCGGATACCGCGCCGCCGATAATTTCGCACAGCGTCGCCAGCGCGTAGCCTTTGTGTTCGGCAAAGGTCAGCAGCGCCCCCAGCGGCGATGTCTGCATCACCGCCGGGTCGGTCGTGGGGACGCCGCGAGCGTCGATCAGCGACCCTGCGGGGACCGGCACGCCTTTATGCCAGGCAACGCGGGTTTTACCAAAAGCGATGGCGCTGGTGGCGTAATCCAGCAGCAGCGGCGGATGGCCGGCGCGCGGAAAAACCACGCACAGCGGGTTCGTGCCGAAGCGGCTATCTTTGCCGCGGAAGGGGGCGACCATCACGTTGCCAACCACGTTTACGAAATGGATAGAGATCATTCCGGCGGCGGCGCACTGTTCCGCCCAGTAGCCGATGCGGCCAATATGATGCGCATTGCGCAGCGCCACGGCGGCCATACCGTGCTGTTTCGCCTTCTCAATACCGATCTGCATGGCTTCATGGGCCACGACCTGGCCGAAGCCGCCGTTGCCGTCCAGCGTGACAACCGCACCCGCGTCCTTCATCACGCTGGCGTGGCGGTTGAGCTGCAGATAGCCCTGCGCGTGGGATCGTACGTAGCTCGGGATCATGCCTACGCCGTGGGAGTCATGCCCGGCCAGGTTGGCGGCAACCAGATGGTCGGCGATAAGCGACGCTTCGGTGGGGGAGCTTCCCATATGGGCGAAAAGGGTTTTAACAAAATGATGCAGATCCGTGGCCTGGAAGCGATGTCCTGTTTGCACTGATTCTCTCCTGTGAGTGGGTTGCGGATTATTGTTTTAGTGTGTTTGCCGTTCCATGCTGCGCTGAGCAACGGCGAAGATCAAGGTTTGCGCGCGGCTGTCGTTACGCTGGGCGATCATCTCCAGAGAACAGGGGAGAAATAAAAAATAGGGGGGAGATATTTTTCTCTGCAGTCGGGGATATTTATCCCGCCGGCTTTGGCGCTTCGCAGAATTAGTGATAACGATAATAATTATCATCAGCTCTGGACAGCCAGAGGCAAATGATTGCACTCTGTATTAAGGATGCCAACCGATGGGAAAATGAAGCGCATGCGTAAAGGTAAAATTATTGTTTTAATTTTGATGGTGTTTTGTATTCTTATTTTTGCAATTGTTGTCGCCTGGTTTTTACTGTCCAAAGACAATTATGCCGTACCGGAAAATGCGGCGACAGAAAATGCGGTGCTGCAGGTGGCGGGTTTAACCGGCAACGAACCTCGCGATCCGCAGGCGCTGAAATCGCTCTATGCAAAACGGGTGATCGTCCGTCAGGTTAATCTGGATAGCGGCCAGTTTGTTGCGCCGGGAGAGGATACCGCTGGGCAAAAAGGCTGCGGTGAACCGGCAGTAGCGCAGAACCCGACGCCTATTCGCCAGCGCTGCCCGCGGGCAGTGGTTTATCTTATTCGCAATAATGATAATGAAATTCAGCAGGTTATACTGCCCTTTTACGGTAAAGGGGCAAAATCGATGATGTATGGCCTGATCGCGCTGGCTACCGATGGTCGCACGGTAAAAGACCTGCTGTATTATCAGCAAAATGAGACGCCGCTGCTGGGCGCGCGCGTGACAGATCCCGAATGGCGTCGCCAATGGCCGGGCAAAAAAATACGCGATAATAACGGCCAGCCGGCGCTGAAGGTCGTACAAAATACTCCTGGCCAGCACGATGATTACACCGTGGATGGTATCAGCGGCGCGACGTTAACCTCCGTCGGCGTCGAGAAGAGTATTAATTATTGGGTGGGTGAGCAGGGCTACGGCAATTTTCTCCGGCAGCTACAGCATAACCCTGAGATATTACGCCGTTAATATCGAACAAGCCAAAATATGCCTCATAACCGGCGCGAAGATCGCGCCGGTTTTTTTATGCGCTCACGACAGCTATTTCGCGCAAGCCAGGCGTCGCTCACGCGCTAATAACGGATAGTTATTAATAATTATTTCTTTGCAACATTTTACATAAATTGTCACAGGTTGACATTTTCATGATCCAGGTCATGTACATTGCGAGTAAAAATGACAACGATAATCATTATCATTAACTCACAAGGGATTTGTCATGACCGGCCCTCGTTCCTTCCTGCTGCTGATGCTGTTGAGCCTGTTGTTTGGCAGCGCGTGCGCGATGGCGCAGACCCAGTATGCGCCTTATATCGAAGATATCGAGCAACGTCTTGATAAAACGGCAGAACTTTATCAGCAGCAAAAAAATACCGACGCGCGGCGCGAAGTGCAAATGGCCTACTTTGAAGTGTTTGAAAACCTTGAAGGGCCAATTCGGATCAATATCTCGGCGCGTAAGAGCTACGAGATGGAGAGCACTTTCGGCGAGATCCGCCGCATGATCGGTGAAGGCAAACCGATCGGCGAGGTGCAGGCACGTATCGACGGGCTGAAGCAGGCGCTGCGTGAAGTTGAGCCGGTGCTGGACGGCGGGCATCGGCTGGTGGCGGAAGAGCAGCATACCGCGCTTACGCGCGATGACATTGCGCAGCACTGGCAGGAGAGCTTCCGCACCCTTGACGACAGGCTGGCGCAGGCGGTAACGGAGTATCAGGCCGGCAACTACGCGCAGGCCAGCCAGCAGGTGCAGCAGGCGCAGTATCAGGGATTTAAAAACTCCGGAATGGAAACCTCGGTGCGGCAAAATCGCTCGGCGAAGGAAGCGGCCGCCATTAACCAACAGTTTAGCGCGCTGCTGACTCTGGCCGCCCAGCCTGACCGCCTGAACGAGGTGTCGTATCAGGTCACCACGCTATTACAGGATCTGGAAGACATTCTGCCGGGTCTGCCAACCACCCGCGACGATCGGCCGATGGGCGCTCCCTCTGGCGCCGATAACGCCGCGCTGGCTGATGAAACGACCGCCCGCGCGGACTGGGCAAGCGTCGCCCAGGGGATTAACCAGAGCATCAACGCCGCGCTAACGCGCTATCAAAATGGGGAGGGGCAGGAGGCGATCCTCGACGTACAGGACATCTATTTCGACCGCTTTGAAGCCACCGGGATGGAGAACAAAATCGGTTCTCGCGATGCGGCCTTTAAAACTTCTCTGGAGGCCCATTTTACCCGTATGGTCAGCCTGATGAAGGCCGGACAGCCGCAGGAGAGGCTGGCCGCGGAAGCCGCCGCCCTTGAGGCGGATCTGCAAAAAGCGGTCACCATGCTTGGCGAAGGCGAAGAGACCCAGTGGAGCCTGCTGCTCTATAGCCTGATGATCATCGTGCGCGAAGGGCTGGAAGCGCTGCTGATTGTGGCGGCTATCGTCGCGTATCTGGTTAAAAACAACCATCACGACAAACTGCCGCTGATCCGCCAGTCGGTGATGGTGGCGCTGGTCGCCAGCGTGGCGACGGCGTTTATCTTCCAGCTGCTGTTTACTCAATCCGGCGCCAGCCGCGAGCTGCTGGAGGGGATCACTATGCTGATTGCGGTAGTGATGCTGTTCCTTATGAGCTACTGGCTACTGTCCAAAGTTGAAGCCCGCCACTGGAAGGCCTGGCTTGAGGGCAAACTCTCCCATTCGCTGTCGCGCGGTTCGCTGGTGGGACTGTGGTTAACCAGCTTCCTTGCGGTCTACCGCGAGGGGGCCGAAACGGTGCTGTTCTATTACGCCCTGATTGGCGATGCCCAGGGGCTGCCGGGCCATCTTGCCATCGGCGCCGGG
This sequence comes from Klebsiella sp. HMSC09D12, assembly GCF_001808475.1. NCBI lineage: Bacteria > Pseudomonadati > Pseudomonadota > Gammaproteobacteria > Enterobacterales > Enterobacteriaceae > Klebsiella > Klebsiella sp. HMSC09D12. The sequence continues at coordinate 91,563 of NZ_KV793474.1, read as the reverse complement.
TTTGTTATCGGCTGTGTCGTTCTGCTGATCGCCTGGCTCGTCATGCGCTACTCGGTGGTCCGGCTACCGCTCAAACCCTTCTTCCTGTTCACCGGCGGTTTTATGTACCTGATGGCGTTTGTCTTCGCCGGAAAAGGGGTACTGGAACTGGTGGAGGGCAAACTATTTCAGCCAACGCTGATCGCCGGAATACCGGAAATCAGCTGGCTGGGAATTTACCCCTATGTGGAAACGCTATTGCCGCAGAGCATATTGCTGCTCGCGGCGCTGGCGGCGCTATGGATCATGCGCCGTCGTCAGGCACCCGCTGAAACCATAAAAACGCATTGCTAACCATTTTAAGACGAGAGGATGAGTCAGATGACCATGAAGAAGACCCTGATGATCAGCGCCACCCTGGCCAGTATCTTCACCGCGCCCGCGGCGCTGGCCTTTAAAGAGTATCCGGCCGGCGAGCCGGTCACCATGAATGAAATGGAGATCGCCGCGGTTTACCTGCAGCCTATTGATATGGAGCCGCGCGGCATGGGGCTGCCGGCAGCGAAGTCGGATATCCATCTGGAAGCGGATATTCACGCGGTAGAAGGCGGAAAAAATGGTTTTGGCGCAGGTGAATGGATCCCTTATCTGACGATCTCCTACACCCTGGTCAATAGCGATACCGGCGAAAAACAGGAAGGCACCTTTATGCCGATGGTGGCGAGCGACGGCCCGCACTACGGCGCGAACATCAAGATGATGGGCGTGGGTAACTATAAAGTCACCTACCACATTGACCCGCCGTCGAAAGCCGGGATGCACCGCCATACCGATAGTGAAACCGGCGTCGGCCGCTGGTGGAAGCCGTTTGATGTGAGCTATGAGTTTAAATATGTCGGTCTGAACTAAGCGTCTCCGGAGGCTCAGATTGTTGACAAAGCGCGCTCTGCTGCAAATCTCCGTTTCGCATCCGCGATCCTGTGGTAACGCATAACTTGCTGATATTACTTTTTTGTAAGCAGAGTGAGGCGTTAGCCGCCAGAAATGCGACGCCATCGTTAAAGCAGGGTTGTCATCAGTCTCAGCATCCTCAGATGCGAGTGTTTTCACGCAGGATGGCCGGGCGGTCATCCTGCGGCGTGTTATTCATCCGCCGTACTGAGTTAAAGTCATGAGCTATTTTTTCGTCACGACGCTACAGGCCTTTTTCTGCATTGCGCTGCTTTCCGCCGTACTCTGGGCGCGCGGCGCGCCTCCCGTCCTGCGTCCGCTGGTCTGGACGCTGCTTACCGCGCTGGGCTGCGGACTACTGGCCGGGCTGTATATTCGCCCGAGCCAGACGCTGGAGCTTCTGCTGGTCGGCGCTGAAATCCTCGTATCGCTGCTGTTTTTACTGAGCTTCAGCTGGTCTTCGCCGCGCGTTCGCTATCTGTGGCAATGGCTCCTCACTTTCGGCGCAGCCCGGCACTGGGCGCTGGACCCGAACCTGGGCGGATTGACCTCCACGCACGTTCTGAACACCGATCTGCTGCTGAATATCACCGCGCTGGCTGTGGCGTTCGCGCTGCTGTGCCTTGCCTGCGCGCTCTGCGCCATGCTGCTGCGCAGAATGCGCGGCTTCTACTGGCCGCTGGCCCTGCTGCTGTTGGTCCTGCTGTGGCTACCGCTCGGCGGTAACCTGCTGCTGCTGTTGATGAAGCTACAGGTGCTACCGCTGCTGAAACCGCTGCTGAGCTTTGTCGCCAGGGTGACCAACAACGCGGCGATGTATAACTGGGCCGCCGCCGCGATACTGCTGCTGCTGTGTCTGTGCTGGATCCCGGCGCTACGCCGCTATTATTGGGCGGTTAAAGCCGCGGAGGACCCCATCTCCCGCCGCCTTGCGCTGGCCGAACGCCGTAAAGCCAGCCGTTTGTGGTTGACCACCGTTTGCTGCGCGCTGGCGATTATCGGCGGCCAGCTATGGTGGAATCTGGTGGCTTCGCAGCCGCCGCGCTTGTCCGAGGCGCAGGCGGTTACGCTGGCCGCCGACGGCCAGGTGCATATTCCGGTCGAGCAGGTTCGAGATGGCAAACTGCATCGCTTCGTCTGGGTGGCGGACGACGGCAAAGCGATTCGCTTTTTTATCATTAACCGCTATCCCGATAAGCTGCGCTTTGGCGTGGTGTTTGACGCCTGCCTGCTGTGCGGCGATCAGGGCTACGTTATGGAAGGCAATCAGGTGATTTGTGTCGCCTGCGGTGTGCACATTTTTATCCCCTCGATTGGCAAGCCCGGCGGCTGTAACCCGGTGCCGATCGACGGCTGGCGCAACGATGACAAACAGCTGACGATACCCGGCGCGGCGCTGGCCAGCGGAGGTAACTATTTCTCTACCGTCCTGACGATTAACGTCACCGACCCGGTGGATGGCTCCACCCTGACCAACACCCGCGCCGACTACAAATACAGCTATGGCGGTAAAACCTGGTTCTTCTCCTCTGAAGCCAACTATGACCGTTTCCGCAATGCGCCAGAGCAGTTTGTGCCCGACGCGGTGAAGGAGGAGTAACCATGCTGTGGCGAATGATCTACCAGTCGTGGGGGCGCAACCTGCGGCGCAAAGCGCTGGCGGTATTGACCGTGTTTCTGGCGACCAGCCTGATCTCGGCGCTGCTGGCGGTCTCTATCGATATCGGCGACAAGATGTCCCGCGAGCTGAAATCCTACGGCGCCAATATTTTAATTGAGCCCGCCGGGCAGGCGGCGCTGCCCGCGCTGTTCAGCGAGCAAAGCAACCCGCTGGCCAGCGACGACTTTCTTGATGAATCCGAGCTGCCGAACATCAAAGATATTTTCTGGCGCAATAACATCGTTGGCTTTGCCCCGATGCTCGGCGGCGAGGTAAACGTGGCAGGACAGGATATTCGCGTGCTGGGCACTTTTTTTAGCCAGCCGGTCAGTATCCCGGATGAAGAGGGGTACGAGACCGGACAGCGGACGGTCAGCCCCTTCTGGCAGGTGACCGGCGCATGGCCGCAGGAGCCGGTCGGCGAGACGCCGCAAACGCTGGTCGGTCACGCGCTGGCGCGAAACTACGGCTGGCAGCCCGGCGATCGCCTGGCCCTCAACGTTGCGGATAGGGTGCTGAACGTCCAGGTGAGCGGTATTTTGTCCAGCGGCGGCGATGAGGATAACCAACTGGTGATGCCGCTTAGCGTCGTGCAGCAGCTGCTCGGTCTACCGGGAAAAGTGCAGGCGATCCGCGTCTCGGCGCTGACGGTACCGGAGAACGAGCTGTCGCGCCGTGCCCGTGAGGATCTCGAGGCGCTGAATGCCGAAGAGTACGATCTCTGGTACTGCACCGCCTACGTATCGTCCATCGCCCACCAGCTGGAAGAGGCCATTTCCGGCGCCGAGGTGCGTCCGGTCTGGCAGGTTGCTGCTTCGGAAGGTGTGGTTATCGACAAAATTCAGCTGCTGATGGGGGTGGTGACTCTGGCCGCGCTGGCTGCGGCGGCGATGGGCATCGCCTCGTTGATGACCAGCACGATTATGGAGCGCGCCAAAGAGATTGGTCTCATGAAAGCGCTGGGCGCCCGCCAGTGGCAAATTTTGCTGCTGTTTTACCTTGAGGCGGCGCTGGGCGGCCTGGTCGGCGGCGCATTGGGCTGTATCGCCGGTTGGGGGCTGGCAAAGGCTATTGGCCTGATGCTGTTTGCTACGCCGCTGAATTTTGCCTGGGTGGTGGTGCCCTGCGTGCTGGTGATAGCGGTGCTGATTGCTTTAATCGGTACCTGGTTCCCGGCCCGCCGGATCGCTCGTCTTTACCCTGTGGAGGTGCTATATGGCCGCTAAGCGCGACATGCTGTGGCTGCTGGTGTGGCGAGCGCTGCGGCTGAGAATGCAGCGGGTCAGCGTGGTGTTTGCCGCGCTGGCGGTAGGGGCGACCATCGTGACCGCACTCTCCGCCGTGTGGTTCGATATCAATAGCAAAATGAGCGAAGAGCTGCGCACCTTCGGCGCCAATTTTTATATTGGTCCGGGCCACGGCGCCAGCATGCCGCAGCCGGAGCTTCAGGCCATTCTTGATGGCGCGCCGGCGGGCCTGATTCACGGCGCCAGTCCGTGGCTGTACGGTACGGCGCGTACTGAGCTGGAGAAAGTGGTGATGGTCGGGGTGTGGTTTGAGTCGCTGCAAAAGCTGGTGCCTTACTGGCAGGTCAACGGCAGCTGGATCGGCGTCAGCTTTGACGATCGCAACGCGATGATTGGCGTCAAACTGGCGCAGCGCCTGGCACTGAATGTTGGCGATAGCGTGACGCTGGTAGACCATAGCCGGCGTAAAACGCTGCTGATTAAAGGCATCGTAGAGGCGGGGGACGCGACCGACAATATGCTGATCGTCAGCCTCGATGTGGCGCAGTCCTGGCTGCAAAAGCCCGGCGCGATCAGTCACGGGCTGCTTAGCGTCAGCAATGACCTGGGCCAGGTGGAGCGCTATGCCAGCCAGCTGCAGCATCAGTACCCGAACCTTGAGATTCGTCCGGTGCGCAAAGTGTCGGCTTCCGAGGGGCAGGTGCTGGATAAAATTAAGGGGCTGATGGGGCTGGTGTCGATGGTGATCCTCGCGCTGTCGTCCCTGTGCGTTAACACCACTCTGATGGCGATTGTCGGTGAGCGGGCGAAAGAGTTTGCGCTGCAAAAAGCGCTGGGCGCCAGCAACGGCGATATTACCCGCCAGATGCTGCTGGAGACCAGCATTATTACCCTCGCGGCGGTGGTCTGCGGCTGGGGGCTGGGCTATCTGTTGGCGCAGCTGCTGGGACTAACGGTGTTTAACGCCAGCATCTCGCTGCGTCTGCCGGTGCTGCCGCTGACCCTGGTTCTGTCTTTACTGGTCGCCCTGCTGGCGGCCATTGTTCCGGTGCGGCGCGCGGTGAGCGTCGAACCGGCGAAAGTGCTGAAAGGAGAGTAACGCCATGACCGTCACGTCTTTGCGTCAAATGGCGATTGAAACGCGTCATTTATATAAGCGGTTCGGGGAAGTTACGGCGCTGGAGGATATTAATTTGCGCATCGCACGCGGCGAGTTTGTTGCCATCATGGGCGCCTCCGGTTCCGGCAAAACGACCCTGATGAACATTCTTACCTGTCTGGATACCGCCAGTGAAGGACAGGTGATCCTGGATGGCACCGACGCCGCGGCGTTGGATGAAGAGGGGCGCCGTCGCTTTCGCGCGCAGAAAATTGGCCTCGTCTTCCAGCAGTTCCATCTCATCCCGTTTCTGACGGCGCTGGAAAACATCATGCTGGCGCAGCATTACCACAGCGTGGTGGATGAGAGCGCCGCCAGAGCGGTGCTGGCTCAGGTGGGACTTGAGCATCGCGTGACCCATTTACCGAGCCAGCTGTCGGGCGGGGAACAGCAGCGCGTCTGCATTGCCCGGGCGCTGGTTAACGAGCCGCCGGTTATTTTTGCCGATGAGCCGACCGGTAACCTTGACGAAGAGAACGAGCAGCGGGTGCTGGATCTGCTGACCGATTTACACCGCCAGGGGCGAACCATTGTGATGGTGACCCACAATCCGGCGCTGGGTCAATTCGCTGACCGCATCGTGCGTTTGCAGCACGGAAAGTATCTCGGCGAGGAGGTGAATCATCATGCGCATGCCTGAAGTGATGCTGTTTCTGACGCTGGCGCTGCTTAGCGGCTGCAAAGAAGAGAAGCTGGCTCGCGGCGAAACGGCACCTGCGCTGGCGGCATTCGATTTACAGGAGTCGCCGGTCAGCCTCGATCGTTGGCGAGGGAAGGCGGTCTATCTTAATTTCTGGTCCGCAGGCTGCGGCGGCTGTCTGGCAGAGATGGATACCTTACAGGCGCTCAGCCAGCGCTGGCCGGATAAGCTGGTGGTGGTGGGGGTGAATACCGATCCGGATACCGTGGATATCGCGCCGCTGCTGGCGAAGCATGGGATTAGCTATCCGGTGCTGCGCGATCGGCTGAAAATAACTCAGGAGCGCTATCAGGTTATCGGTACGCCAACATCAATATTAATTGATGGCGACGGTAGGGTGCTGGACTGGCATCAGGGGATGCGTAAGCCCGATGAACTACGAACGGTTTTGCGCCAGCTGGCGCAACGGTAAATTCCCCTGCTCGTGCTGCGCTTAGCCGGGCTACAGGTTCGCGGGACGGTAGCCCGGACAGGTGCGTCAGCACCGCCTCCGGGACAGGTGTAAAGCCAAATGCAGCTTAGCGTTCACCCGGCCCGCGCTGCGCTTAGCCAGGCTACGGATTCACACCGTCAGCGGTCCCGTAGTCCGGGTAAGGCGTCAGCCGCGACCCGGGAGTTTTCGCTTATACATACTGACTCCGTAGCGTCGGCTATCAGCCGCTGCCATTCATGATATGGAAGTCAGCGATTTACCGCGTCCTGCGCCAACAAGTTTTATTCGTTTATTTAAGAATGCCTTATTCGGCAGGTTTAAAAACAGAAAAACTTAATCTTTTCTTAATATTTCATCACCTCAACGTTTTAGGCTTTTGCCAAATCTCAATCACCATCATTTAAATTACGTCAGCGTCACAAAAGCCGTAAAAAAACATTCCCAGGCGTTGCAAGGTTCTTACGTCACGCTATATGTTAAATTTACATTTAATAAATGATGCTTAAAGGTTGATTTTATGTATATGAAAATTAGTGGCTTAGTGATTTCACTGACGGCCATATTCTCCGGTCAGGCCTTTGCTGCGCTCCCTCAGGGCTATCCGGCGGATTATCAAAAGGTCGTGGATGCGGGGATTAAAGAAGGCAAGGTGGTGATTTACTCAACCACGGATACTAAGGCCGCAGGTCCGTTAATTAAAGGTTTTGAAGCGCAATATCCCGGCATTAAAGTTGAATATAACGATATGAACAGTACCGAATTGTACAACCGTTATATCAGCGAGCAGGCAGCGGGCGGCGGAAGCGGCGATGTGGTCTGGAGCTCTTCAATGGATACGGCGCTGAAGCTTGCCACCGATTATGCGGAACAGTATGCCTCCCCGGAACAAGATAAGCTGCCGAAATGGGCGGTCTGGCAGCAAAAAGCCTACGGCACCACCTATGAACCGGTGGTCTTTATCTATAATAAGCGCCTGATCCCGCAAGGGGATGTTCCTGATTCGCACACCGCGCTGGCGAAGCTGATCGCCGGTCAGGCTGATAAGTTCAAGGGCAAGGTCACTACCTACGATATTGAAAAATCGGGCCTGGGTTTTATGCTGGCGGTTCAGGACAGTAAAGCCGATGCTCACTACTTTGACGACCTGGCGGGAATGGCGAAAGGCGGGCTGACCGTGCAATCGTCCACCGGGACGATGATGGAGCGCGTCTCCTCCGGGGAAAACCTGATTGGCTACAACATCCTCGGTTCATACGCGGAGGCGCGGGCGAAAAACGACCCTTCGCTGGGTATCTCGTACCCGAAAGATTATGTGCTGGTGCTCTCGCGGGTCTCGTTTATTACCGCAGAAGCCGAGCATCTGAATGCGGCGAAGCTGTGGTTTGATTACGTGCTCTCGGAAAAGGGGCAAAGCATCCTGGCGAACCAGGCCGATATTCCCTCCCTGCGCAATGATATCGAAGGTAAAAATGATATCGACGGTATGACCAAAATGCTCGGCAGCGCGCTGAAGCCCATTCCGGTCGATGAAACGCTGCTGGCGTATCTTGAGCCGAAACAACGCCTGGAATTTATCAAACAGTGGCGCACCGCCGCGGCGAAATAACCCTCCGGCGCTGCGCATCTTTTCAGGATGCGCAGCCCACATGATACCCGCCAGGTTTAAAGGGATCGCTTATGAATATTTTACGCCGAAAGTGGCAGGGGTTGCCGCGCGGAATTGTTGTCCTGATAACGGCGCTGGCCATTTATGTCCCGCTGCTATTTATCGTGGTGCAGAGCTTTCTCTCGGCACCCTTTTTTGCCCGCTCGAAGGCATTTAGCCTTGAGGCCTTCGAATTTATCTTTACCGATCCGGATTTTTATCTGGCGCTAAAATCCGGCTTTATTCTCGCCTTCGGCCTGGTGGCGATCGCCATTCCTCTCGGCGGGATCCTCGCCTTTTTAATGGTGCGCACCGATTTACCCGGCAGACGGATTATTGAGCCGCTGATTCTGGTGCCGATTTTCGTATCGCCGATGGTGCTGGCCTTTGGTTACGTGGTGGCGGCGGGACCAGTAGGCTTCTTTTCGCAATGGGCGGAGCAGCTGATCGGTTTTGTGCCGTGGAATATCTATTCAATGTTCAGCATCGTGGCGATCGCCGGACTGACGCACGTTCCACACGCCTATCTCTATATCTCTTCCGCGCTGCGCAGCGTCGGTTCGGATGTGGAAGAAGCGGCGCGAACGGTTGGCGCATCGCCGCTGCAGGTTATGACCTCGGTGAGCCTGCCGATGGTACGACCGTCCATACTCTATGCCTGCGTACTGCTGTTTTTTCTCGGCCTGGAAGTCTTCGGCCTGATGCTGGTGCTGGGGGACCCGGAAGGCAATATGGTGCTGGCCACCTATCTTTATAAACTGACCAACAAGCTCGGCACGCCTTCCTATCATCTGATGGCAGCGGTGGCGGTGGTGCTGATCTGCATCACCATTCCGCTGGTGATGCTCCAGCGCCGCCTGATGCGTACCGCCAACCGCTTTGTCACCATGAAGGGGAAAGCATCGCAGGCCCGGGCGCTGCCGCTGGGGAAATGGCGCTGGGTCGCCGGTATCGTCGTGGTGGCCTGGTTAACGGTTACCATCGGCGTACCGCTGATCGGCGTTGCGCTGCGGGCCTTTATTTCGAACTGGGGGGTTGGCGTCCCGCTGTGGGATGAACTCTCGCTGGCGACGTTTCGCAACATCTGGCAGCAGCCGAATTTGCTGCGCGCCATCGTTAACTCTATGGCGATTGGGGTCATCGGCGGCGCGCTGGCGGTGGTCTGCTATCTGTTCGTAGGCATCGCGATGCACCGCAAACCGGATAACGTCACGCGCTTTCTCGACTACAGCGTGCTGGTGCCGCGTGCGGTGCCGGGGCTGCTGGCCGGGCTGGCATTTTTGTGGGTGTTTCTGTTTCTGCCGATGTGGCTGGATCAGTCGCTGAAAAACGGCTGGCTCTCGGCGCTGCCGGTGGCTGAGTGGCTGCGCGACCATCTGATTGTTCAGCTGCGCGCGCTGCGTAATACCATTTTTAGCGTCTGGCTGGCCTATACCGTGGTCTGGATGGCCTACGGCCTGCGGCTCATCTCCTCGACGCTGCTGCAGGTGGCGCCTGAGCTGGAGGAGGCGGCGCGCAGTACCGGCGCATCGCGCGGGCAGATCACCCGCCACGTCACGGTGCCGCTGTCGCGCTATGGCCTGATTGGCTCCTGGCTACTGATGTTTCTTATCTTCGAGCGCGAATATTCGACCGGGGTTTATCTGCTCTCTCCGGGAACGGAAACTATCGGTTCGATGCTGGTGTCGCTGTGGGCGGCGGGGGCTATCGATATCGTCGCCGCGCTCTCGTTTATTAATATCCTGCTGGTGGTCGTGGGTCTGGGCATCGCCCTGCGCTTTGGAGTGAAATTACATGATTGAATTATCGGTAGAAAACCTGCATCTGACCTACGGCGATAACCCGGTACTGAAGGGCGTATCTATGGCGCTGAGGCGGGGGGAAGTCGTCTCGCTGCTCGGTCCATCGGGGAGCGGAAAAACCACGCTGCTGCGGGCGGTCGCCGGGCTGGAGAAGCCCACCAGCGGCACGATCGCTATCGGTAAAACCCGCGTTTATGACGGCAACCCGCGTAGTGAAATTCCGGCGGAGGAGCGTAACCTGGGTCTGGTGTTCCAGTCCTACGCCCTGTGGCCGCATAAAACGGTATTTGAGAACGTGGCTTACCCCCTCAGGCTACGTAAGGTCGCCGCCGCGGAGATCAAACAGCGGGTGCAGAGCGTGCTCGATCAGCTGGGCCTGGGGCATCTTGGCAATCGCCACCCGCATCAGCTCTCCGGAGGACAACAGCAGCGCGTGGCCATCGGCCGGGCGCTGGTATATAACCCGCCGGTCATTCTGCTGGATGAACCCCTGTCGAACCTCGACGCTAAGCTGCGGGAAGAGGCGCGGGTCTTTTTGCGCGAACTGATCGTCAAGCTGGGTCTGTCGGCGCTGATGGTGACCCACGATCAGAATGAGGCGATGGCGATTTCCGATCGCATTTTGCTGCTCAATAACGGCGTCATCGAGCAGCAGGGAACGCCGCAGGAGATGTACGGCAGCCCGAGAACGCTGTTTGCCGCCGAGTTTATGGGCAGCAATAATCGGCTGCACGGCACCGTCACCGATCTGGATAACGGTCGGGCGCGCATTGAGGGCGCCAGCTGGGCACTGTGGGGAATGGCCGGGGAAGGGGTCAGCGTGGGGGCGGAAGCAACGGCGGTCATTCGTGTTGAACGCCTGCGCATAGCCTCCTCGCCTGAAGAGAACATGCTGGAATTAGCGCTGCTGACCAGTATGTATCTCGGCGACCGCTGGGAGTATCTGTTTCGCACCGAAGGCGATGATTTCGCTATTCGCGCCTACGGTAGCGCACTGCGCGATGCCGAACGTTGCCATCTTACCTTGCCCGTCAACGATCTGTGGATCTTCCCGAAAGGCTGAAAAAAAGCCCCGGCGCTGAGGCCGGGGCAAACCATGTCAGAGCTTATTTATTATTAACTGAATACCATACCGCCATCGATCAGCAGCGACTGACCGGTCATGTAGTTGGAGTCCGGACCGGCCAGATAAGAGACGCAGGCCGCGACGTCTTCCGGTTCGGAAAGACGACCGAGGGTAATGCGTTTCGCAAATTCCTGGGTTCCGTAGCCCAGCGGTTTGCCCGCCGCTTCGGAAACCTGACGGTCAATTTCCGCCCACATGGGGGTTTTGACGATCCCCGGGCAGTAGCCGTTAACGGTAATTCCCAGATGCGCCAGATCGCGGGCGGCGGTTTGCGTCAGGCCGCGCACGGCAAACTTGCTTGAACTGTAGACCGCCAGTTCCGGGTTACCCACGTGGCCCGCCTGGGAGCAGGCGTTGATGATCTTGCCGCCGTGGCCCTCTTTTTTAAACGCTTCTACCGCAGCCTGAATGCCCCAGATAACGCCTTTAACGTTGATATTGTAGACTTTATCGATGACGTCCTCGCGAATCTCTTCGATAGGCGTAGAGGGCGCGACCCCGGCGTTGTTAACGATCACGTCAAAACCGCCAAGGCCTTTACGCGCCTGCTCAACGGCGGCAAAAACCTGATCGCGTTTCGAGACATCGACCTTCACCGCCAGCGCCTGGCCGCCGTGCTGGTTAATTTCGTCAGCAACCGCCTGTGCGGTGGCATCGTTATAATCGGCGATGGCCACGGCAAAGCCATCTTGAACCAGGCGAAGGGCGATAGCTTTACCGATACCCTGGCCTGCGCCGGTCACGAGTGCGACTTTTTTCATTGCTGGATTCCTTCTGTAGTGACTCAAAGTAGTTGACTGAGATGAAGCTGGCCCATCAGCAGCGGGTTGTCGCTGTAATCGACGGGGATGGCGACCACGGCGGGGCCATCGACGTCCATCGCCGCCCGCAGCGTCGGCTCAAGGGCGGCGGCGCTCTCGACCGCGAACCCTCTGGCGCCGAAGGCTTCGGCATAGGCTTTAAAATCCACCGGGCCGAACTCAACGCCGGATAGCCGCTGATATTTTTTCTCTTCCTGAATTGCCACCATGTTGTAGCCGTTATCGACCCAGATGATATGCAGGACGTTAGCTTTTAGCCTTACGGCGGTCTCCAGCTCCATACTGGATTGCAGGAAACCGCCGTCGCCGGAAACCGAAACCACTTTGCGCTGCGGGTTCACCAGCCAGGCGCCAATCGCCCACGGCAGTGCCACCCCCATGGTCTGTTGACCGTTGGAAATCATGACCTGACGAGCGCGGAAGCTGTAGAGATAGCGGGCGATCCAGATATGAAAGCTCCCCATATCGACGGTCAGTGTTACGTCGCTGTTGACGATATCCTGCATGGCGCGAACGATGCGCAGCGGATGAAGCGCAAACTGGTTTAGCTGCGCGCCGCGGCGATCGAGCAGTTCCCGCTGGTGCTGGCGGTCAACAAGAATCTCCGCGGCCTGCGGCGACAGAACCAGCTGGTGGTCAATACGCCCGGAGAGTTTGTGCAGCGTGGCAGCGATATCGCCGACCAGCTCGATATCCGGGGTATAGTTGCGCTCTTCATAAGCGGGCAGTACGTCGATATGCACCAGCGCGGCGTTACCGTTATTCCACATCGCCGGTTCATACTCCACCGGGCTATAGCCAATACAGATGACCAGGTCGGCGAGATGCAATAGCCGATCCCCGGCCTGGTTATTGAACAGCCCAACCCGCCCGGCAAAGCGCGTAAAGTGGTCCTGATTTACCGCGCCGGCGGCCTGATAGGTACTGGTGACCGGGATATGGCTTTTTTTCAGCAATTCGCGGAGCGCCGCGCTGTTTTCCGTCTGGCTGGCCATCAGACCGAGCAGGAATACCGGATTTTTTGCCCCGGCAATCATCTTCGCCACTCGCTCAATGGCGTCGTCCGGGGCCGCGCCGGTCTGCGGGGCTTCGCTGGCGGGCAGCACCCTGGCGTGGACTGGCTCATCGACGACATCCTGCGGCAGACTAACGAAGGCGCTTCCCGGCCGTCCCTGCTCGGCGGCGCGAAATGCGTTAGACACGACCTCCGCCAGCGCATCGGATGCGGTGACTTCCACCGAGTATTTGGTTACCGGGCTGAACATCGCCACCGTATCCATACTCTGGTGCACTTGTTTGGCCTTGTCGGCGCGTTTTACCGCACCGCCCAGCGCCACCACCGGATCGCCTTCGCTGTTAGCGGTGGCCATACCGGTAATCAGATTGGAGCAGCCGGGGCCGGAAGTGACCAGCGCGACGCCCGCTTTCCCGGTGATGCGGCCAACCGCAGCGGCCATAAAGGCGGCGTTGGCCTCGTGGCGTACCGGGATAATGCGAATTGAGGAGTCCAGTAGCGAATCAAAGACCTTATCGATTTTTGCCCCCGGAATGCCGAAGACCTGGCGAACGCCCTGGGCCTCCAGCTGGCTGACGATCAGGTCGGCGCCATGCGCCCACTGGCGAGGTTGATGTTGATTATCCACGAGAATCTCCTTAGTTTTCGACTGAGCGAATGGCGGCATCTAGATTGTCCGGGTGCAGATCCGCCTGCAGGAAGGCGCTATCGGCAGGAAGGTCAATCATCAATTTGTGGATTTCGCCAAAGGTCAGCACGCCGTGGTCGAGCTGATAATCGAGCAGATGACCGCCGCCCTGACGGTCATCGGTGATGAAATGTTCGTGGTAGCCGGCAACGTTAATGCCCTGCATATGCTGCGGGGTACGGAAGCCGACCAGTACCCCTTCGCGCTGGTTGAAGCGGAATACCGGCTGGTCGTCGAGCACGTCGGTCATCGCCCGGTAGGGCGGGGTCTGGCGCGGTACGGTGCGGGTATGCGCATGACGAAAATGACCGTTAATGCGCAAGGCGCAGAAGAGATTATCGGAGGGTATTTGCTGGTCGATAATGTCGTGCAACTGCTGGCGGCTCACCGGTTTATCGAACGTTTTACGATACTGCGGCTGAAACCAGGTCATCACCGCAAACGGCGTGCGCTGTTCCATTCGGGCTTTACGGGCGCTGCCGTCGGCGCGCAGCTGGTATACCTCGCTGCTAAACGCGATCAGCTCGCCGTCCAGTTCATTAAAGGTTCCCAGGCCAAAATCGCCGTGGGTGAGTAAATCAGCGATGGTGGTATTGCCTTCATAAACGCCGCTCAACAGCGCGCTCATCAGAGAGGTCTGGTAGATGACGCTATCGGGATGTTGCGCGGAAAACCCTCGTAGAGTTTCACACAGGCTCTCTTCACAAGAGCATTCAGCAGAATGGTTCATTACCCGCTTCCTCGTTCAACGAATATCAGAAAGGTTAAATAAATGTTGACGCGATTCAGCTCACAGTTCCAATATAGAATCTATGCTTGTTTGAGACGTTTTCGATATGGAACTTCGTTATCTGCGCTACTTTGTCGCCGTCGCCGAGGCGCGACATTTCACTAAAGCGGCAAAAGAACTTGGTATCTCACAGCCGCCTTTAAGCCAACAAATTCAACGGCTTGAACGGGAAATTGGCACGCCGCTTTTCCGCCGTTTAACGCGCGGCGTTGAGCTAACGGAAGCGGGGGAGTCGTTCTATGAGGATGCCTGCCAGATCCTCGCCCTGAGCGATGCGGCGCTCGAAAAGACGAAAGGGATCGCCCGCGGACTGAACGGTCGGCTGGCGCTGGGCATTACCAGTTCTGATGCCTTCCATCCGCAGATCTTTAGCCTGCTGCAGCAGTTCCAACAACGTTACCCGGCGGTAACGCTGCATCAAATCGAGGGCAATATGGCGACGCTGATGGGTGCGCTTGGCGAAGCGGAGCTGGATATTGCTTTTGTACGCCTGCCTTGTGAAAGCAGTAAAGCCTTTAATCTGCGGATTATCGATCAGGAGCCGATGGTGATCGCGCTGGCGCGTTCGCATCCGCTGTCGTCATGCGATGAACTCGCGCTCGAGCAGCTTACCGACGTGGCGCCGATTCTTTTTCCGCGCGAAGTGGCCCCTGGCCTGTATGAGCTGGTGTTCAACAGCTATCTGCGCGCCGGTATTGACGTGCAGCGAGCCTATCAGTCATCGCAAATATCGTCGTCGCTCAGCATGGTGGAAGCCGGATTCGGCTTTGCGCTGGTGCCGCAGTCGATGACCTGCATCACGCTACCTGGCGTCAGCTACCACCCTTTGGCGGGCGCGCCGCTAAAAACCGATATTGCTATCGCCTGGCGACGCTACGAGCGTTCGCGCACGGTGAAGCATTTCCTGGCCATGTTTTAACCGGCGAGGTGACTTATTCAGCAGCTATTGACGTTTTATACTGTGTTTTAAGAAAGATAAACATTGGCGGCGGTCGGGCCACGCAGTCCGTTGACTCGACGAAATTCGACGCGGATGCCGGGGCTGATTGTGGTTGGCTCGCCGGGCGATAGTGCGGAAATATGAACCTGTACGTCTTTGCGACCATCGGAGGGGATGATCAGGCCTTTGCCTGTTTTATTATCAAATGTTTTGACAATACCTGTCATTTTTTGGAACAAATAAATACCTTTTAAATATGAAAACCGGCACGACTATACAGTAAGTGAGTGGGAAGTCTATGCAAATCGAAATAAAACCCGCGCTTGCGGGCTTTTACTTTGCCAAAAAAACGCCATCAGCGCTGGCTGATTATTGTGCAATCATGCGCAATAATCGGCTTCTGACAAGGGATAATTAAGCAGCGGTTTTTGCAGAGGACTGGAAAAATTTATGGCAGTAGGGGCAGATGAGTTGAGCACCTTTTTGTACTCGGCTGAAGCTGTGTTCTGAGTCCTGAGAGCAGTTAGGGCAGGAGCATTTTACGAGATAATTACGGCGAGTTTTAGCGTCTTTGCGTTCTGACATATGATATTTCCTGAGTTAAGGGCTTACGACCATACAGCATTGCGCCGCAAATAGCTCTAACTCATTCTGCATAGCGCGTAAATGAGGGAACTCAGGAACCCTATCGCTGGCACCAGTATGAGAAAAATCGTTTCGTGGCCGCAGGCGGTTAAAGAGTAAGTTTTCCCCCATATTTTTGTGATTAACATCACCCTTTAAATTCAATGTTTTATTTATCAATCAGTTAATGGTGGGTGATTTTTTCGCGCAGAGAACAATTTTCTCCATTATTCGCGGATTAGAGGGAAAATAGGTAAGATTTTCTTCCGCGCCTAATATACATTTTAATGGTGGTCGAAGAACGCAAATCACGATGTTGATGATTATATGACCGTTTATTTTTTTGGCTATTAAACGGAGTTTTGGCGGCAGTCTTATGTGCCAACTTCGCTGACCACGTAAATAAAAACTCACGATATTTTATGACTAATAATAGTTTGAGTATATCCTATGAAAACCAGAACTAAAGATATTGCTACCCTGGCCGTTCATGCTGGAAGCCAATCCGATCCGGTAACCAACGCTATATTTACCCCGATTGTCACAGCCAGCTCTTTTATCCAGCCTAACCTTTATGAAGGCGGCGATTTTTGTTATTCCCGGGTTTCCAATCCAACGCGTAAAGCTTATGAATCCGCACTTGCCGAGCTGGAGGGGGGGATATATGCCACCGCTACCGCATCGGGAATGGCGGCCACCAATATCGTAATGGAACTATTGCCCAAAGACGCACACATTATTGCGATGAAGGGCGTCTACGGCGGAACCTGGCGGCTGTTTGAGAAATTAAAAACGCACACCACCGGCGCCACAATTTCCTATATCGATCTGAACGATGAGCAGAGCCTGATGGCGAATATTCGGGAAAATACCGCCTTAATCTGGATTGAAACGCCGACCAATCCATTACTTGAACTGGTCGATATCGCGAAAGTGTGTCGTATTGCTAAAGAACACGCCATTACCACCTGCGTTGATAATACCTTTGCCAGCGCCTGGAACCATAAACCGCTTGAAATGGGGGCGGACATGGTCATGCTCTCCACCAGTAAATATGTTGGCGGACATTCTGATTTAATAGGCGGCGCGGTTATTACCAATAATGAAGTGCTCGCCTCGAGGCTCGATTTTATTAAAACAACGATCGGCTCTATTGCCTCGCCCTTTGATGCCTACCTTGCCCTGCGCGGTATGAAAACGCTGGATTTGCGCATGGAGCGTCAGTGCAGTAATGCCCTGCGCGTGGCGGAATATCTGGAAAACCATCCGGCGATTGCCAGCGTCTATTATCCGGGGCTGCCGTCGCACCCTCAGCATCAGCTATGCAAGAAGCAAATGCGTTCGGGCGGCGCGGTAGTGACCGCGACCCTGAAGGGAGACATGCAGAGCCTGAAACGCTTTATCGGCGGTCTGCACTATTTTGTGCTGGCGGAATCGCTGGGCGGGGTAGAGAGCATGATTAACCATTCGGCCTCAATGTCCCACGGTTCGATGTCAAAAGAGGAGCGGGAAGCGATCGGCGTTTATGACACGACGCTGCGCTTCTCCGTCGGCATTGAACATATCGATGACTTACTCCAGGACCTGGATATTGCCTTCGCCGCTATGGACCTCAAACAGGATAACCATCATGCATGATTATGGCATCTGGACGATAATTACTCCGCTGGTCACCATTATTCTGGCGATTCTGACCCGCCAGGTGATCCTCTCTCTGCTTACCGGTATTTTTGTCGGCTATGCGGTGATTCACCACAGCATTATCCAGGGCGTTGGCGGCACGCTGAACGGAATTATTGAAACCTTTGCCTCCGCCGGTAATGCGCGAACGATTATTTTTATGGTGATGATCGGCGGCATTATGCGGCTGATTGTGGTCACCGGCGGCGTGCGAAAGCTGGTGCAGTTTCTTTCGGAGAAAAATGATTTCGTCACCAATAAAAAGTCGGTCCAGCTACTGGCGATGGTGGTGACATCGTTAATCTTTATCGAGAGTTCGATAAACCAGCTGATTGCCGGCGCATCAACGAAAAACCTTGCCCGGCGCTATAAAGTCTCGCCGGAAAAGATGTCCTATATTATCCAGACTTCCTGCGTGTCCGTTTGCTCGTCGGTGATGATCAACGGCTGGGGAGCGGCGATGATGGGGGTTATCGGCGTCCAGATTGCGCAAGGCTACCTGACCGGCGAGCCATTTGAAGTGCTGGCAAGCTCGATGGTCTGGAATACGATGGCCTGGTTTTCATTAGCCTCAGTGCTTTTTTATATCCTCTCCGGCTGTAGCTGGGGGCCGATGAAAAAGGCGGAGGTTAAGTTTGAAACGGTCCAGACGGAAATAGAACAAGAGCATGGCGAAGAGGAAGCGGACCCGGTGATTGACCATCCGGCCTGCAACTCATTGCTCAACTTCTTTATTCCAATCCTTTCCACCGTACTTATGGTGCCGGTAGTGCTATATATCACCGGTGAGGGACAATTCTCCAAAGGCAGCGGCTCCATGTCGGTCTACTCCGGCGTCATGTTTGGCACCGTCGTCTCTTTTATCTGGTTTCGCCTGCGCGGTATTCTGAACGTAGAAAACTTTTTTAAAGAGCTGTATATCGGCTACGCCAGTATGGTGAAAATCAGCTCAATCATGATTCTGGCCTTCCTGATGGGGCATATTTCGGCGGAACTGAATACCGGACAGTATATTGCTTCGATAACCTCCGGCGTTATTCCATCCGGCTTTTCGATCGGCTTTATCTTCCTGATTGCCGCGGTGATGTCGCTGGCCACCGGTACCTCCTGGGGAACCTTCGCCATCATGATTCCAATTGGCGTCCAGCTCGGCGTGTCCTTAGGCATCGATCCGCACTTTATGATCGGCGCGGCGATTTCCGGCTCAATCTTTGGTGATATGACTTCGCCTATCTCCAGTGATGCCATCGTGGCATCGATGGCGACCAACTGTGACCATATTGAACATATTCGCACCCAGCTGCCTTATGCGCTGGTGACGGGCGGGCTGGCGCTCATTGTTTATTTAATTGTCGGCTTCACTCTTTAACTCAATATTCTTAAAGGATTTGCTATGACTAAGGCTATCGCGACAGAAAATGCGCCGCAGGCAATTGGCCCCTATATCCAGGGCGTGCGCAGCGGAAATTTTATTTTTACATCTGGTCAGCTACCCATCGATCCGCAAACGGGCACTATTCCCGAGTGCGCCGAAGGCCAAACCCGACAGAGCCTCGAGAATATTCAGGCAATCATTGAGGCTGGCGGCCTGACGGTCGCCAATATTTGTAAGATGACTATCTTCGTCAAGGATCTGAACGAGTTCGCCGCCATTAATGATGCCTACGCGGCGTTCTTCACTCAGCGTAACGCTTCTTTCCCGGCGCGCTCTTGCGTAGAGGTCGCCCGGCTGCCAAAGGACGTTAAAGTAGAAATTGAAGCTATCGCCTGGCAGGGATAATTCACGCGAAAGACGGCTCAACGGCGGCTTATTAGCCGCCGTTTTTTTTATAAAGCCCCCATTAGACAGTCCAATAGATTGCAAAAGCATAAGTTGAAATTAAAATATTTTATTTTTGTATCGTATCATTAATAGTGATTTATTTAGTGCCTTTAAAAACAATTTTTAGGAATTGTAATTATATGTATTAATATTTTCTGTATTATCACTTTGCGCTCCAAACATCTAACTCTGCTAATCTAGCCGTTGAATGTGATTTGGAGTTGTGAACTGAATTAGACTTATAATTTAAGGATGAAAAATGAAGAGAATATTCTTGGCTACGGCTTTGTCGCTTTGTGTAAGTTCTGCATTCGCAGCGGGAAGCGCCGTGTTGAAGGTTACAGGCACCCTGACAAATGCGGCGTGCACGCCTGAATTAAGTAATGGCGGCGTTGTTGATTACGGAACTATTTCTTTGGGAGACCTTTCTGCGACAGAGGTCAATCAACTGGGACATAAAAATATTGATTTCAGTATCACTTGTTCAGCCGCGACCAAAGTATCCTGGAACATGGTGGATGATAAAGCGGATACTCGCGCCGGAATTTTTGTTAGCCAAAGAGATTTTGTTGGTGACAGTGGAGTGCCAGCGAATTCTCAGGCGTACGGCGTTGGGCTGACTAACGATGGTGTAAAAATCGGCAACTATACTATGTTTGTCAATGTTGACAGCGTCACGGCTGATGGTAAATCCGTTGATCTGATTTATGTACAAACTGGTTCAGGAAATACAAATTGGGCAAAATTGGCTACTGGAAAAACTCAGGGAGAAAACTATCGTGATATCACCGTGGCCGCCACTGGCGCGCTTGAGCCCCTGGCCTTCCAGACAGCAACATTCCCGTTGACCACGTCTCTGGCGATTGAAAGTACAGATAAACTGGCTATTACCGATGACACCAAACTCAACGGTCAGTTGACTATCAGCCTGCGTTATCTGTAAGCATATTCTCAGTTGTTGAGTTGAATGAATAAGAAGAGTAAATACAGTGTATTTACTCTTCTTAACTGCAGGATAAACACGGATGTCAATATTTTTATAAAGGGATTCCTATGTCTTGGTCGAAAATCTCGTTGGTGAAAACACTCTTAATAGTATCATTATATTCAACAGGATTTTGTATTCATGCTGCAGGAATGGTGCCAGAAACCAGTCTGCTTGTCATTGATGAAGCAACACATAGTGGTACGATTAACATTAAAAATACCGATACTTACCCCTCATTGCTTTATACCAATATCGTTGATTTACCCGATGATAAAGGCATGAAGCTCATTATTACGCAACCGGTAGTTCGTCTTGAACCTGGTCAGACACAACAGCTTCGTTTTATTCTACAGAATAAAGAGCCATTAAGCACTGAGCATTATAAACGAGTCACTTTTGAAGGCATTCCACCAAAGAGTGATGATAAGAATGTAAAAATCGGCATTAATATTAGACAGGATTTGCCCGTGCTTATTAGACCTGCAAAGCTGTCTGTTGTAACCGATGCGTGGAAATATCTTGAATGGACAGATTCAGGGACTTCTGTTTCAGTTAAAAATCCAAGTAAATACGTTGTTCGCCTTGCGCAGAAGATACTTTTGCAGCCAGAAAATATTCAGGGAAGGTTGGCCAAGACTTATATTTTGCCCGGTGAGACTATGGCAGTATCTATGGATAAACCTGTAAGCAAGAATAACAAGGTTAAATTTTTCCCTGCCAGCCGCTATGGTGTCGAAGTTCCAAGCTTTATCTCCGATCTGAATAAAAAATAAGGGATATTGCCGGTGCCTAAGAAAAACCAATTTGCACATTTCGTGCTGGCTGTTATTTACAGCTCGTTTCCTGTGATGCTGCTCACTTCCTCTTCCTTACTTGCCAGAGAGGTGGTATTTGATACTGATATTTTAAAGTCTCGTGGTTTGGGCACCGATCTAAATCATTATTTTTCAGCCGCACCTCGTTTTTTGCCCGGCATTCATCCTGTTTCTGTCAGAGTGAATGGTAAAGATCGTGGAATGGCTGCTGTACGCTTCAGTGAAGAAGGCACATTATGCGTTGATAACGACTTTCTGGAGTTCGCTGGACTCATACCTGTACCCATAAGTGCGAATGAAACCTGTCATGATATTCGCAGTGATTATCCTCACTCAGCGATCAACGCATTGCCAAATCAGGAAACGGTTGAACTTTACCTGCCTCAGACTGCGCTTAATAGTCTGGCTTCTGATATAAAGAATTTTCAGCATGGCGGGATGGCTGGAATGCTGAATTATTCGTTATTTAGCACCACCAGTGAATACAGCGGAAATGGCAGAGAAAGCAACCATTATTCACAGGCGAGCCTGGAGGCAGGAGTGAATGTGAGGGACTGGTCGCTGCGTAGCCGTTATATCCTGACTGATGATGATGGTACCAGAAATGCAGAAAGTATCTATACCTACGCAGAGCATGTGTTTGTTCCTCAGCGTCTGACCATGCAAGTGGGAGAGATTAACGCAGTGTCAAGTGTATTGAATGGCGTACCGATAACTGGTGTACAGATTTTACCTACTAACGGGTTGCAGAAAAATAATTCTGGTGTAATTGTTTCTGGTATTGCCCGAACACCGCAAGCTCGTGTGGAAATTCGACAGAACGGCCAACTGATATTTAACACGCTGGTTCCAGCGGGGCCCTTTACTCTGGATGATGTACCGATGGTTCGTAGTAACGTCGATCTGGACGTGACCGTTATTGAATCCGATGGCTCAACAAATCATTACATTGTTCCGGCTGCCTCTATTAAAGTAAGAAATCTCACCAGGCCAAATGGCTTAACCCTTTCGGCGGGGAAGGTTCGTGGCATAGACGGTGATTACAGCGATCCGTTGGTTTTCAATGTATCTGATGGCTGGCAAATTTATCCCTGGATGAATATTCTTGTTTCTGGCGAAGTGGCTAAAGATTATTATGCCTTGGGAGCGGGCACAGTGTTCATGGTTAAGGATGACTGGAATGTATCCAGCAGCCTTGCGGCCAGTAATGCGCAATTTGGTAACAACAGTGACGGACTTAAAAGCGAATTACAAAGTGATTATTCATTTAATGATAATGTAAGCCTGTCTGCCAGTGTTGCTCACTATAGCAGTAATTATCGTGAACTGGTAGACGCGTTGAGCGAAGATTATCAGGGGTATGACAACAGTTATACTGCTAATATGCATTGGTCATATCCGCAGATCGGAACATTTAGTGCAGGGTTTAGTTATAACCAGGCGAGGAACGATGAAAGAGATTCTCGTTATTTATTGTTATCATGGGGTAAAACTTTTAAATATGCCTCGATCAACGTAAACTGGCAAAGTGCTGTAGGTAACGCCGATGAGAGTCAGAACAACGATCTTTTTTATGTAAACCTGAGTATTCCATTAGGCGGCTCGCAGATTATTAGTTCCTATATGCGTAAGCAGGGAGATAGGACCAATTACGGTCTGGCGAACAGCGGTTCCCTGGGCGATAATACCTACTATTATATTTCTGCCGATCGCGATAACGAGTCAAAGGAAAACAGTTTTAACGGCAATATCAATACTAATTTGCACTACACCCAGCTTAGCGTAGGCGGTGGTAGCAGCGGAGATCGTCAGCGTAACTACAATGCGACACTTGCTGGCGGTATTGCCATGCATAAAGATGGCGTGACGTTTTCACCCTATTCCATCAAAGATACATTTGCCATCGCTAAACTAAACGAGCCGAAAGCGGGAGTCGAGATTACTACGCCGCAGGGTACTGTCTGGACTGATAAATGGGGGCAGGCTGTTGTTCCTGGTTTAATCGAATGGCATAACTCAAGGATCGAAGTCAATTCTGACAAACTTCCGCAAAATATGGCGCTAGCGAATGGAATAAAATATATAGCCGCTGCTCATGCTTCTGTTAGTGAAGTCAATTTCAAAATACTGAAAAGCCGCCGTGTAATGCTACGGGCCAGGCAAGCCAATGGGAAACCAGTACTGAAAGGTTTATCCGTAGTGGATGAGAAAGATAACTATGTAGTGACAGTTGTCGATGATGGTCATATATTCCTGAACGATGCCGATCAATTTACTGCACTTTATGTGATAGATGAGAATAATAAACATCTATGTAAGCTTGATTTCACTCTTCCAATGAAACCCGATGAAAATGTTTTTTATGAGGAAGTTAACGGACTATGTCAATGAATACTCAATGCCTGGCAGTTTTCTTACTTGTTACTATACCGCCTCTTACTTTTGCTGATGACTGCCAGATAACACTTTCTCGCCAAATGGTAGATTATCATCAGATGCGATATGATTCTGTCGTTTCAAGCCAGCAAAACTGGAATAAAATGCCAGAAAAAGATATTGATGTTAGCGTATTTTGCCCTGAAAAACAACAAATAGCTACCCTCGTGCAAGGGGGGGCAGGTCAGAAAGGGCGTTTTCAGTTTGGACCGAATGGAGGTATTGCGATAAAAGTAAGTAACCTGACGCTCGATGGTAAAAGCTACAACGTTGGAAAAACAACCGATCGGATTAATTTTAACCCGGACATTGATAACGGTTCATCCATCTATATTCGAAATAATGAGGCGATAATTGCGGTCGAAGATGATCATGTACCCAGTGGTCAGCAATTGAATTTCACCGTAACGATATTTCCCGTACTGAATGACAAAGCATTCACTCACATATCTGATCAAACCATACTGGAAAGTGATTTAACCTGGCAGTTACTTACGCAATAAGCCATCATTGGCTTCTAATGAATTAAGAATTTCATTTATCCCGCTTTTTAATAATACAGCCATGATTTTTTGGCGCTGCCAATCTTAAGGGCTTTACGCAATAGAAAAGATTGCTTACCCCAGCGAAAACCAGTACCTGAGGCTGCTATGGTAAAGATAAGGTCTAATAACGTAAGCCACCAGGGATGTAGACCTCACTAATTTGTAAGGTATTGAGGAATTAACTGGCAAGAGCAGCGAAATGATTATGAGTGTGGTTGATGGTGACACGGGCTGTATCCGGAAATCCGCCGGACAACGCCCGGCATCCATTCGTCCAGCGCCGCGTCAAACCTAATAACGCTTGTGCGCCATGATTTCGATAATTTGTCGGTCGGTATGCTGCATGGCCCGACCGGCGATGGCGCAAAGATTACGAATGGAGTTTTCCACATCGCGATCGACGATACCGTCGTTGCCGGAAACAACCGAATTATCCAGCGCCAGCAGAACTGCTTTCCAGGCGGAAGAGATGCTGGTGGACACTTTCATTGCGCAACTACCGGAAGCGCCATCGCATATGATGCCGCTGACGTCGCCAATCATGTTATTAACCGCCATGGCGATGGTGTCAAAGCTGCCGTTCATCAGCCAGATAATCCCCGCCGCGGCACCCATTCCGGCGGTGGTGGTGGCGCAGAGGGCCGATAGCCGCGGAAGTTGACAGTGAATATAAATGGCGACCAGATGTGATAGCGCCAGCGCGCGGGCCAGCTGCTGCTGGCTGGCGTGAAGACGCTCTGCGGCCACGACCACCGGCATGGTGGCGGTGATGCCCTGGTTGCCGGAGCCGGAGTTGGTCATCGCCGGCAGCGATGCGCCGCCCATGCGGGCATCCGACGCGGCGCTGGTGCGGTAGAGGATCTCGTTAAACATATCATCGGAAACCAGTCCTTTGTCGACCTGGCGCTTTAGCGTCGGGCCGATATGCAATCCCCACTCTTTGCTCAGCCCTTTCTTTGAAAGGGCGTTGTTCATTGCGCCAGCCTCGAGCATAAATTCCAGCGTCTGCGCAGGCGCTTTGCTAACGAAATCATAGATCTCGCGCAGCGAACTGTGGGCGACCTGCGCCAGCGGATCGCAGGCGGGAGCAGCGTTCGCGCTTGCGTCCTTAACAAACAGAGGCTCACCCATTTTCTCAATCGCCACCACGTTGGTGTGGTCGCCGGTGATGGTGACCGTCGCATGCTGGTCGCCCGCGTAGACTTTGGCGCGAACGTACAGAATCTCGTCGCAGGGTTCCTGTAGCACCACGCGCACGGCGCCAACCTCAAGTAGCGCCCTGGCGGCATCAATTTCCCGACGGGTGGCCTTGTTAAGCACTTCCAGATTCGCCTGCGGGTCGCCGGCGATAGCGCCGAGAGCCGCGGCGATAGGCAAGCCGGTCATCCCCGTACCCGGGATGGTGACGCCCATACCATTTTTCATCAGATTCGGCGAGACCGCAGCTTCGATCCGCACAATCGCGCCAGAGAGCTGCTGCGCCGCCACGGCGCAGGCGAGGGCGACAGATACCGGTTCGGTACAGCCTAAAGCGGGTTTCACTTCCTGTTTTAATGCCTGAATAAACAGGTTCCATTTAGCACGATTTTCCCGGTGTGACATGACTGAGCCTCTGGAGCGGTGCAGAAAAATGGCCATCGAGGGGATGACTTTCTCCTCGACATTGATTTGCGCCTGCGGGCCAGAAAACGGCGCGGCTCGCAGGAACGATAATCAAAATATTACCGCACTCAGCAGAGAAAAAAGTTGCACGTTCAATTTGTAAAATAGCGCTTTGGGAGAAAATTTTTCTTTAAAAAGCGCGTTGCAAACGGCTTTATGGCGAGGGCTGCGCTGGCGGGATAAAAAAACCGGCAGAGTAGCCGGTTTGGTCGTTAGATCTTACAGGCGTCGCCGCAGTCATCATCGGCCACAATGGCCTGCGCTTTTTTATCGGCATCTTCAAGTCGTTCAGCGTTGCGCTCTTGCGCTTCTTCCAGTCCGCTAAAAACCAGGTTATCGAGATCAATTTCCATGCGTTACCCATTTAAGTTCAGTGTTGACCGTGTGCAAGTATAGGCAAAACGGCAGGCGGATGCACCCGGCCTGAGCCCCGGTAGCACATAGCGGTAAGCGCGGATGTTTTATTGCGCAAGGCGAGACGAGAAAAGGCGTGGGCGGCGACAAACAATAGTTGAGCGGATATTTCATTTTTAGCCATCAAATTGTTGAATGTTTATCACGCTATTTGTTAAACAAATCGACAACGAGCGCCACACTGGCCATTGACTTGTAAAGATTATGCTAATATTGCCGTGCTTATGGATGTATCTATGGATTATGGTCAATGGTATCGACAACCGCAGTAGCCGCCGTCAAAGAATGGCGGAAACATAATAAATTTATTTGTCAGGTTAAACTCAGCTATAAAAAGGTACTGCGTAAATGCAGAGAAATATCTTTAACCGGAGGGAAATACAAAGAATATCAGACATTATGCGCCAGCTATGCTTGCGCGAAATTAACGGGAGCCACCGAGGGGCTGGTTAACTTTGAAGATAAACCCTTTAAGGCCTATTTAAATAAAAAGATGTCAAAAAGAGCGAAACTCGATATCGCTCATGGCGCTTTGAATTTTATAGAAAAAAGCTTTCGTCCCGAGGCCTTGCCGCAGCTGTATGATATGGCGAACTTTGGCCGTACGCTTATCGCCATTCCGCTGAAAAACGGTAGCAGTATTGATGTGAAGCTCCTGGCATCGCCTTTTCAGGAGGAAGGGGAGCTCATGTTGTTAATGTTCCTTGGCGATAAACGCGTCTACAGTATCTGTTTTTCCTGCACTGACGATGGCCGCGCCTGGATTGGCGGTATTCAGGGAGGGAAAGATATCGATAATGAAGAGGTGAAGGCGCTGACGAAAGAGCTTTACGGCACCCGTCCTAAAAACTTAATTATCACTCTGCTGTACGGTTTTTTAGCCTTTTTCAATATCAAGGAGATCTATGCTATCGATAGTGATTTTCATGTTAAAAGCGACAGAGTAAAAACTCGTTATTCTGAGCTTTGGCTGGAAATTGGCGGCGAGAAGCATCGACGCGGCTGGTATAAATTACCGCCAACCGAGATTAAGAAAAGCCTGGAAGAGGTTAAAAGTAAGCACCGTAGCCAGTTTATCAAGCGTGAAGGTCTGAAGGAGCTGGCGCAGTTGGATCTTGCCGCCGCGCTAGGCGACATCTGCCTCTGCCGTAACGCCGGATAAGCATAAAGTGAAGATTGTCGACCCGCAGGGGGCTGCGGGTCGACAATCGTTTTGCCTTTCATCTTTCCTCGCCTCAACTCCGCGCGTTCAGCCTTACAACCGCTTCATCTGATAAATTAGTTTTATAAATTAAAAAATTTTAAACATTTCATGTGTGATAGTTTTACATTATTTTTACAAATACATATAATTCCTTACGTTCTTCGCTCTGCCTGAGAGCGTCCAACCAACATGATATGCGGTCTGTGTCCTTATCGGTCTGATAAGGCGCTGTTTATATAAGATGTTTTGGTTTTTTCGACTGACGTCGTATGGGATGAAATATGGACGAACGACAAGGTAGCGGAAGGGGAATTTTCTTCACCGTCTACCGATTACTCTTTGTATTACTGAGCTTTGGCATTGGGCTCTTTTTCACCATCTGGGGGGGCAAACTCCTCTCGCTGGGCGGCAGCGCCTGGTATCTGCTCGCCGGTATTGCTTATCTGCTTATCGCCGTCGGCTATCTCGCCCGTAGTCGATATGTCCTGCCTTTTGCCATTCTGACTTTTCTGTTGACCCTTGCCTGGGCGCTGTATGAAGTGCAGCTCAGCTATTGGGGACTGATCCCACGACTGGTGGTGCCTGCGCTGATGCTGATGCTGGCGCTGTGGCTGTCGGCGACGCTGCCGATGCCGCGTACGCGGGTACGCTACGCCAACTGGAGCGCTTCGGCGATTTTCCTCGTGCTGCTGGCGACGCTGGTCTCGGCCTTTCACCCGCACGGCGGTATTCATAACGGCGTGGTGAAAGCGAGCGACGACAAAACGCCGACCCTGGCTGCCAGAAGCGATAACTGGGCGTTCTTCGGTCGCGATGCCTCCGGCACCCGTTTTGCGCCGTACGAGGACATTACGCCGCAAAACGTCAAAAACCTGAAAGTCGCCTGGACGTACCATACCGGCCGGCGGCTTACCGGCGCCGGAATTGGCGTCGATGAAAATACCCCGCTGCAAATTGGCGATACGCTGTACTCCTGTACGCCGCTGAACGTGGTCACCGCGCTGGATGCGGATACCGGTAAAGCGCGCTGGCGTTTTGACCCGCACGCGCAAACCGCCGAGCACGTCACCTGCCGCGGGGTTGGCTATTGGGATGCGCAGAGCGATGATTCTCTGAGCGCAGAGGAGAAGGCCAGCCCGTCGCTGCAGCAGTGTCCGCAGCGTATCCTGGTGTCTACGGTCGACGCCCGCTTGATCGCCCTGAACGCCAAAACCGGCGAGCTGTGCGATGACTTCGGCGTCCACGGTAGCGTTGATCTGAAACAGGGTATGGACAATACCGAAAACAGCAAACGCTACCATCCGACCTCAA
Organism: Klebsiella sp. HMSC09D12; assembly: GCF_001808475.1. NCBI lineage: Bacteria > Pseudomonadati > Pseudomonadota > Gammaproteobacteria > Enterobacterales > Enterobacteriaceae > Klebsiella > Klebsiella sp. HMSC09D12. Next base: position 63,106 of record NZ_KV793474.1, on the reverse strand, counting down.
CGCCGGTGATTATGGGGCATATTGCGGTGCTCGGCGGCTGGGTGCGCGATATCGTGCACGGCGAACCCTCCGGCGTGGTGCGCGCGTTTGACGTCCGTACCGGCAAAGTGGTGTGGGCGTGGGACGTCGGCCAGCCGGAAAACGTGACCGATCCGGTAAAAGGGCGCGTCTACACTCTCGAAACGCCGAACGTCTGGACGGTGCCGGGCTTTGACAAAGAGCTGAATCTGATTTATCTGCCGACCGGTAACGGTCCGCCGGACTACTGGGGCGGCGATCGCAACGCGGCCAAAGAGAAATATGGCTCGTCCGTGGTGGCGGTGGATGCCAGCACCGGGGAGACGAAGTGGGTCTTCCAGACCGTGCATCATGATATCTGGGACTATGACCTGCCGTCGCAGCCGGTACTGTTCCATATGAAAAACGACCGGGGTGAAGAGGTTCCGGTCCTGATCCAGACCACCAAAACCGGGCAGATTTACGTGCTCGACCGGCGTACCGGCAAGCCAGTGACTCGCGTAGAAGAGCGATCTGTGGCCCACGAGGGCGCGGAAGGCGAGCATCTCTCCGCCACCCAGCCGTTCTCCACCGGCATGCCGCAATTGGGCGTCGAGCCGCTCACCGAGAAGTCGATGTGGGGCGTGACGCCGTTCGATCAGCTGATGTGCCGTATCGACTTCAAAGCGTCGACTTATCTGGGTATGTACACGCCGCCGTCAGAGAAGCCGTATATCGAATGGCCGAGCCTGCTGGGCGGTATGAACTGGGGCGGTATCACTATCGATGAGCGTACAGGAACGCTGTTCGTCAACGATATGCGGATGCCGCTGAGAATGTCGCTGGTGCGCAAAGAGGATATGGCGAAATACAAAGTCTCCACCGACGAGGTGCCCGGCTTTATGGGGACCGTGCGTCCGCAAATTGCCGGGCCATACGGCGGCGTGCGGATTGATATCTTGCAGTCGGCGCTGGGCGTTCCCTGTAATACGCCGCCGTTTGGCACCATGAGCGCCATCGACCTCAATACCCGCCAGCTGATGTGGCAGGTACCGATGGGATCGGTAGAGGATACCGGTCCGCTGGGGCTGAAAACGCACATGCATATCCCGCTGGGTATGCCGACGCTGGGCGGCCCAACGTCCACGGCTTCCGGACTGGTCTTCTTCGCCGGCACCCAGGATAACTACCTGCGCGCGCTGGATTCCGCTACCGGTAAAGAGCTATGGCGCGCTCGTCTGCCGGTAGGGGCAGTGGCGGCTCCGCTGATCTATAAATCACCGAAAAGCGGTAAAGAGTACGTGGTGATCTCCGCCGGGGGCGCCAGCCACTCGCCGGACGTGGGCGATGATATTATTGCCTTCGCGCTGGAAGAGTAGCCGCAGCCGGTTCGCTCTTACGCAACTAACCGCCCCTGCGTGTGGGCGGTTTTTTTATGCTCTGAAGATTACCCGGCGCTAAACCGCGTGACAGGCGACGAGGTGGCCGTCGGCAACCTCCCTTAGAAGTGGAATATCACGGCGGCAGCGGTCGCTGGCCTGCGGGCAGCGCGAGGAAAAACGACAGCCGGAAGGGGGCCGGGACGGGTCGGGAATTTCACCTTGTAGCGCCGCGACCGGCTCGCTGTCCGGATCGAGGGTCGGTACCGCCGCCAGCAGCACCCGGGTGTAGGGGTGCAGGGGGCTGCTGAATAGCGCATCGCGGCTGGCGGTCTCTACCAGCTGACCGAGATACATTACCGCTACGTCATCGCACAGATGCTCTACTACCCCCAGATCGTGGGAGATAAACAAAAACGTCACCCCATGGTCGTCTCGCAGGTCGGAAAACAGATTGATAATCTGCGCCTGAATCGACACATCGAGGGCTGAAATCGGTTCATCGGCAATAATAAAATCCGGGTTTAAGATCAGCGCACGGGCAATGCCGATGCGCTGACGCTGGCCGCCGGAAAATTCGTGCGGGAAGCGGTTGTAATGCTGCGGAGACAGCCCGCAGATGCGCATCACCTCAAGGGTTTTGTCATACAGCTCCGCCCGGCGACAGAGTTTATGTTCCAGCATCGCCTCGCCGATGGCGACGCCAATGCGTATGCGCGGGTTTAATGAACTGTAGGGGTCCTGAAAAACCAGCTGGATTTTAGGCCGCAGCGCGCGCATCGCCTGCGGCGACAGTTCGGCAAGCTCCTGGCCGCGAAACTTCACGCTGCCGGCGGTCTTCTCGTATAGCCCCAGCAGCGTGCGGCCAACGGTGGTTTTCCCGCTGCCGGATTCGCCTACCAGGCCAAAAATCGTGCCCCGGCGAATCTTAAAGCTCACGCCATCCACGGCCCGCAGCACGCCGGTCTGCTGGTCGAATAGCCCATCGCGTAGCGGGAAGTGTTTTTTTAGCCCATCCACTTCAATCACGTATTCATGACTCATGCCACGGACTCCGAAAGTTCACTGTAAAAGCAGGCGGCCTGCCGGTTATGCCCTGATAGCGGCGGAATGCTCTGTCGGCAGCGCGCGGTGGCTTTTGCGCAGCGCTCGGCGAAGGCGCATCCGGCGGGAAGGGCGGCGAGGTCCGGTACCTGACCGGGGATTGAGTAGAGGCGTCGCCGCCGCTCCCCCGGCACAGGGCGCGAGGCGATCAGCCCCTGGGTATAGGGATGCTGCGGGTTACGCAAAATAGTCGCTGTCGCACCTTGCTCAACGATACGCCCGGCGTACATCACCACCACGTGTTCGGCCATCTGCGCGATAACCCCGAGATCGTGAGTAATCAGCATCATCGCCATCCGGTTGGCCCGCGCCTGGTCGCGCAGCAGTCGCAGGATCTGCGCCTGCACGGTGACGTCCAGCGCGGTCGTCGGCTCATCGGCAATCAGCAGCTTCGGCTGGCAGCTCAGCGCCATGGCGATCATCACCCGCTGCAGCATGCCGCCGGAAAGCTGGTATGGATAGCTGGCCATCAGGCTATCCGCGCGCGCCAGTCCAACATCAGCCAGAAGCTGGATAGCGTGCTGCCATGCGAGCTTCGGCGACTCGCCGCGGTGGCGAATAAGCGGCTCGCACAGCTGCTCGCCGACGGTGAGTACCGGATTAAGGGCGCTCATCGGTTCCTGAAAAATCATCGCCAGCTGATTGCCGCGTAGATCGGCCATATGGGCATTTTTCAGCCGCAGCAGATCCTGATCCTCGAAAAGTATCTCCCCACCGTCAATGCGCGCCGCCTGCGGCGGCAGCAGGCCCATTAATGACATGGCGGTAACGCTTTTACCGCAGCCGGATTCGCCGACGACGCCAACGGTCTGCCCGGCGCGGATAGTGAACGACACCTCCTGCACCGCGCGTACCCGGCCTTTGTCGGCGGCAAAAGAGACCGAAAGTTGATTAAAGGTAATTAATGCGCGACTCATTTCAGCCTCTGTTTCATTTTGGGGTCCATGGCGTCGCGCAGGCCATCGCCCAGCACGTTGATGGCAATGACGGTGAGAAAAATGGCGATCCCCGGCGGCATCCATAGCCAGGGGCGGCGCTGAAAATCGATCAGGCTGTTGGCGGCGTCCATCATATTGCCCCACGACGGCGTCGGCGGCACAACGCCAAGCCCGAGGTAGCTAAGCGCCGACTCGCTGAGAATAGCGTTAGCCACCGCCATCGTCGCCATCACCACCAGAATCGGTACCGTATTCGGCAGCAGATGTCCAAACAGACGGCGCCGCGCCGACAAGCCCAGCACCTGGGTCGCCAGCATAAAGTCGCGCTCGCGCAGGGAGAGGCACTGCCCTCGTACCAGCCGGGCAAGCTTCGGCCACTCCAGCAGGCTCAGCATAACTACCACCATATAGATGCGTGAATCCGGCGAGAAATCGAGCTCGGAGAGCATCGCTCCCGCGACAATCAGCAGCGGCAGGCCGGGGATGGTCATCACCAGATCGGCAAAACGCATGATGAGTTTATCGGTCAGGCCGCCGGCGTAGCCCGACAGCGCGCCGAGCAGATAGCCAAGGGTGACCGACAGCAGCATGGTCAGCAGGCCGATGATCAGCGAAATGCGTCCGGCCAGTAGCAGGCGGGTGTAAATATCGCGACCGAGAAAATCGGTACCCAGCCAGTGCTGCGCGCCGGGTGGCTTGTTGATCATCAGCGCGTCGGTAGCATCGTCCTTCCAAGGCGACCACAGCGGCCCCAGCGTGCACCAGAGGGCCATGATGACCAGCAGCAGCAGGCACAGCATCGCCAGACGATTGTGACGCAGCGCCTGCCAGGCCTGACGCCAGGGGGACGGCGTAACCTGCGCCAGCGCCGGAATTTCCGCGTCGCGCAGGCGTCGGTTGGAAGAGAACAGGGAGCTGAGCATCAGGACCTCACGCGAATGCGCGGGTCGACCCACGCGTAAAGCACATCGGCAAGCAAATTGCCAAGAATGGTGAGCACCGCCAGAAACAGGGTGAATCCCATTAACACCGGGTAGTCGCGGGCGGCCAGCGAATCAATATGAATATGTCCAGCCCCGGGCCAGTTAAATACTTTTTCGGTGATGATCGCCCCGGAAAACAGCCCCGGCAGCTCGAAGCCGAGCAGGGTAATGATCGGCAGCAGGGCGTTCCGCAAGGCGTGCTTCAGGATAACCGTGCGTTCGCGTAGCCCTTTAGCGCGGGCGGTGCGGATAAAATCCATTTTCACCACCTCGAGCATGCTGGCGCGAAAATAGCGGGTCAGGCTACCTGCCTGGAGCATCACCAGCGCCAGCACCGGCAGCACCAGATGGGCGGCAACCTGTAGCACATAGCCCCAGCCGCTGTCGTCGCTGCCGGTACGGGTCATCCCGCCAACCGGCAGCCAGTGCAGGTCGACGGCGAACCACTTGATCAGCAGCAGACAGAGGAAAAAGGTCGGGAACGACATGGCGGCGAAGACCGCGACGCTCACCAGATGATCGAACAGCGAGTTGGGCTTCAGCGCCGAGATTGCGCCGACCGTCAGACCAATCCCCCAGTAGAACACCAGCGCCACGCTGGCCAGCAGGAAGGAGTTCCAGATGTACTGGTTAAGCAGCTGGCTGACCGGAATCTGGTACTGCAGCGAGAACCCAAGATCGCCGCGCAGCAGCTGGCCAAGCCAATGGATATAGCGGGTGAGTAACGGCTGGTCCAGACCGTAAATCGCCTTCAGTTCGGCGGCGCGGGCGGCGGTGAGGGTGATATTGCCGTCGATAAAATCGCCCGGCGTTTTGGCAAACAGCATAAAGATAATGAATGAAGCCAGCAGCAGCATCGGCAGCGTTTGCAGCAGCCGTCTCAGGATGAAATTTCTCATGGCATTCTCACGTCAGCCGCCGGACATCCCGGCGGCTGGGGATTTACTTAACGATTTTGACATCCGGCAGGCTGCCGGTCAGGCCGTTGTAGATATCCGGTTTGAAGCCGGTGACCCGAGCGCTGCTCGCCGAGAGAATTTCGCGGTAGCCGAGAAGGATCACCGGCGGGTCCTGCGCCAGTACCTGATACAGCTGGTGGTAGATAGGCTTGCGTTTCTCAACGTCGAGCACCGAGTTACCTTCGGTAATCAGCTTATCGACCTGCGGATTGTTATAGCCGGACTCTTTCGCTTCCGCGCTGTAAAAATCCCACACGCCATCATGCGGGTCGTTAAGGGTGCTGGTGCTGAACGACGCCAGATCGTAATTACCCGACTTACGCTGCGCCATCAGGGCGTTGAAATCGACGACCTGCGGTTTTAACAGGACGCCAATCTGCTGCCAGTTCTCTTTGGCGATGGGGATCAGCGCATCGTTAAGCACTTTCTTACTCACCAGCAGGGTTAACTCCAGGCGTTTGCCCTCTTTGACGCGGATACCGTCCGGTCCCGGTTTCCAGCCGGCATCGTCCAGCAGCTTCTTCGCCTGCGCCGGGTCATAGTGATACGGGTTCACTCCGTCGGCGTTCCAGGCCCAGGAGATTGGCGCGATAGGCTCAATCGCTACTTTACCGTAGCCCTGGTAGACCACATCAATCAGCTTCTGGCGATCGAGGCCGTAAATCAGCGCCTGGCGTACCTTGACGTCCTTCAGCGCCGGGCGGCGGACGTTAAACTCCACCTGGCTGTAGTCGCTGGAGCCGTAAAGGTTGATGTTGGCAAAGCCGAGCATTTTCAGCTGTTCGATATCGTCAGGACGCGAGGTAAAGGCGTCGTAGTCGGTTTCGCCCGTCTGGAAGAGCTGAAAGTTGGTCGCCGGGTTGGTTACGCGATAGATAAAGCGCGGAGTGGGGGGCGTACCGCGATAAAAATGGCTGTTGGCGTGGAAACGAATCTCCTGGCCGGGGATGTATTTGTCGTAAACGTAAGGACCGTTGCCCAGCGGTTTGCCGTGCAGAGTGCGCAGATAATCGAGATTGCCGCGCTGGTAGCCTTTGCCGTAATACGCTCTGGAGAGTACCGGACCGCCAATTTTTGCCAACGTCGTCGCGCCCGGCTGGGTGGTGGTCACCTGGAGCGTCAAGGGATCCAGCACTTTCAGACCGCTGACGCTATCGGCTTTCGCCGCTTTGTACTCCGCGCCGCCGGCGATATTGGCGAGCGTAATATCGGTATCGCCGTCGTATTTCGGGTCCAGCAGCACGGTGAGGGTAAAGGCGACATCGTCAGCCGTCAGCGGCGAGCCGTCGCTAAAGGTCAGATTGGGTCGCAGCTTGATGGTGTAGACCTTGTTGTCCGGACTGACCGTCCAGCTTTCGGCGAGACCCGGCACCAGTTTGCCGTGGCTGTCCCAGTCGATCAGGCGGGAGAAGATCACGTTGGTGACGTTTTCATCCCAGCCGTTGACGAAGAAGTAGGGGTTAAAAATGCCCTGTGGCTCGGAAATGCCGGCCACGACGGTATCTTTACGCAGCTTTGCCGCTGCGGGGATCTGGCTGGCATCGCTGGCCGGGGTGATCCCTTCTTTTAAGATCTCGTCGGCGATGGCGACAGAAGAAAATGCCACCGCGCCGCCGAGCAACGCGATTTTCAGAGCAAGCGCGAACCGCGTCTGTTTGGTTTTTAACCCGTGCAGTAGTCTGGACAAAAGTGCTCCCTCATCAAAGAATTGCGTAGTGTATTTACAAATCATGACGAAAGATAAGAGGCGCTTAGCGCCCTGTCTAACACCGAAAGGCTATGGCTTATAGCAATTTAGCATTAGCAATAATTCAGTATTAATCTGCCACTTTTGCGCTAAACGCCAGCATTCTTCGCTGCCGTATCGCCGGAAAGGGTTAAGCGGTCAGCCACCCAGCCGGCATGCTGCTGTAAATGCGGATTGGCCAGCGGCTTCGCCAGGCGTATCCGCAGCTGGCCAATCACCCGTCCCTGAATCTGCTCGCAGCTGCCGTATAACAGGCGGGCATCGGCGCCCAGCAGCGCGGCGATGCGCTGTAAATCCGGTTCCTGCCCGCTGCTGCCGTCAAAATGCAGCGTGACCAGCTGCTGGTTTTCGCTCAGCGAGAGTCGTTCTTCCGCACGGTCATGATGGAGCGTGCCGAGCAGGCTTTGCGTGACAGCATGTCCGGGATGACCAAATACTCGCCACACCTCGCCCTGTTCGATAATTTCTCCGTGCTCAAGCACCGCGACCCGGTCGCAGAGGGTGCGAATGACGTCCATCTCATGGGTGATCAGCACGATGGTCAAACCAAGGCGCTGGTTGATCTCTTTAAGGAGTTTTAGTACTGCAAGGGTATTTTCCGGGTCGAGGGCCGAGGTGGCTTCGTCGCACAGCAGGATCTCCGGCTGCGTGACCAGCGCACGGGCGATACCGGTGCGCTGCTTCTGGCCGCCGGAAAGCTTAGCCGGCCAGCTGTCGCGCAGATCGCTGAGGCCGACAAGCGCCAGGATCTCCGCAACCCGTTTCTGCCTTTCCGCCCGCGGTACCCCGGCCATTTTCAGCGGCAGCTCAACGTTCTGCGCCACCGTTTTGGTCGCCATTAAATTAAAGTGCTGAAAGATCATCGCGACCCGCCGGCGCAGGTCGCGCAGCTGGCTGCGGGAGTAGTGCCGAGTATGTTCGCCGTGAATGGTAATCTCACCGCTGTCGGCGTTTTCCAGGCGGTTGAACAGGCGCAGCAGGGTTGATTTTCCGGCGCCGCTGCGGCCAATAATGCCGAAGATTTCTCCCTGAGCGATCTGCAGATTTATATCCCGCAGCGCCTGCACGCCGTTGGGGTAGGCTTTACTTATCTGGCTCAACTGAATATGCGTTGTGGCGTTGGGTTTTTGCGTCACGATGGCGGCTCTGTTAACGAAATTAAACGGCAGCCTGCAGGCTGCCGATGAACATCCGGCGATTAAAAACCGGGCAGGATTTTGCCTTTATAGCGGGTGAGAATGAAGCTGCGCACGCGGTCTGAGTTCAGGGCTTTCGCCAGCTTCTGAATGCCGGGATCGTTGATGTTGTCGGGACGCGCCACCAGATACTCGACGTACAGGTCGCTGCCTTTTTCCACCAGCAGCGCCTTGTCGGTATCAATTCCGGCCTCCAGCGCATAGTTGGCGAAGATAAACGCCAGATCGACCTGATTCACCGCCCGCGCCAGCATTGCGCCTTCCAGCTCGCGAATTTTAAAATGGTGCGGATTAGCGGTGATATCTTTGGTCGCCGACTGCGGATCGCGCGGGTTTTTCAGGGTAATCAGCCCGGCATTGCTGAGCATCACCAGCGCGCGACCGGTATTCACCGGATCGTTCGGAATGGCAACGGTGGCACCATCCGGTACCTCTTTGAGCGTTTTATATTTACTCGAATAAGCGCCAAAGGGTTCAATATGCACGCCGACCACCGGCAGCAGATGGGTGTGGCGGGTCTGGTTGTAGTTATCGAGGAAAGGGCGGTACTGGTAGTAGTTGGCGTCGAGATTTTTCTCCGCCAGCTGCTGGTTGGGCTGGATAAAGTCGTTGAAGACTTTAATTTTCAAATCGACCCCCTGTTTCGCCAGCTCGGGCTTAACGAACTCCAGAATTTCGGCATGGGGGACCGGCGTCGCGCCCACGGTCAGCGTCTCGTTGGCGCTGGCGGATAAAGCGAAGAGGGCCAGGAGCCCGGCTGCGAGTGTTGTTTTTTTCATTGTCTTATTCCTGAAGCTATTGTTATTTGCGGCTCATCGCCTTCACCAGACGATCGCCGCTCATCTGTACTATCTGCACCAGAGCAATCAGCAGCAGAACGGTTATCACCATCACGTCCGTCTGGAAGCGCTGATAGCCAAAGCGGATGGCCAGGTCGCCCAGCCCGCCGCCGCCGATGACCCCTGCCATGGAGGTATAATCGACCAGTAAAATCGCGGTCACGGTCACGGCGGCAATAAGCCCGGCGCGCGACTCCGGCAGCAGGGTGTGCCAGATTAGCTGCCAGGTGTTGCCGCCCATCGACCAGCTGGCCTCCACCAGACCGTGCTCCACCTCGCGCAGCGCGGTCTCAACCAGCCGGGCAAAGAAAGGCGCGCAGCCGACAACCAGCGGCGGAATGGTGCCTTCAACGCCCAGCGAGGTGCCGGTAATCAGCGTCGTCACCGGGATCATCACAATCAATAAAATGATGAAGGGTAGCGAGCGCAGAACGTTGACCCCCAGCGACAGCAGGCGATAGAGGCGCGGAGCATGGAGCAGGCGAGGCTGGCCGCTGAGATAGAGCACAATTCCCAGCGGTAGGCCAATCAGCACGGTAAAGCCCAGCGACCAGCCCAGCATGGTCAAGGTATCGAGGCTGGCCTGCGCCACGTCGCCCCAGTCGATATCAGCGAAAAAAGCCAGCGCGCCGTTCATCTCAGTTCCAGTCATGGCGTTGTGGAGGAATGCCGTTCAGCACCCAGTTGCCCAGCAGCTGATATTTCCAGCGCACCGGATCGTGCAGGGTGTGGACGCGGCCGTTGCGCCAGTGGCGATCAAGATTGAGGGCGATGCTGGTTGAGCGGGTGCCGCTAAGCTCAAACAGGCGGCTGGCGGCTTCCAGCGCCGCTTCGGTGGTAAAGACCTTGGCGCGCGCCACGGCGATAGACGCCTGAGCAACGTTATCCTCGCTCAGTGCGTATTTATAGCGATCGAGCACTTTGCCGGCCCGCTCCAGCAGCGCATCGGCGGCGGCCAGCCGGCTGTCAAGCTGGCCAATATGGTAGATAGTCAGCGGGTCTTCGCTGGCCCGCTCAACGCCGGCATCGATCCACGGGCGAGCAAACTGGCTGACAAAGTTCACCGTGTCGTTAAGCGCCGCGCGGGCAATCCCCAGGTCGATAGCGGCGGTGGTGAGCTGGGCAAACGGCCCGGCAAGGGTTGGCGTCGCGTAGGATTTCCAGGTCGGGAACAGGTGGAAAGGCTCGACGACAAGATTCTCCGCCAGGACCGTTCCGCTGGCGGTGGTACGCTGGCCGAGGCAGGCCCAGTCGTCGATGACCGTCAGCCCAGCCGATTCGCGCGGCACAAACGCCAGCTGCGCGTTATTCTCTGCATCGAGCGCCAGAATGCCGATCCAGTGGGCGTAGAGCGAACCGGTGCAGTAGCCTTTTCGGCCGGTGATGCTCAGACCGCGTTCGCTGGCCTCCAGGCGAGTGCGGATATCGAGTACCGTCTTGCCGCCGGTTTCAGAAAGCGCGTTGGCAAAGCGATAGCCTTGCAGCACCTGAGCGAAGAAAAATGCCTGCTGCTCTTCGCTGCCCTGCAGACGGATATCCTCCAGAAGACAGTAATGGTTCTGGGGAATTTGCCCCAGCGACGGGTCGGCGGCGGAAATAATCGCTATCACCTGGGCCAGCGTGGCGGCGGATACCTCGGCTCCGCCCCATTGCCGCAGGACGGTGATACCCCACAGGCCGCTATTGGAGTAGGTATCGATAATCTCCGGCGGCACGCTGCCGCTGCGATCGCGTTGCGCCGCGCCGGGCTGCAGTACCGCCGCGATTTCATGGGCGATGGCGATGGCTTCGTCATCGCTGCGGATAACGTATGCCTTTGGCGTCTGGCGGCAATAGTGAAGGGTCTGTTTTTCGTCGGGCATAGTCACATCTCATGGTTAACAAACGGCATATGCTAAAAATAGCTAAGTAAATGCCTGATAATTCCAGTGGGTTATATAACTGTTAAAGCAAAGGACATGCCAGAACGCGTTTCTTATTTAATGTTTATTAAACAGTAAGTTAGTTTTTTGGTACGGGCTCGTACTGCTGCAATTGCAACGCAGAATGAATCAGCGTGTTGGATTTGCAACAGTGGGCAGAGTGAACAGGCCGGGAGTCACGCAGGCGTTTCGGCCCCGGCTTACCGGGGCTCGAGTGTCGTTGAGGGATGGCGGGGAATTATCGCGCCTGCCAGAGGATCTCCGGTTGAGCAAAATTTTCTTCGACGCGGGCAAAAAAACGGCTGGCGTGCAGGCCGTCGACAAAGGCGTGATTGAATTTGCCCGCGACCGGAATAATACCGTTTTTCAGCTTGCCCCAGGTGAGGGCGGGTACCGACGCGCCAACGTAATACTCAGCGTGAGTCATGGCGCTGAAATGCAGCCACGGCAGGCAGCTGGCGCAGAAGAAATTTTCGCCGTTGACGATAAGCGGCGCCGGCGCGGTGTGTTTTGCCGCCTCGATATTTGGCGTGGCGGCCTGGCTGAAGGCGGCAAAATCGGCGGCATTCTCGCACCAGACCTGGCGGAAACCTTCCTGGGCGGTCATCACTGGCGTCATCACCGCCAGCTGGTCATATTCGATAATATCGTCGCCCAACAGCCGCTGTTTAAGCTGCGGCACCTCGTTCGCTGCGCGCACAAGGGCGAAGAGGGCCAGCTGGAAAAACGAGACGCCGCGATCTTTCGCGCACTCATATAGCCGCTGCGCCTCGACAGGAACGCAGAGATTAAAGCTGGGATTGGCAAAACCGCGATAAAAATCAAAATGATCTTTTCGCGGCCAGGTTTGTTTGTCTATGACGTGATAGTTGGCCACGGGCGTCTCCTGTTGAATCACTGTCTGACACTATGCGACGATTTCAATCAGGTTGCCATCGGGGTCTTTAATTACCGCTTCATAATAGCCGTCACCGGTGGTCCGAGGCGCAGAAACCAGAATATCCTGCTCAGCGGCGCGTTTTGACAGCCTGTCGACGTTCTCCGTACCGCCAACGGTTATCGCCAGGTGCACCCAGCCGGTGTGGTTATTATCCGCCGTCAGCGCAGTCAATCCCGGCTTGGTCATCAATTCAATGGCAATATCATCGCCGATCCTGACAAAAAAGGATTCAAACCCCGGGTTGGTCTGACTGCAGTACTTCTCATTTATCTCACCGTCGAAGAAGGCTACCCAGAAGCGGGCCTGTTGCTCAAGCTGACGGGCCCAAAGGGCGATATGGGCAATTTTCATGGCAAACCTCGGTATAGGGTGTGTTGACAGTCAGGGTACGAATGCACGATTATGCGCTTTATTGCTCGATGAACAATCTTTCAGGAGTTATTTTTTGCTCGATTATGCTGCTTTTCCTAAACAACGACAAGCGCTTATTTGCCAGATCCTCCAGGAGAACGGCAGAGTGGTTTGCGCCGAACTGGCCAGCCGTCTGAACGTCTCCGAGCATACGATTCGACGTGATTTACATGAGCTTAGCCGCGAGGGATACTGCAAAAAGGTCTACGGCGGCGCGGTGATGACCCTGCCTGAGGCCGGTGACTACAGCGCGCGCAAAGAGAAAAATACGGCGACAAAAAGCAGAATCGCGCAGAAATGCGCAAAGCTGGTGAAGCCCGGCGGCTGCATATTCATTGATACCGGCACCACCAATCTGGCGATGGCGGAGGCGCTACCGGCGGAGCTGGCGCTAACGGTGGTCACCAACTCCCCCGAGATCGCTGCCGTATTGCTCAAAAAACCGCTGTATGACGTCGTGATGCTTGGCGGGCAGATCCAACGCGCCACCGGCGGCTGCGTGGGGGCCTCCGCCGTGGCGCAGATTCAGGGTATGCTTTTCGATCAGGGGTTTATCGGCGGCTGCGCCATGGCGCCTGAGTCGGGCCTGACAGGCTTTGACTATTCCGACTGCGAATTTAAAAAAGCGGTCATTAAACAGTGCAGCGAAATTATTGTCGGCCTGACCTCCGATAAGATCCCGGCGGTGGCGCGCTTCGTGGTGGTCGAGAGCAGCGCCATTGACGTACTGGTCGTGGAGGAAAATATTAGCCGGGAATATCGCGACGCGTTCAGCGAGCACGACATCCGTATTTATACCGTTTAAACGGTATGTTGGCCTACTTTGACAGCGAAGTGGCAATCAGGCGCAGGCCGAGCGCGCCCAGTACCGTGGCGGTGACGATATCAATCTTACGCTTCATGCGCAGATAGACGCTGCGCGGGCGGGCGGAAGAGAGCACCAGCGCCACCAGCGAATACCAGCTGACGTCGATCAGGAAGCTCATCAGCGGCACGATATAGTAAAAGGCCAACGGGATGCGTTCCGGCAGCAGGGCGGTAAAGATAGAGGCGAATACCAGCGCCGTTTTCGGGTTGCTGAGCTGGGTATAAAGGCCATCGCGGAAGGTTTTCAATAGTGAATGTTCCGCCGCCATGCCGCCTGCGGCAAAATCCATCGGCTGCGCCGCGCCGCGGTAAATTTTATAACCCAGCCACAGCAGATACAGGCCACCCGCAACCTTCAGGCCGATGAACATTTCCGGCACCGCCGTCAGCACTTTTTGCAGCCCCATCATGGCCATTATCGAAAAGATAGCCGCGCCCGCGCCGGTTCCCAGCGCGGTGACCAGACCGTGCACCCGCGAGCGCGCAACGGCGTTGCGGGCCACGTAAATAAAGCTTGGACCGGGGCTGATAACGCCCATAATGAGAACCGCGGCAATGGCCATCAGGCTGGATAAGAACATAAGCGCTCCTGGTTGATGTTGAGCGCTAAAGTCGCATGGGGCTCCGGCTCATCAATGTTTTCTCTGTCAAAAAATAAACAATCTTTACCGCGCTGTCACCAGGCTTTGCGGGACGATGTTTTATCTCATCCTCGAATAACGATTCCCATTTCGCGCGTCAGTGATAAACTGGCTAAATGTGATCTTTGTCATATCGTCATTAAAACAGAGAAAAGAGACACTGCTATGCAACATATCATTGAGGGCTTCCTCAACTTCCAGAAAGAGATCTTCCCGCAACGTAAAGAGCTCTTTCGCAGCCTGGCATCCAGCCAGAATCCCAAAGCGCTGTTTATCTCCTGTTCCGATAGCCGTCTGGTCCCGGAGCTGGTGACTCAGCAGGAGCCGGGTCAGCTGTTTGTGATCCGTAACGCCGGGAATATCGTCCCCTCATTTGGCCCTGAACCGGGCGGGGTTTCCGCGACAATCGAGTACGCCGTCGTCGCGCTGGGCGTGACCGATATCGTCATCTGCGGCCACTCTAACTGCGGCGCGATGAAAGCCATCGCCACCTGCCAGTGTCTGGAGCCGATGCCTGCCGTGTCCCACTGGCTGCGCTACTCCGACGCGGCGAAGGCCGTCGTGGAGAAGAAAACCTGGGCTAACGAGACCGATAAAGTCAACGGTATGGTGCAGGAAAACGTCATCGCCCAGCTGAACAATATTAAAACCCACCCCTCCGTTGCCGTCGGCCTGCGCGACAGCACGTTGCGTCTGCACGGCTGGTTCTACGATATTGAAAGCGGCGACATTCGCGCGCTGGATAAAAACAGCAAAACCTTCGTGTCGCTGTCGGAAAACCCTGACGTCTATTTCGAATAAATTCCTCTCAGGGCACGGAAGCCCTGCGAAGCCCGCCTTCCTGCCATAAATTTCCCGTCTGCCATACTCATTACGACTTCCTGAATGATTCTGAAGGAGATGTGATGATTACGCTGTGCGCAACCTGCGGTACGTCTTACGACGATCGCGGCAATACCCTGAACCATTGTCGTATCTGTGAGGATGAACGCCAGTACGTCCCGGCCAGCGGACAGGCCTGGATTAAACCTGACGATCTGATCGCGACGCATATGAATAAATGGCAGCAGCATAACGAACGGCTGTTGAGTTTCAGGACGGTACCTAAATTTGCTATCGATCAGCGCGCTTTTCTGCTGCTCACGCCGCAGGGGAATATTCTGTGGGACTGCATCGCTAATCTTGATGCCGCCAGCAAAACGCTGATCACCGCGCTTGGCGGGATAAAAGCGATCGCCATTTCTCATCCTCACTACTACACCACGATGCAGGACTGGGCAGCAGTCTTTGATGCGCGCATTTATCTTCATGCCAGCGATCGCGAATGGATCATGCGCGATAGCCCTGCCATCACATTATGGGAAGGGGATGCGCTGGAGATCCTTCCGTCGGTACGGTTGCTGCGCCTGGGTGGGCATTTCGCCGGGGGAACCGTTCTGCACTGGGCAAAAGAGGGAGGTATTATGCTGGCGGGAGATATTATCCAGGTCACGCCGGGCGCACGCGCCGTTTCTTTTATGTGGAGCTATCCTAATCTGCTGCCTTTGGCGGCCCCCAGCGTCGAGAATATCGTTGAGCGTTTGGGCGATGCGCCCTTCGGGGCGCTGTATGGCGCCTTCGAAGGGCAGAACATCACCAAAAATGCCCGTCAGATCGTACTGGATTCAGCGCAGAAGTATCTCGACTGTCTGCGCACGACGGCGGGCCGCTGAGAGGTCCGCCGCCTCAACGGGTTACAGCACGCCGTCGCCGCCGTCGGAGCACCACACCTGGCCGGAGGTGAAGGAGCAGGCATCAGAGGCAAGGGTAACGTACAGCGGCGCGATCTCCACCGGTTGCCCTGGACGGCCCAGCGGCGTATCGGCGCCGAACTGACGCACTTTTTCATCCGGCTGGCCGCCGCTTGACTGCAGCACCGTCCAGTAAGGGCCGGGCGCGACCGCGTTCACCCGGATACCTTTCGGCCCCAGCTGTTTAGCCAGCGACTTCGTGAATGCCACCAGGCAGGCTTTGGTTTGCGCGTAGTCGAGCAGGATGGGGCTCGGCTTAAAGGCCTGCACGGATGAGGTGTTAATAATTACGCTGTGTTCTTTAAGATGACGCAGGGCGGCTTTTGTGATCCAGAAGGCCGCATAAACGTTGGTTTTAAAGGTGGCGTCAAAGTCGGCGGTGGTTAACTCTTCCAGCGACTCGCAATATTGCTGGCGTCCGGCGTTATTGACCAGAATATCCAGCCCGCCGAGTTGGCTGGCGGCCTGCTCGACCAGGGATTCACAGAAGGCTTCATCGCGCACATCGCCCGGAATCGCTACGGCTTTACGCCCTTCGGCCTCAATCAAGGCAATCACGGTTTCAGCATCGGACTCCTCTTCCGGCAGATAGTTGATCGCCACGTCGGCGCCCTCGCGGGCGAAGGCGATCGCTACCGCGCGCCCAATGCCGGAATCACCGCCGGTGATCAGCGCGCGCTTACCTGCCAGCCGACCGGAACCGACGTAGCTCAGTTCGCCGTGATCCGGCTGCGGCTTCATCTCTTCGGCAAGACCCGGCGGCGATTGCGGCTGGTCAACAAAGGGGGGACGGGGATACTTCGCGGTATTGTTAGCGTTCTCGCTCATACTGACCTCCTCGTGTTAAAAGATTAAGCGTAGTTGCCAGGTCAGCCTGTCGTGGATGATTGACGAATAATCGAACGGATTCGTTTTTATAATTTTTGCGCTTACGTTCATCTCTGAACGGTAATTTACTGATTGCCGGGAAACTTTTCGAAATGTGAGGCGGTAGAGGCGTTTAGTATTTTAGGATTATTCTATCGCAAGCCTGACGGTATATTTAGCGCATTTTATTGCGGCCTGGCGGTAATATTTTCTCCGCCTATCGAGCCAGGAAATATATTTCTCAGACGATTCATTAGCCATTAGCTTGTGAAAATGAACATCAGCACCCAGACTTATTAAGACAAGATGAAAATACGCCGGAGGTGTTGTTGATGAAAAAGTTACTGCCAGTTATTTTTTGTTCGTTGATGGCTCAGGGCGTTTTTGCCGCGGATGATGGCGGGTTTAAAAAAGACGCTGCGCCGCCGCCGCCGCACAAGATTGATGATGGCTATCGTGGGACCGAGGACGGGCGAATCATGACCGTGCGCCAGGCCATGGAAATGCATGATGGGGCCACCATCTCATTACGCGGCAATCTTATCGAGCAGCAGGGTGATGACCGCTACAGCTTCCGCGATAAAACCGACACCATAGGGGTCATTATTCCCGCGGCAGTTTTTGATGGCCGGGAAGTGAAGCCCGATCAGATGATCAGCATTAACGGCAGTCTCGATAAGAAAATGACGCCGCCAGTGGTGCGGGTCGACCGGATCCAGAAATAACCTTGCAAACAGGAGGAATAGATGTCCGTACAGCATCCAGCCGACCCGGATAAACGCGGTCGTCATCCGTCGAAAGAGGATCCGCGCGAGCAGGGTGAAGTTCCGCGTAAAAGAGACGACAGCGAAGATCATAAAGAAGATCCCTGGCATCCCCAACCTGAAAAACGCTAAAACTAGCCGCCGTTAACGGGCGGCTAGTTCTCTTTCTTAAAGATCGAAGGGCGCTAAACGTCTGCGTGAGCGGCTCGCCGGCTGCGATATCGCCCTGGCTATTGCTGCGCCGATCTCCGCGCAGGCGGTAATCCCCTGAACGAAAGGCTGGTCGTGCATCAGCCAGGGGATTGCGGCGAAGGCAATACGCCCGCGCGCTACGGGCGGCTCTCTTAACGTATAGTCGTCGCCAACCTCCGGGATCTCTTCGCCCGTCGCCATCAGTTGCTCCCTCAAATGCGGGAAGGGGAGATCTTTATTTTTCAGCGCTTTTTGCCCCCTCGCATCAATAAACACGTCAAACGTATAGCGATTTTGCCCGCTGGTAATCACCGTCTTCTCCTGCTGCACCGCCATATCATAATCATGCCCTAAGGCGAGAATGCCGATCGCGCCCGCTTCGCGCAGCGCCAGCAGTCGGCGGATAGACTCCGAAGGAATGGCGGCATAGCAGTCAATAAAGACCCGGGCAAGGCCGTTTTTGAATCGCTCCCGGTCGCGGTCATTAAGGTGGGGCACCATCGCCTGAACGGCTTCATGCAGCCGCAGGATAACGTAGCGCCAGGGGACCGTGTAGCGCGCGCGCTTGTTACGCTCAACTTCTTCAAGGTTATCCATCGCCCAGTGGAAAGGGTTATGCTGCTGGCGTTTAGCAAACCACGCTTCGCTGAAGCTATCGGCGTTAAGGCTGTGAAGGGCGATATTTTCGCTCCACAGGGGGTCGGCCAGGGCAATTTCCTGCGCCAGCAAAGCAAAGACCCGGTCAAGCAGGCCGTCGCTTCCTGCGGCGATGGCATTTTCCATCGCGCTGTCGGTGACGATTTCCAGCGGCTCCCAGGGAATAGGACAGTAAAAATCCGCTTCCGGAAGAATGCCGGAGCGCGACATCAGCACGATGTGCAGCGCCTGACTGGTTTCGTTAAGCCTGAAGGTGGGCGCCTCATCGTCGGAACCGATAAACTGACCGTGCTGGACGGCGACGGCCATTGCGGCATCAATTCCGCTTAGCGAGGTGCCCATAATTCCCACCCGGCAGGGCGGAATGGTGGCTTCCATCAGCCCAGACCACGGACTGGGAAACCAGGTGCGGGTTGACTCTTCTTCATCCGGCCAGACATGACCGGTGGCAAGCACCGCGAGGTCAAACACTTCGGCGACGGGCTGCTCCTCCACCCACAGCCTCACTCCTTCTTTGGTCGCCTGCAGGTCGCTGACCCGACAGGACTCATTGACCTGGACGTTAAATCCCAGTTCCCGGGCCTTTACGACCAGCGCAAGAAACTGGTCGCGAAAGTATTCGCCCAACAGGATGCGCGGCAAAAACTGGCGATCGTGCAATGTTTCATACTCTACTCCATAGCGCGCCAGGCGCGACGGGCTCTGGGCTTTTAGCCAGTCAAGATAGGTGCTTTGTACAGGAGGGATTTCAATACTGGCGATATTGGCCAGCATCATGCGCGAATTCTCTTCATCGTTATAGGGCATACCCACGCCCGCTTCCTCGGCCTGCTCGTAAATTGACACGTCCAGCGGCTCGCCCTGTTTAAGCAATGAGAACAGGGTATAAATCCCGGTAGGACCTGCGCCGATAATGGCAATTTTCTTCATAATGACTGACCCGCCGTTGTTGTTATCACATTTGTTATCGGTGGCCTTCCGCCAGTTGAAAAGCTCCACGATAGTTCATTTCCGGGTAACGGAAATCTGGCACAATAATTGTGGTTCAAAATGTGGAAGAGGGCCAATGGCTGGCGCGCCTCTCCCTTGTGATGAGCCGACGAGACGCGGTTTTCAGAACCAGGTTTCGAGCTGGGCGCCGAAGAACAGCGTACCAGCGCTATGGTATCCGGCGCTGCCGAAGGCGTCTGTTGAGGAGTAGTTATCCAGCGATTTATCCCAGCGCATCCAGGTGGCAAAAAAGCGGATTTCCGGACGCTCAAAGAAGTCCGTGACGTTTTGCAGCTTGAAAGTAGGAGCAAACGTCAGCTTGTAGTAGCTACCGCTGGCGGCGCTGTTGCCGTTAAAACCTTTCGGGTCGATATCCATATACTGATAGCTGGTTTCGTATTGCAGGGCGAAGTTCTGATTAATTTGCTGAATGATTCTTGCGTTCAGGGTGACCCAGTCGTAATGGTCAGAATCGATATAGCGATTATTGCTGCTCTGAGCGACGATCAGCGGCGCGAAGCTCAGCCTGTCGGTGAGTGATGTGATACCGTAAGAGGCGAACTTCACGGTCCATGCCGGTTGAATCAAATAACCGTCGGAGCCCGGGCCGCGAACTTCAGCTCCCAGCGCGCGGCCATAAAGCAGCGCGGTTTTCGTACTGCCGGGGCGCAGGCCGTAGAAGCTGTCGCCGTGGTACGCCAGCATGGTGTTAAACCCTTGCGAGGCCGCTTTATCCGACGCCAGACCATCGTTTATGCGTTTGTCGTTGTCCTGCGAGTAGAGGCCGTTGAGCATCCACTGCCAGTTCGCCAGACGGTGATTAAGCGAGAAGGTATAGTTTTGAATATACGTGTTATCCGCGCCGGTCATGTTGTTATATTCAACGTTGTCCATCGTATCGATATCGTTGAAATTACGGCCATATACCACGAGGTTGGTTTTGATATCTCCCCAGAAATTCACATCATAAATACCGGCTCCGGTACCGATTAAATTCATCATATCGGAATCAAGCCAGTGAATATCGAAGTTATCCCGATCTTCCCGCTTACCGGCCCACAGCGTCGCCTGTTTAAACGCGCCGCTAAACGCGGGCATATCGCTCATTTCGACAAAAGCCTGACGGACGTTCATCTGGCCGTTAAAGGAACTGTCGGTATTATAGGTTTTATCCCACTCGGCGATTTTCATGTAATAACGCAGCTGGCTATTGTTATCATATTTTCGCCGGTAGTTAATATCGGCGGTCACATAGGTATCCGACTCATTGCCAAGGCGACCGACGCTCCCCCCGGTGCTGCCCGCAGGCGTCAGGGAAGGCCCGACGGTACTGGTTGTGCCCTTGCTTGTTAATATGCCGCTGCGCGCGTAGCCGCCGAAGGTGATTTCCTGAAGCTTCGCCTGCGCGACGACATTCTGCGCCGGCTGGTTTTTTATTAACGCCAGATCCTGGTCGGTTTTGTGCTCAACGGCCAGCAGTCTTTCTTGCGCGCGCGCCGCGTTTTGTTCGGCGCTGGCCGCTCTTTTTTCCGCGCGATCTATTTTCCGCGTCGCATCCTGTAACTGGATGCGCGACTGCTTTAATTCGGCCTCAAGTCTTTCAAGCCGGGCATTAATTTCATTCAGGGTGGTATCCGCCGCAGCGGCGGATGCTGGCAAAGCCAGCGCGCAGAGCGTAAGCATATAGGCTTTCATCATTTATACCTGTACAAGAGTGGCTGTGCTCTGGACGTGCGGGTGCAGAGCACAGATGACTGTGCTAATAAACGGGATAGTTATCCGCAGGCTAAATTAATATTCGGGTTGTATTATTTTCAGCTCTCTTTGCGGGTGTTAGCAGTTTTGACAAAAAGGAAGGTAATAATAAAAGCAAAAATAAACACCGTGAGTCCCACGGTAATATAGGTGACAAACTGATAGCGATCGTAGAGATACATTAGCGGCGACAGCAGGACCGCCAGACCGTATGAGTTCGCTTTTATCGACAGCAGCGACAGAATCATGCCCCCCAGCGCCGAGCTGGTGAGCATCACCATTATCGCCCGAAGCCCGGATTGCATCACGATACCGAATAAAGCCGGTTCCGAGACGCCTAATAGCTGAGTAATGGTCGCGGAAATTCCGGCGGTTTTAAACGCGATATTTTTCGCCTTCAGTGAAATAGCCAGACATACGGCGGCGTTGGCAAAACCGTACATCGCGCAAACCGTAATGAGTGGATTAAACCCGGTGCCGGCAATCAGCGAGGTTTCAATCATAATAAACATGTGATGCATTCCGGTCATTACGGCAATGGGATAGATAAAGCCGATTAACAGGCCGCCAATACCCGCAGGCAGCGTCAAAAATTGCTGAATAGCCATCACGGCGTAGTGTTCAAACCCATGTACCAGCGGACCTAAAATCAGTAAAGCGATGGCCACAGCAATCAGAATGACGATAAACGGCGTGAAAATCAGGTCCATCGAGTTGGGCATCACCCGGCGGAAAAAGATTTCCAGTTTTGCGCCGATAATACCGGTGATGAGTGCGGTCAAAATTGACCCCTGATAGCCCACCAGCGGAATAACGCCAAACACATAAATCGGGCTGCTATTGCCGTACGCCACGTCATAGGCGTTCGGCAGCGCCGGGGAAACCAGCATCAGGCCGATTAAAAAACCGATAATCGGCGTACCGCCAAACTTCTTAAAGGCTGACCAGCAGATAAACGCCGCCAGGAAGGCGAAAGCGGTATCGCAGAGTACCGTGGTCAGCGTTTGCAGGGCCGCCGGAACCTGATGGACGCTGCTGCCAAACCACGCCTGCACGGTATCATTAAAAATGACCCCTTTCAGGCCGAGAAACAGACCGGTCGCCCCGAGAACCGGGACAATTGGCACAAAAACGTCCGATAAGTTGCGTATTCCCCGCTGTAATCGGCCCGAACTCTGCTTCGTCATTTCATCCTTACTGACTTCGGCAACCTGATATTCGTTAACAAACTCCTGATAAACCTTATTGACGATCCCGGTACCGAGGATTATCTGATACTGACCGGAATTGAAAAATACGCCTTTAACTTCGCTGATATTACGGACTTTATCATCATCGATTTTCTGCCGGTCTTTTACCTGCAAACGTAATCGGGTGGCGCAGTGGGTGGCGGAAGCAATGTTTTCCTTGCCGATGGTATTCACTATCTCAACGGCGATATTTTTATATTTGTTCATATTTAACTCATTCCTTAACGAGAATGGTTTGATAAGGTTTCAGGGTGGCGTCGGCGTCGGCATAATTATTGAGTACAATCTCTCCTGCCGGGAGCGTGTAAGGCAGATGCTGCGCGCTTAAGTTGGTGATAGAGATAAAACGTTCGTTGTGTGTTGCGCGCTGGTAGGCAACGATACGCTCGTCAACGTCCTCCACGGCGGCGAATGCCCCATAAATCAGCGCTTGCGGATAGTGCTTATTCCGCAAGGCGATCATCTTCTGGTAAAACGCGAACACCGAATGCGCATCGTTTATCTGGCTTTGCGCATTGACGCTAAAGTCGGTTGAAGAAAACGCCAGCCAGGGCTGCGCACCCTGATTAAATCCGCCGTTGACGCTATTCGACCACGGGAAGGGCGTTCGCGAGTTGTCCCGGGAGCGCTGATTAATAAAGCCTAACGCCTGCTGTTCAGAGAAACCTTCCGCCAGGGAGCGGTGATAGTTATCCAGACTGGAAATATCGTCAAATTCCGCAATTGACTGCCGGCAGAAATTTTTCATCCCCAGCTCCTGGCCCTGGTAAATAAACGGCGTTCCGGCCATAAAGAAGTACATCGCGGCCAGCGCTTTGGCACCGATGTCATTTTGGTAATCCGCGTCGCGGATGAGTTTGGACAGCGCGCGGGGCTGGTCGTGGTTTTCAATAAACGTCGTCCCCCAGCCGGCCTGACAAAAAGCGCGCTGGCTGGCAAAAAGCGCTTCTTTGAATTCGCCCACGCGCCAGTTGCGCTGCTTAAACCACTCCGAGCCGTTCTCGACATCGATATCGGCAGCGTGAAAATCGAAGATCATATTGAAATAGCCGTCCGGCCCGATATAGCTGTCGTACTCCTGCAGAGGCACGCCGGGCGCTTCGCCCACCGTCACGCAACGATGGCGGTTGAAGGTGTGTTCTTTCAGCTCGTTCAGAAAACATTCAATTCCCGGACGGTTGCGCGATTTCGTTTTAATGGAGGCCAGTCCATCGACGCCGTCGGCGGGCAGGGAGGCGTAATCCTGATCTTTTTTAATAAACGTAATCGCATCGATGCGAAAACCGGCGATGCCTTTATCCAGCCACCAGTTAATCATGGCGTAGATTTCCTGGCGCAGCTGCGGGTTTTCCCAGTTCAGGTCGGGCTGTTTTTTATGAAAAACGTGCAAATAGTAGCACTCTTCGCCAGCCACTTTTTCCCACGCGCTGCCGCCAAAAATCGAACGCCAGTTATTAGGCGCGGCACCAGCAACGGCGGGCTTAAAGATATAGTAATCACGGTATTTTGAGGCAGGGTCCGCCAGTGCGGCCTGGAACCAGCGGTGTTCATCGCTGGTATGATTAACCACCAGATCCACCATGATCCCAATCCCCAGTTCGCCTGCCTGCTTAATCAGGTCGTCAACATCCTGCAGCTGACCTAAATCGGGGTTCACTGCATAGTAGTCGGCGATATCGTAGCCGTTGTCCGCACCCGGCGAGAGGTAGAACGGCGAGACCCAAATCATGGTGATGCCCAGCGTTTTCAGATACGGCAGTTTCGCGATTATCCCCTGGATATCGCCAGTGCCATCGTTATTGCTGTCATAGAAGCTTTTTGGGTACACCTGATAAATGACCGCTTCCTTCCACCATGCCCCTTGTTGTGACTGATTCATCGTTTCTCCTGAGTATGAAATCGATACCATATAGAGTTAAAAAAAATTACGCCGAGGCCCTGATGACCAGTTCCGATTTCAGGTCTTCCTCGTCATAGCGATAGTGCGTGTTGTTGATCAGGGCCAGCAGACGTTCTACCGAGATGCGGCCCAGTTGCTCGATGGGTTGGCTAACGGTAGTGAGCGGAATATGCACCATCTCCGCCACCGGAAGGTTATCAAAGCCCATAACCGCCAGTTCGCCGGGAACGCTGACGCCGTTGGCCGAGAGCGCAGAAATTAAGCCGCAGGCGACTTCATCGCTGCCGGTGAAAATTGCATCGGGACGTTCGCTTTTAGCCATCTGTAGGATCTGCTCAGCCAGACGCTGCCCGTCGCGCCAGGTGTGGACGTGGCGGAAAACCAGCCGCTCGTCAATCGGCTGCTGCCCCTGCTGCATGGCGGCAATAAAGCCGCGGTTCCTTCTGCTACCGTGGCCCTTTTGCTGGAATGCGCCGCCGGTAGAGTAGGCGATTCTTCTATACCCTTTATGCAGCAGCCAACTGACGGCGCGATAGGTCGCCAGTTCATCGTCCATTCTGACCACGGGCAGAGTCGTGTTATCGATGCTGGTGTTGCACAGCAGGATCGGGCCATATTTCTGATATTGCTCGATCACGTCCTTATCACTTTCGACGGCGCACAAGATAAGGCCGTCGATGATCTTTTTCTTCAGCAGATCGAGACAGTTCTCCTCTTCGCCCGCGCTATTGTGGTTCTGAACGATCAGCACCGAGTAGCCGTGTTTACGCGCGGTGACTTCGAGAGCGTCCACCAGGCTGGCGAAAAAGGGGTTAGTGATCCTCGAAATGAGTACGCCAATGCGGTGGGTTTTCACGCCGCGCATCTGCTGCGCGACGGTGCTTGGCTCGTAATCGAGCTCTTTCATCGCCGCGAGAATTTTTTCCTTTTTATCTTCAGCGATATAAGGATGATTGTTCAGGAAGCGGGAGACCGTCGTCACCGACAGACCTGCTTTTTCTGCTACGTCTTTTATGGTTGCCATGATGGTTATGAAATCGATATCACATGGGCATAAAATATTTTTGCTGACCGGCCGGGTCAACCGCCTTGTTATAAAACATGATCTGACTCACAATAAATTTTTCCTGCGCTATCCGCGTGCTACGGTTTGCGTATCCGTTGAAGGTGAGTTCGCGACGCGGACCGCCGGGTCGGCAAGACCGTTCGGGTCTGAGCGTGGGGAGGGGAGAAGCGGCGCAATGAATAATGCACGGTATTTTTGTTTTGCTAATATTCCTGGTTTGCCGCGATGAACTTGACATATTAAACCTGATTGCTATTCCTTAAGCTGGCGCCGCGATGATAAGCGCAACGGTGAGGTGAAAAATGGTCAGTGAAAAAGAGAAGCTGCCCGGGATAAAAGAGAGTGAACTTTTTCTTAATTTTGAATGTGCTGCTCGTAAGATCGGGTTCGGGATATTATTATTAATCATCTTCGCAGCGCTGGCGGGGATTTTTTCCACCGGCTATTTGAGCCGTGCTGAAAAAACAAATGCCCAGCAAAATTTAACCGTGGTTTATGAGCGTTTTGGCCGTTTGCAAACTGAGTTCCGACTAAAAATTACTGCCCATTCGCGCGTCGCCAATAAATATGTTTTTAGCCTTGGCGGTGATTTTACTTCATCGCTCGAAACCAATACTATCTGGCCCCAGCCAGATAGTATGTACAGTAAGGACGATCGACTCTTTTTGGTTTATAATAATTTGAAAAGTATGGAAAATTTTTCCATATGGCTCTACGTTACGCCCACCGCTCCCGGCAAGCTGAATCACGCTTTACAGCTTAATAGCGAACCCGAAATTCGCTTCTGGCAATTTATTTATCCTTAGGAGAACGTGATGGAGATGGTGTTGCGGGCGCTGGCCATTTATTTAATTTTGCTGGTGGTTTTTAAAATCGCCGGACGCCGGGCGCTATTACAAATGACCAGCTTTGATCTGATTTTATTACTTATCATCAGCGAAGCGACACAACAGGCGCTGCTGGGGAACGACTTTTCGGTTACCGGCGCCATGCTGACGATTATCACGCTGGTGGTGGTGGATATGCTGTTCGGCTTAATGAAAAAATATATGGCTGGCGCCGAGTCAGCGCTTGATGGCTGCCCGGTAATTTTAGTCGAAAACGGCGTTCCGTTAATTGATAAACTCAAAAAAGTGGATGTCTCCTGCGATGATATTCTTGTGGCCGCACGGCAGAATCAGGGTATTACGGAATTAAGTAAAATCAAATATGCCATACTGGAAAGGAACGGACATATTTCTATTATTCCTGCTGAAAGTTAAGAAGGTATCTTTATGGCGAATAATCCTTATAACCAGGCGAAAACCACCGGTGAGCTGACCAAACAAGTCGCCATCGCATTGACCGACCGTCGTTTACGCTTAACCACCGCTGAGTCGTGTACCGGGGGAAGCCTGGCGGCAGCGCTGTGCGCGGAGGAGGATACGGCTGCGTTTTACGATATTGGTTTAATCACCTTTAGCGACCGTGCGAAGCAAAAACTTCTCGGCGTTAAGGCTTCGACGCTGGAAAAGTATAGCGCCGTCAGTCGACAGGCCGTGGAAGAGATGTCGGCGGGCGCGCTGGAGTGTTCCGGAGCGGATATCAGCATCGCGATAAGCGGATACGCTGGGCCGGACGGCGGCGAGGACGGGACGCCTGCGGGAACCGTCTGGTTCGCATGGAATTTTCGCGGCGCAATCGACGCGCAGAAGGTGCTGTTTTCCGGCGGCTGCCAGGATGTCGTTGAGAAATCCGTACGCTACTCGCTGGCGATGCTGATGGAGAAACTGCCCGGCTGGCAGGGCGAATAACACTTTCATGGCGGAGGTTCTATGGCGGTCATGACGATCACCGGCGGTACCGCGGGCGTCGGCAAAGCAACGGCTGTTCGCTTTGCGCGGGCAGGCTATGACGTGGGGATTATCGCCCGCGATCGTCAAAGCCTTGAAGCGACGCAGCAGGCGCTGCGGCAGTTTGGCGTTCGGGTGCATGTCGTTCAGGCCGATGTCGCTGATGCGGATGCGATTAACACTGCCGCCTGCGAGATCGAAAAGCAATTAGGGGCTATCGAGGTGTGGGTCAATAACGCCATGTGCGCGGTGCTGGCGCCTTTCAGGACGATGACCCACGATGAATTTTCGCGGGTCACCGAAGTCACCTATCTTGGTTACGTCAACGGCACCCGCGCCGCGCTGGAGCTAATGACGCCCCGCGATCGCGGCATCATTATCCAGGTCGGTTCCGCGCTGGCCTATCGCTCCATTCCGCTACAGTCCGCCTACTGCGGGGCGAAGGCCGCGATTCGGGGCTTTACCGATGCGGTTCGCACGGAACTGATGCATGAAAAGAGCGGCGTGAGTATCTCAATGGTACAGATGCCTGGCCTGAATACGCCGCAGTTTGAGTGGGCGCGCAATAAGTTTGCCTGGGCGATGCGCCCGGTGCCCCCCGTCTATCAGCCGGAGGTGGCCGCAGAGGCTATCTTCAACGTTGCACGCAGGCCCGTGCGTGAACTCTGGGTGGGGAGCAGCACAATCCAGTCTATCGTTGGGCAATTTCTCTTCCCCGGCTTCCTCGATCGACTGATGGTTAATAAAGCATGGGAAGGGCAAATGACCCGGCACAGGAATGTCGCTGACCGGCAGGATTATCTACAACAGCCGGTCAGCAGACTGCATAAAACCCACGGGCGTTTTTCCTCAGAGGCGAAGTATCGCGCCGCCGCCATCACCTCCGGCGTGCCGGGAAAAGCGCTGCTCGGCGGCGCGGCAGCGGCGGGATGGTTGTTGGCAAAATGGTTTATCTCGCGTAAAAAACGCTAACGCAGCGCGCTACTGTTGGTCCAGAACCATCGGTAGCCATAGGCGCCAATCTCCAGCTCAACGCGCTTACCCGCAACAAGGTCGTCAGCATAGGTTTTGTCGGCCAGGCAGGGCGTCCAGACGCCCTTGGCAATCTCTTTCGCGGTGAAGCGCACGCGCTTGTCGCTGAAATTAAGAAAGGTGATGACGCGGCGTTGGTCGGCATCGTAGCAAATCCCCAGAATCGCCTGCCGATCGATGCCGATAATGCGAAAAGGCGCAACGGCGATTTCCGGAAACTCGCACCGCGTATTGGCGATATCTATAATGCGATGCAGAAGGGAATGGCGGTGCAGCAGCGAATCAGCGACGTTGACCTTCTGATAGCGAAACGGCCCCTTATCGATCAATGGAGCGACAAAAGTAGCAGGATCGGCTGCGGAGAAACCGCCGCCCGCTGAGCCGGCCCATTGCATCGGCGTGCGCACCGCGTAGCGCTCTTCCAGGGCCAGATTGTCACCCATCCCAATTTCATCCCCGTAGCGCATTATCGGTACGCCGGGGAGCGAAAAGAGTACGGCATGACAGAGCGCCAGCCGCCGCCGATCGCCGTTCAGCATGGGGGCCAGCCGACGGCGGATACCGCGCTGGTAAACGTTCATCTCCTTATCCGGGGCGAAGGCATCCATCACGGTTTGCTTTTTCTTGCGGCCTACCCCTTCAAGATCCAGTTCATCGTGATTACGTAGCCAGTTGGCGAAGCAGCAGGCGTCGGGCGGCACGATGGTTTTCGTGATGGCGTCGATCAGCGGACGGGCGTTCTTACTCGCGAGACTGACGTAAAAATTTTTGTTCAACCAGAAGTTAAGCACCATATTAAGTCGATTATTATCGCCAAAATAGTCGCGATACTCCGCCACCTCAACGTCGACTTCGCCGAGCAGTATGGCCTGCGGGTTGTGCCGTTCAATCAGGCGGCGTAGATGTTCGAGAAGCCACAGCCCGCGTTTCTCCTCGCCGCGTCCGGCCTGCTTAGTCAGATGTGAGGCCGCATCGAGGCGAAAGCCGGACACCCCCAGCTTTAGCCAAAAAATGACGATATTTTCGACCTCTTTGATGACCGCTGGCGAGGCCAGGTTGAGATCCGGTTCATGACGATAAAACATATGCCGATAATATTGCCCGGCCTCAGCATCCCAGGACCAGATGCTCTCTTCGACGCCGGGGAACATCGGCGGCGTATCATCATCATCGTTGTCTGACCACAGGTAATAGTCGCGAAACGGCGAGCGTCGACTGCGGCGCGCTTGTTGAAACCAGGGGTGCGCGTCAGAGGTATGTTGAATCAGCAATTCAATAATGACCTGCATCCCCAGTTCACGGGCCTGCTCGATAAAGGCAATGATATCCGCCAGTTGTCCAAAGCGCGGATCGACCTGCAGATGATCGCTGACATCGTAACCCTCATCCAGAAAAGGCGTCAGGTAGAAGGGCGTTATCCAGATCACCGTCGCGCCCATTCGGCGAATATAGCGCAGCTTCGCCGTCATTCCGGCGATATCGCCGCAGCCATCGCCGTTGAGATCGTAAAACAGGGCTGAATCAATCTGATAAATGATGGCTCGCGTATGCCAGTCCGCCATAGCGCACCTCAGTGATAGCCTTCAGTGCCGGAAACTTTGCCGCGGAATACGTAGTAGCTCCATGCGGTGTAAACCAAAATCACCGGAATGATAAGCAGGGTCCCTACCAGCATAAAGAGCTGGCTGGCGGGCGGCGCGGAGGCTTCCCACAGCGTAATATGCGGAGGGATGATGTTGGGCCAGAGACTGATACCCAGACCACTAAAGCCAAGAAAAATGAGCCCAAGCGTAAGCAGGAAAGGGCGGGCATGGCTACCAGGATGGGCGCTTAACCGCCAGATCCACAGGCTTAAGGCAATGACCAGTACAGGAACGGGTACAAACCAGTAGAAATTAGGCAGGGTAAACCAGCGCTCAGCCACGGAGGGCCAGCCCAGCGGCGTCCAGACGCTCACAACGGCGATGACCGCCATCAGCGCCAGAAGCGTGTGGCGAGTCAGCTCACGCATGCGCTGTTGTAGGGCGCCTTCGCTTTTCATAATCAGCCAGGTCGTACCAAGCAGCATATACGCGACGACCAGCCCTAAGCCGCAGAACAGGCTAAAGGGCGTCAGCCAGTCGAGCGCCGAGCCGGCAAACCTGCGGTCGGCGACCTCAAAACCGTTGATGACCGCGCCTACCACCATCCCCTGGCTAAAGGTCGCCAGCAGGGAGCCGCTGACAAAAGAGTAGTCCCAGAACTTTTGATGCGAGGGGGTGGCCTTGAAGCGGAACTCAAAGGCGACGCCGCGGAAGATCAGGCCAATGAGCATGGCGGTGAGCGGGATAGCCAGCGCATCGGTGATAACGGCGTAGGCCAGGGGAAAGGCGCCAAATAGCCCCGCGCCGCCCAGCACCAGCCATGTCTCATTGCCATCCCACACCGGGGCGACGCTATTCATCATCACGTCGCGTTCTTGAGCATTCGGTACAAAGCCGAATAAAATTCCGATGCCAAGATCGAAGCCGTCCATAACGATATACATCAATGTGGCGAATACAATGATGACAAACCAGATAACGGGGATATCGATGCCCATTAGCGAGTCTCCTCTTCAGGCACGGCTTCTGCGGCAGAAAGGGGGCGAGCCGGCGTGCCGGACGTTGACGATGTCAATTCGCTGACGGGCTGCGGCCCTTTCTTAATAAGCCGGACAATGTAGTAATAACCGACGCCAAAGACCGAACAGTACACCACGATAAAGACCAGCAGGCTGACGACCATTTGCGCCGTGCTGTGCAGCGAAACCGCATCCTGGGTGCGTAAAAAACCATAAATGACCCAGGGCTGACGTCCCGCTTCGGTCGTGATCCAGCCGGCCAACAGCGCCAGCAGTCCTGCCGGCCCCATCGCCAGGGCGCTCCACTGGAAGGCGCGAGAGTGGAAAAGACGCTGCTGATAGCGAAGCCACAGGCTCCAGACGCCGAGGGCAATCATCAGCACGCCCATACCCACCATGATACGGAACGACCAGAAAACGATGAGGGAGTTTGGCCGATTCTCTTTCGGAAAATCTTTCAGCGCCGGGACCTGCTTATCCAGGCTATGGGTCAGGATCAGGCTGCCAAGCGCCGGAATTTCCAGCCCGTATTTGGTACGCTCTTCCTCCATATCCGGTATGCCAAACAACAGCAGCGGGGTGGCCTCGCCGGGTTTATTCTCCCAGTGGCCTTCTATGGCGGCGATTTTTGCCGGCTGATGCTCAAGGGTATTGAGGCCGTGCATATCGCCAACGAAGGCCTGAATTGGCGCAACCAGCAGGGCCATCCACATCGCCATGGAGAACATTTTACGTATGGCAGGGGTATTGTTCCCGCGCAGAAGGTGCCAGGCGGCAGAGGCGCCCACGAACATCGCACTGCTGAGAAAAGCGGCGATCGCCATGTGTAACAGGCGATACGGGAAAGATGGGTTGAAAATAATCGCCAGCCAGTCCTGGGGAATGACGTGACCGTTTTCAATGGTAAAGCCCTGCGGCGTCTGCATCCAGCTATTGGAGGCGAGGATCCAGAAGGTGGACATTAGCGTGCCGAGCGCCACCATGCAGGTGGTGAAAAAATGCAGTCCTGGGGGGACTTTGTTCCAGCCAAAAAGCATGACGCCCAGGAAGCCCGCTTCGAGGAAAAACGCGGTGAGGACTTCATACAGCAGCAGGGGACCGGTAATACTCCCGGCAAACTGAGAGAAACCGCTCCAGTTGGTACCGAACTGATAGGCCATCACCAGGCCTGATACCACGCCCATGCCGAAATTAACGGCAAAAATCTTCAGCCAGAAATTATATAACGAGCGCCAGACGTCATCTTTTGTCCGCAGCCACATCCCCTCCAGCACCACCAGATAGCTGGCCAGTCCGATGGTAATCGCCGGAAACAGGATATGAAAAGAGACGGTAAATGCGAACTGTAGCCTTGCCAGATTAAACGCATCGAGTTCAAACATGTTCTGAACCCCATCACATAACAACCCCCCGAACCAGGCAGGGGGAAGTGATTAACAACCGATCGTTGCTGATTACGGCTTTTTCTTACCCGCGCCAAGTTCTGCGCCGGTGAGAGGATCGCCTTCCGGGTCGGATTGGGTGCGTTTCGCCATGGTTTTCACCAGGGCCTTTTGTTCGGCCGTTAGCTTAACGCTGGCACCGCCATCTCCGCCATCTACTGCAGGCTGCGGATTCGCAACATACTCGAAGTGCAGATCGCTATTCCAGCTGCCGCGAATGTCATCGCCCTCTGACATATTGTAGTAGGTGCTGGCGTAGTCAGTGATTGGCGGTAGTTTGCCCGGCGGATAGTTGTTTCTGATGGATTGAAGCGCCTTCTCAAAAGAGAGCTGATGGGCGGCTTCTCGGGTCATCAGAAAGGCCAGCGCATCCTTCACGCCGGGGTCATCGGTGACGTTTATCAGGCGCTCATAGATGATTTTAGCGCGCGCCTCGGCGGCCACGTTGGAGCGTAAATCCGCGGTGGGTTCACCAATGGTGTCAATGTATGCTGCGGTCCAGGGCACGCCGGCGGAATTGGTCAGCGGCGTGCCTCCGCCATATAACAAAGAGGTAATATGGCTGTCGTTGCCGTTAGCGGTAAGCGAGCGGTACAGATCGGCTTCGTTTTCCGTACCTTCCGCCAGGGCGCCTTTCGCCCCTTTATTGAGCATACCTACCAGCGAGCCGATAATTTCAAGGTGGCTCAGCTCTTCGGTAGCAATGTCCATCAGCATATCCTTGCGACCCGGATCGTCATCGCTCAGGCCCTGTGTGAAATATCGGCATGCGGCGGCGAGTTCGCCCTGAGGGCCGCCGAATTGCTCCAGAAGGAGATTAGCCAGCCCCGGATTAGGTTCCGCGACCCTGACGGTATACTGAAGTTGCTTAACGTGTCGGAACATAGGCTCTTATCCTTATTGCTTATTTTTTAGCTTCAACGCCTTTTGCGTCAGAGCGCAGAAGGAACTCTTCCGTTGTTTGCGG
Source organism: Klebsiella sp. HMSC09D12 (assembly GCF_001808475.1). Taxonomy (NCBI): domain Bacteria; kingdom Pseudomonadati; phylum Pseudomonadota; class Gammaproteobacteria; order Enterobacterales; family Enterobacteriaceae; genus Klebsiella; species Klebsiella sp. HMSC09D12. Next base: position 30,077 of record NZ_KV793474.1, on the reverse strand, counting down.
GATATGTTTCAGCAGCCAGTCGGCCATGGCCCGCTCTTCCGCCAGAATGGATTCGATGGCGGGAATAGACGCGGTGTCACCGGCTCTTTTCGCAGCGGCAAGCAGAGAGGTATAACACGCGATTTCAAACTGTTCGAAAACATAGCCGCTAATTGAACCCTTAACGATTTCATCGGAAGGGAACATGCCGCCAATAGATTGACCTAACGCAGCCATTTTACTCATTGAATCTTTCAGCACCGACCGCGATATATCATTACGATCCAGAATCTCTTCCAGAACCGTAATTTGGCGCTTGGTTTCGGTGACGTGCTGTTCAATTCTGCTGCGCAAATCGGGGTAGTTATCGATACGGCCAGCCATCGACTCCAGCATGGATTCTGCTTGTTTTTCCATTGCATGCGCATCGCGTAGCCAGTCGTGATAGTGTTCAACGTGATTCATAATGAACTCCTTAATATCAGGTTATTTTCTGGCTATTTATTTTGTGCTTCTTTATTAATATTGCCGACCGCCAGGTCAGTTAATTTCAGATCGGTTGACTTCTCTTCTTCTAACGTTTCTGTTAAAAGCTTAACCGCTTTTTTATAACCCAGCTGTTGGGCTAAAGTGGCGAGAGTGCCGTAGCTGGCAATTTCATAATGTTCAACTTTTTGCGCAGCGGCAATTAACGCGGCATCGCGCACTTCATTTTTCTCAGTACTCTCAATAACCTCGTTAGCTTCTTCTATAAGCCCCTCCATCGCCACGCATTTCATGCGCTTAATTTTAATATTGGCTTCTTGTTCGACAATTTGATCGATACGTTCAATTTGCCCCTGGGTCTCCTCCAGATGCGCTTTGAATGCGGCGCTAAGCTGCTCGCTTGACGCCGCCCGGGCTAGTTTAGCCAGGCCGCGGGTTAATTGTTTTTCTGCGCTATAAGTATCCGATAACAGATGAATAAAAACGTCTTCTATGCTCTTCATATTCATTGGGAATATCCTTAATGCTAGAGAATAACTGCGAGTCCGCAGACCCGCAGGATACTCTTATTAATTACAAGAGAATGAAACGATTAATAATCAGGAGTTGTCAGATTTGCGTCCACCACCATGACTATTTTGGCCGCCTTTTTTACCGGCCTCAGATGCACGTTGCGGATCGTTTTTAAAATTGCCACCGCTGTGCTGACCGCCTTTACGTCCAGCTTCAGATGCTTTATCACGGTCTTCAGCGAAATTACCGGAACCACCACGATGTTCTGCCATATTTTCATACCTCTGTGAGTTTATGTCAGGTAGATACGATTTAATTACGTATCCGTTGTCGTTCAGCAATTAAATTTAGTCGGTATTTTTGAACAGTCAAACCGGTTTGCGGTGATATTTTTTGAAATAATCTGAATTATGCCGCGGCTACCGTTCCGCTTGTTTAAAGCGGCTGCGATCATAACAGGCTAGGAACTAACGAAAACATTTATATTACTGCAGGATATATTTATGACCGCTGCGTTAATACGGGGGGAAACGGGCGACGCAGGGCTTTACGTCTCTTTACATAAGCGCGAAAAATAAGTTGTCGGAATCGTGAAAGATATTAAGAACACAACCGGGAAAAATCAGAAAATAGCGTTTTGCCAATGCTGAAGGTCATTTTAGGATAATTCAATGCGGGAGAGAAATAAGGCACCAGATCACGAGGCTGTGAAATGGTGCGTCCGAGTGGACTCGAACCACCGACCCCCACCATGTCAAGGTGGTGCTCTAACCAACTGAGCTATAAACGCATTATGGTGCGTTCAATTGGACTCGAACCAACGACCCCCACCATGTCAAGGTGGTGCTCTAACCAACTGAGCTACGGACGCATTATGGTGCGTTTAATTGGACTCGAACCAACGACCCCCACCATGTCAAGGTGGTGCTCTAACCAACTGAGCTATGAACGCATTGTTGCAGTGGCAACGGGGACGCATATTAGCGGCAGGGAGGGGTTGTGGCAAGAGGCAAACGTCACTTTTCTTCCAGATTTCTCGCGATCGCAGAAGTTTTATCCATATTGGTTATATTTTACTGATGCGAAAGAGGATTTGCTCATCAAGAGACGAAAACGGCGCTGAATCAGCGCCGTCAGGTATCGATAAATTGCCGCCAGAGATTAGCGCGCGGCGCGCTGCAATATGACGCTGGAAGGCTGACGCTGCAGGAAACGCATGCGCAGCATCATCATTACGGCAGCGGAGGTGAGGCCAATGATAAATCCGCACCAGAAGCCAGCAGGACCCATGCGCGGCACCACGATATCGGTCAGAGCCAGCAGATAGCCGCTCGGCAGCCCCAGAACCCAGTATGCGGTAAAGGTAATAAAGAAGATGGAACGCGTATCTTTATAACCGCGCAGGATGCCGCTGCCGATCACCTGTATGGAGTCAGAGATCTGGTAGATCGCCGCGAGCAGCATCAGCTGGGACGCCAGCGCGACAACCTCAGGATTATCGTTATACAACAGGGCGATTTGCTCACGCATCAGAATGGTGAAAACCGCCGTAATCACGGCCATACACACTCCAACCCCGACGCCGGTTCTGGCCGACGTTTGCGCCTCCAGCGTCGAGCCTTGCCCGAGACGGAAACCGACGCGAATGGTCACCGCCGCCGCCAGGGAGAGCGGTAATACGAACATCAGCGAGCTGAAGTTTAGGGCAATCTGGTGCCCGGCCACGTCGACAATGCCCAGCGGTGAGACCAGCAGCGCGACGACGGCAAACAGGGTCACTTCGAAAAACAGCGCCAGCGCAATCGGCAGGCCCAGCTGCACCAGACGCTGGATAACGACGAAATCCGGTTTGCTGAAGCGCTCAGCGTTATGAATATCGCGCATCGAACGCGCGCGGCGAACCCAGGAGAGCATGCAGAAAAACATCACCCAGTACACCGAAGCCGTCGCCACGCCGCAGCCGATCCCGCCGAGCTCAGGCATGCCAAAGTGACCGTAGATAAAGATGTAGTTCACCGGAATGTTAACCAGCAGACCGATAAACCCCATTACCATGCCCGGCTTGGTTTTTGCCAGGCCTTCACACTGGTTACGCGCTACCTGGAAGAACAGATAGCCGGGCGCGCCCCACAGCAGCGCCCGCAGGTAGCCGACCGCCTTCTCCGCCATCGCCGGGTCGATGTTATGCATGGAGCTGATGATGTAGCCAGCGTTCCACAGTACCACCATGACCAGGATCGAGACGAAGCCCGCCAGCCAGAACCCCTGGCGTACCTGGTGGGCGATGCGGTCGCGACGGCCGGAACCATTCAGTTGAGCAATAACGGGCGTCAGGGCCAGCAGCAGGCCGTGGCCGAAGAGGATTGCCGGCAGCCAGATGGAGGTACCGATGGCGACGGCCGCCATATCGGTGGCGCTATAGCCGCCCGCCATCACGGTATCGACGAAGCCCATGGCGGTTTGGGCGACCTGGGCGAGTATAACGGGTATAGCCAGTGCTAATAACTGACGCGCTTCAATAAAATACTTCTGCACGTAAACACCTTTATATTGTTGTTATTGGAGGACTAAAAAAGCCGCCATCAGGGGCAGCAAGAAGAAAAAGCAGAGGGATTTGCCAGACTATTGTAGCGAGGATTAGCCATTTAGCCAGTGAAAAAATCGCACAACACGTTGTGCGCTGGCAACCTGTTTTGCCACCTGTTATTGTTCGTGTCATAGCCTAAAACGGTCTTGATACCGTTACGAATTCATACAGGAGCAAAATATGTTTACCGGTATTGTGCAGGGGACCGCCAGAGTGGTGGCCATTGATGAAAAACCCAACTTTCGCACCCACGTCGTGGAGCTGCCTGAGCATATGCTTGCGGGGCTCGAAACCGGGGCTTCGGTAGCTCATAACGGCTGCTGTTTAACCGTCACCGATATCGATGGCGCGCGAGTGAGTTTTGACCTGATGAAAGAGACCTTGCGCATCACCAATCTGGGCGCGCTGCGCGAGGGCGACAGCGTTAACGTCGAGCGGGCGGCAAAATTCAGCGATGAAATTGGCGGCCACCTGATGTCAGGCCATATTATGACCACCGCGGAAGTGGTTAAAATTCTGACGTCGGAAAATAATCGCCAAATCTGGTTTAAGGTTCAGGACCCGACGCTGATGAAATATATCCTTTATAAAGGCTATATCGGCGTCGATGGTATTAGCCTCACGGTAGGGGAAGTGACGCCCACCCGGTTTTGCGTGCATTTGATCCCGGAAACGCTGCAGCGCACCACCCTTGGCGTGAAAAAGCTGGGGGACCGGGTAAATATTGAGATCGATCCGCAGACTCAGGCCGTTATCGATACCGTTGAGCGCGTTCTGGCGGCAAAAGAAGCAGCAGCGGCCCTGAAAAACGCGGCCGAATAATAAATTCCCCCGCCGAAGCGGGGGAATTTTTAGCGGGCTACGCGCAGACCGTGTTCGGCACCGCGAGAAAAAACCACCTGCCAGAGCTGAATATCGCGCGCGCGGAAAGCGCCGGCGCAAGCATTCAGGTAATAGCTAAACATGCGTTTGAAGCGCTCCGAATAATTGTCGGCAATTTCCGGCCAGCTATTCAGAAAGCGCTCATACCAGGCCATTAGCGTGGTGTCGTAGTCGGCACCGAAATTATGCCAGTCTTCCATAACAAAATGCGGCTCGCTGGCTTCGGCAATCTGGCGTACTGAGGGCAGACAGCCGTTAGGGAAGATATATTTATCGATCCACGGGTCGACGTTATGGTCGGTTTTTTTCGAGCCGATAGTATGCAGCAGGAAGCGGCCTTCGGGTTTCAAATTCCGGTCGACCACGTCGAAGTAGGTGGCGTAATTTTTCGGCCCGACATGTTCAAACATGCCGACTGAGACGATACGGTCAAAGCTCTCTTGCAGGTCGCGGTAGTCCTGCAGCAGGATAGTAACGTCAAGACCTGCGCAGCGCTGCTGGGCCATTTTTTGCTGCTCAGCTGAAATCGTGACGCCGACAACGCTGACCTGGTAATTTTTGGCCATATAGTAGGCCAGTCCACCCCAGCCACAGCCGATATCCAGCACCCGCATCCCCGGCTCAAGCTGAAGTTTACGGCAGATGAGATCTAATTTTGCCTGCTGTGCGTCTTCCAGATTCTGCGCATCCTTCCAGTAAGCGCAGGAATACTGCATATAGGGATCGAGCATGCGGCTGAACAGATCGTTGCCTAAATCGTAATGCTCTTTCCCGACAATCCAGGACCGTTTTTTACTTTGCAGATTGAATAAGCGTGCAGTGGCGATACGCAGGGTATCTTTGAAATGATGGGGAAGCTGATTTTCCAGACCGGCGCGTAATACTTTATGGAAAAATATATCCAGCCGCTCGCAATCCCACCAGCCGTCCATATAGCTCTCGCCTAAACCCAGCGACCCTTCCTGCAAAACGCGTTTAAAAAAATGAGGGTTTTTAATCCGCAAATCGGAGGGCGCAGGACCATTAATTTCAATGCCCGCACGGCTTAATAATTCAGCTGCGATTCGGTACCAGTCATCATTTGGTACACTTACTTCTTCTATACACGATGAACTCATAGCTTCTCCATCACGCCCAAGTGATCAGAACCTTAAAACAGCGTAGACGCTTTTTTGGCTTTGTGAGAAATCTCACGGATAATCCGTAAGGCTGCTATCCGACGTAGAACAGAGGAAGGGAGATAACCCTTGCCGAAAGGCCTTCCATGGTAAAACGGGATGCATCCTGCTCCCGTTAAAAATCAACTAATCTTTCTATTTATGTGATGCCGGATCCAGTATAGGCCGCTAAAAACAGGCTTTCAACAAAAATATCTTAGCAAGCTAACTACTGGATCTGGCAACTATCAGCAGAATACCTTAAGCATGTGACGATTCTGTTTCCAGATGCGCGGCCTTATGCTGCATGCGGTAGCCGATTCCGGCCAGCACGATGGAGACCAGCATCACGCTGGTGGTCGTTAGCAGCGGAGTGGCGATCAGCGTGGAGACCAGCAGGCTGGTCAAAAAACAGAGGCCAAGCTGCAGGGTGTTTTGCAACGCCGCGGCGCGGCCTGTCGCCTCAGGGAAGGGCTTCAGCGCCTGGGCGACGACGATAGGATAGATACCGCCATTCACCACTGCCATGGCGCAGAACGGAATCATTAATCCCACCAGGGTTGCATTTTCCCGCAGGCCAACCAGCCAGGTGGCGGCCACGCTGACGGCGAAGATCGCCAGCAGCCACGGCAGAATTTGCTGGCCCTGCCATTTTTGCAGCGCCGCCCGGCAGCCGTAGCCACCTACCAGAAACGCGATGGTTTGCGGAACATAGCTCAGGCCGATAACGGTCGGGCCGTAGCCCATCTCGTGAAGGATAAACGGCGACCCCGTCAGCCAGGCAAAGAAGCTGGCGGAACAGGCGGCGTAGATCAGCACGTTGCCGCTATATTCCCGCGAACGCAGCAGGGCGAGGAACGTAAGCTTCTGCTGGGCGCTGACGATCCTTTTTTTCGCCGCCTTCAGGCGCAGGGCTGGCAGCATTAACAGCAGGGTAATGGCGAACAGAACGGCAAAAATAGCCTGCCATTCAAAATGAACCAGTAACCAGCTGCCGAGCAGCGGCGCCAGCGCAGGCGATAATCCCACCAGGGGCATAATGGCGGCGAAAATGCGGTTGGTTTTTTGGGCAGGATAATAATCGGTCACCATGGCCTGCCAGGTCACCGCGGCGGCGCAAACCCCCAGAGCCTGGATAAAACGCAGCGCCAGCATCAGCGTAGCATCGCGGACCCAAAGCATGCCCAGACAGCCGATGGCAAAGATGGCCAGTCCGCTCAACAGCACCGGTTTACGGCCGTAACGATCGGAGATGGGCCCCCAGAAAAGCTGGCCCAGCGCAAAGCCCGCGAGAAACAGACTCAGGCTGGCGCTGATCGACGCCGCTGAGGTATGCAGATCTTGCTGCATGGCCGCAAAAGCCGGCAGGTACATATCGGTGGCCAGAAAGCCCAGAACGCTGAGTCCGGCCAGCCAGACTAAAAATCCTTTCCCAGGTTGTTGCATATCATTCTCTTTTTAGTGATGCAGGTACGATGGCGCAGAGTGTAGGGAGTGCATTCAGGCTTGTGAAACGCTAATATTTGTCAGGTGAATTCAAAAATTTTGCAGGCAGAAAATGTGGTCTGAATACTCGCTTGAAGTTGTCGATGCTGTCGCCCGCAACGGCAGCTTTAGCGCCGCTGCGCAGGAATTGCACCGCGTCCCTTCGGCCGTCAGCTATACCGTGCGTCAGCTGGAAGAGTGGCTGGCGGTGCCGCTATTTGAACGCCGCCATCGGGATGTCGAGCTAACCCCTGCCGGCGTTTGGTTTTTGCAGGAAGGGCGATCTGTTATCAAAAAAATGCAGATCACCCGCCAGCAGTGTCAGCAGATAGCCAACGGCTGGCGCGGACAGCTCTCTATCGCGGTGGATAATATCGTTAAGCCAACGCGTATGCGGCAGATGATCGTTGATTTCTATCGTCACTTTGATGACGTTGAGCTGATTGTTTTTCAGGAGGTGTTCAACGGCGTCTGGGATGCGCTGGCCGACGGTCGCGTGGAGCTGGCGATCGGCGCAACGCGCTCAATTCCGGTCGGGGGCCGCTACGCCTTTCGGGATATGGGAATGCTGAGCTGGGACTGCGTCGTCGCAAGCCACCATCCGCTGGCCAAAATGACGGGACCTTTAAGCGATGACGTCCTGCGCAACTGGCCATCGCTGGTCAGAGAGGATACCTCACGCTCGCTGCCGAAGCGGACCACCTGGCTGCTCGATAACCAGAAGAGGGTGGTTGTGCCGGACTGGGATGCCTCTGAAACCTGTCTCTCCGCGGGGCTGTGCGTCGGGATGGTGCCCGGGCATTTAGCAAAGCCGTGGCTCGATAGCGGTGAATGGACGGCGCTGGAGCTGGAGAACCCATTCCCGGATGCTGCCTGCTGTCTGACGTGGCAACAAAGCGATGCCTCTCCGGCCCTGTTATGGCTGCTGGATTATCTTGGCGATAGCGAAACGCTGAATCGGGAGTGGCTGCGGGCGCCGGAATAACCGACGCCGCAGGAAAGGTTAACGGCGGTAATCGACAAACGGGCCGTCGGCCACAGAGCGGCGCTCGACCAGACGCGGATGGACTTCAATCGACTGCGAGACTTCGCGCTTATTGACGATGCGATCCAGCAGCATATTAAAGGCCGCTTCGCCCAGAGAGTCTTTAGGCTGATGGATGGTGGTCAGCGCCGGGCTGAAGTAGCGGGCGTTGCGCACGTTATCATAACCGATCAGCGAAATATCCTGCGGCACGCGCAGCCCCATTTCATCCGCCGCGCAGATGGCGCCCATGGCCATAATATCGCCGCCGCAGAAAATAGCCGTCGGGCGAGGATGCTGGTTGAGAATTTGCTGCATGGCGCGATAGCCGGACTCCGGTTCAAAATCGCCCTGGACAATCCAGTTTTCCGGAACGCCGATCTGCGCTTCTTCCATGGCTTTCATAAAGCCTGCCAGCCGGCCCGCACCGGTGTTACGCTCCAGTGGGCCTGGGATCACGCCGATATCGCGGTGGCCGCGTTCAACCAGGTAGCGTCCGGCAATATAGCCGCCTTCGAAGGCGTTATCGACGACCGAATCAGTAAAGTCGGCTTTTGCCTCGCCCCAGTCCATGACCACCATCGGGATGTGGCGATACTCTTCCAGCATGCTTAAAACTGATTCCGGATACTCGGAGCACATCACCAGCAGGCCATCAACGCGCTTCTGCGCCATCATTGACAGATAGGCGCGCTGTTTCTCCGGGTCGTTCCAGGCGTTGCCGAGGATAAGGGTATAGCCCTTCTGGAAGCAGCTTTTCTCGACCGCTTCGATAATCTCGGCGAAATAAGCCGCTTCGCTGCTGGTCGCCAGCAGACCAATAGACTTGGTGTGATTGACCTTCAGGCTGCGAGCAACGGCGCTGGGGGAGTAATGCAGCTCCTTAATGGCCGCCCATACCGCATTGCGCGTCTCTTCCGCTACGAATCGGGTTTTGTTAATTACATGTGATACTGTTGTAGTGGAAACGTTTGCGCGTTTCGCTACATCTTTAATAGTTGCCATTACTTCTCACTCCAGACCTTGACCTGATCGTCTGTCTATCGGTACGTAAACGATTGCCTGTACACACCCTGGCGCCAAAATGGATCATGGCATCACGTCGGGAAAACGACACAGAACGACAGGAAGGGGTCAATGGCCGATACGCTTTCAAATTAGCGTGGGATTTTGTCCGATCTTGGGGCAAAGGGGAAGAGCAAAAATGTGCATCACTCTAAATCTCGGAAGATTTTTACGCTATTCTGTGTAAAAATGAGCAAGCTCACTTTTCATGTGGGGATAATCAGGGGGAAAAATTGATGGATACAAATTTAAAGTTTTCGCTGACGACAACGATTATTGTTCTGGGTTTGATTGTTGCCGCAGGTTTGACTGCAGTACTGCACTAATTCTTTACTGAGAGGGAGGGGCCGCTCTCCCTTTACCCCCCCGCCTATTATTATCAATTTCGCAAAAATCTTTTGCCATTTCGTTTACTTTTGTTTTTCTGTGATTGATGTCATGCTTTTGACTTCTGAATAAGATGCCGTCGCTGAAGGCGGCCTGATGGAGTTCCTGCATGAAAATCAACTTTCCCCTGCTCGCGCTGGCGATCGGCGCCTTTGGTATCGGCACGACCGAGTTCTCCCCGATGGGACTATTACCGGTTATTGCTAAAGGCGTGGATGTGTCTATTCCGGCGGCGGGAATGCTCATTAGCGCTTATGCCATCGGCGTGATGGTCGGTGCGCCGTTAATGACCCTGCTGCTCTCCCACCGCGCGCGCAGAAATGCGCTAATCTTTCTGATGGCCATTTTTACCCTCGGTAATGTGCTCTCTTCAATTGCCCCGGATTACACTACGCTGCTGCTGTCGCGCATTATTACCAGCCTCAACCACGGCGCCTTCTTCGGTCTCGGCTCGGTGGTGGCGGCGAGCGTGGTGCCTAAACATAAGCAGGCCAGCGCGGTAGCAACGATGTTTATGGGGCTGACGATCGCCAATATCGGCGGCGTTCCTGCGGCAACCTGGCTGGGCGAAACTATCGGCTGGCGAATGTCGTTTCTGGCAACGGCGGGGCTGGGCGTTGTAGCGATGATCGGCCTGTGGCTGTCGCTACCGAAGGGCAGCGCCGGCGAACGTCCGGACGTGAAGCAGGAACTTGCGGTGCTGATGCGTCCGCAGGTGCTGTCGGCGCTATTGACCACCGTGTTGGGCGCCGGGGCGATGTTCACGCTTTATACCTATATCTCCCCGGTTCTGCATACCATCACCCACGCTTCACCGCTGTTTGTGACCGCCATGCTGGTGCTGATTGGCGTCGGTTTCTCGCTGGGTAACTATCTCGGCGGTAAGTTTGCCGACCGTTCCGTTACCGCAACGCTGAAGGGCTTTCTTCTGCTGCTGATGGTCATTATGCTGGCGATCCCGCTGCTGGCTCAGTCGCAGGTGGGAGCGGCGATAAGTATGGTTGTCTGGGGGGCGGCGACGTTTGCGGTGGTACCGCCTTTGCAGATGCGCGTGATGCGCGTCGCTCATGAGGCGCCGGGGCTGTCTTCATCGGTTAATATCGGGGCCTTCAATCTTGGTAACGCGCTGGGCGCGGCGGCGGGCGGCGCGGTTATATCCGGCGGCCTGGGATATGCGTTCGTACCGGTGATGGGAGCGATTATCGCGGGCGTAGCGCTACTGCTGGTGCTGTTCAGCGGGCGGGCGCAACCGGAAGAGGCGTTTGCTAACCATTAAGTTCACGTGAAGTGAAATAATAACCGCAGAAGCAGCAATGCTTCTGCGGTAGGCTTTTATGCTGCCAGATTAGCGGCAACAAACTTCCAGTTTACCAGCGCCCAGAAGTGTTCCAGATAGTTCGGACGGGCGTTACGGTAGTCGATGTAATACGCATGTTCCCAGACATCCACGGTCAGCAGCGGGGTAGCGTCGCTGGTCAGCGGCGTACCGGCGTTGCTGGTAGAGACGATGGCCAGGCTACCGTCGGCATTTTTCACCAGCCAGGTCCAGCCTGCGCCGAAATTTTTTGCCGCCGCGTCGGTGAATTTGGCCTTGAAATCCGCGAAGCTGCCGAAAGATTTAGCGATAGCCGCCGCCAGTTCGCCTTCCGGTTCGCCACCGGCGTTTGGCGCCAGGCAGTTCCAGTAGAAGGTGTGATTCCAGACCTGCGCGGCGTTGTTAAAGACGCCGCCATCGGAAGAACGCACGATCTCTTCCAGGGTTTTGCCTTCAAACGCGGTGCCTTTGATCAGGTTGTTAAGGTTAGTCACATAGGCCTGGTGGTGCTTACCGTAGTGGTATTCCAGGGTTTCCGCTGAAATGTGCGGCGCCAGGGCGTCTTTTGCATATGGTAATGCAGGTAATTCGAACGACATTGCTACTCTCCTTTTTATCGTTATACCCTTCATAATCCCAGCGGCATCTGTGTTGACTACCTGCACTTACCCCGGTCATGTACTGTTGTTCGCTCCCGGGATGCGCTGAGCTGCCGCAAGACTCGGCTTAAGCCTCGCCCCTTTGGGGCCTGCGCAAGCGCGGTTCAAAACGGCAGGGCGTCTTGTGATGCTGCTGCAATTATTCTGGGTCTGGTGCGCGCAATAACCCTGTATTGCGCAAGGTAATAGTAGCAAATTAAAAGATGTGGCAAAAGAGAGAGTTACCCTGTCGCCGCAGCGACAAGGCACATTTAGCGAATGGTTTTCGGCGTCATAACGCGACGCGCGCCGACGTAGTGGCGTACCCAGTAATCGTCGCTTAAAGAGGTAATCTGTATATCGCGACCGGTGCGCGGAGACTGAATAAACTTGCCGTTGCCGACGTATACCCCGACGTGATCTGCCGTCCCGCGCCCGCGGGTGCGGAAGAAGACGAGATCCCCGCTTTGCAGCTCGCCGCGATCCACTGGACGAGCGTCGCGCAGGTGATACATCTCATTGGCAGTGCGCGGAATATGAATTTTAACCAGGTCTTTATAGGCGTAATAGACCAGACCACTGCAATCAAATCCGGTGCGCGGAGAGGTCCCGCCCCAGCGATAAGGTTTGCCAATCTGATCCATCAACTTTGACATCGCGGTGCTTTGCGCTTTTTGTACCCGCGCTTTATGCGCATCGGCGATAGTCAGCTGCGGCTCGTCGGCAATGGGTTTGCAGCGGGTTTTATAGCCTTTACGCACCACGCACTTTTTCTGCAGGCTCGCCGCGGCCAGCTTGCTTTCCGCAATCGACCTTGTCGAGCTGGCGCACAGCTTTTTGTAGCCCTTGCGCAGGACGCATTTTTTGGTGGCGCTGGCGGTCTGGCGTGAAGCGGTTGTTTTGCTGCGGCTGGCGGTCGGTGTTTTTTTGCTGGAGGTTTTGGCGGTGGTTTTGCTTTTGGAACTGGCTGCTTTTTTCTTACGCTCTGCGGTAGTGCCTTTAGCCGGATGCGCTTTGGGCGTGGCCGAAGCGTGCGTATGCCCGGAAGCATGCGCCAGCGGCGTAAGTGAAATAGATGTGAAAAGTAATGCACAGAGCGAAATCGCGATTTTGTTAAGACGCGCCACTGAGCAATCCCCTGATTAAATTACAGACATATACCTATGCCTGACGATGAATGACAAAACGCATCGATTCTAAAGCATAAAATCGTGGAAAGTTAATACTCTTTTGTATCTAAAGTCTCGTTTGGTTAACATTTGCAAAAAAATGCGTCTCCCGGCGGGCTCGCCGCATGAAAAACGCGCAATGCGTTGCTGCGTATAGCAATAAAATGATATTTTTGAGGCAACTTTTGCCTACAGAAGATAAAATGTGGCAAGTGAAAAAAATGTTATTATCGGTCCTGCGTTCAGGGCGCTACAATGACAAATTACTGCCGTAGAGAAGTTTAAGGAAGCACGACAATGAGCACGACTTTAGAAAAAATCCAACGTCAAATCGCTGAAAACCCGATCCTGCTGTATATGAAAGGGTCTCCGAAGCTGCCAAGCTGCGGTTTCTCCGCTCAGGCCGTTCAGGCGCTCTCTGCCTGTGGCGAACGTTTTGCCTACGTCGATATCCTGCAAAACCCGGACATCCGCGCGGAACTGCCTAAATACGCTAACTGGCCAACCTTCCCGCAGCTGTGGGTAGACGGTGAGCTGGTCGGCGGCTGTGACATCGTGATTGAAATGTATCAGCGCGGCGAACTGCAGCAGCTGATCAAAGAAACGGCCGCTAAGTACAAAACTGACGAGCCGAAAGCAGAGTAATTTTGCTTTAAATAAAAAAGCGACTTCTCGTGAAGTCGCTTTTTTTTCATTTATTCTTCGGCCACGGGTAAGGGCCAGCCGCCAAGACGCTTCCAGCGGTTGACGATTTCGCAGAATAGCTGCGCCGTTTGTTCGGTATCGTAAAGCGCAGAGTGGGCCTGAGTCCCGTCAAATGCCATTCCGGCGGCGATACAGGCTTTCGACAATACCGTTTGGCCAAGCGCAAGACCGCTCAGGGCCGCGGTATCGAAGGTGACGAACGGATGGAATGGATTACGTTTCAGCCCCGCACGTTCTGCCGCCGCCATGGTAAAGCTATGGTCGAAGGTGGCGTTATGCGCGACCATAATAGCGCGACTGCAGTCGCTCTCTTTCATGCCCTTGCGGATCATTTTAAAAATCGCGTGCAGCGCATCGTATTCGCTCACCGCGCCGCGCTCGGGATCGTTGGGGTTAATACCGTTAAAAGCCAGAGCTTCGGGCTGCAGGTTTGCGCCCTCAAAAGGTTCAACATGAAAATGCAGCGTTTCGTCCGGCATGAGCCAGCCTTCTTCGTCCATTTTCAGCGTAATAGCGGCGATCTCCAGCAGGGCGTCGGTTTTGGCATTAAATCCGGCGGTCTCAACATCAATTACCACTGGATAAAAACCGCGAAAACGGTCGCACAGACCATTCAGTTGAGCGTTCTCGGACATCAGATTCTCTTAGCTGGAAAAAAGTAGCGCGCATTATGGCAAATTTTGCCGCGGCTTGCAGCAGGAAGGGGATAAAACAGCGGGCACCGCGGGCGCCCGCAGCAGATTAGTTGCCGAGGCCTTTTCCGGCGTCTTTCTCTTCAATCAGCTCGATTTTATAACCATCCGGATCTTCGACGAAGGCGATGACCGTCGTACCGCCTTTAACCGGGCCGGCTTCACGGGTCACGTTGCCGCCGTTCTGACGAATACGTTCGCAGGCTTCCGCCGCGTTTTCAACGCTCAGCGCAATATGACCATACGCGTTACCGAGATCGTACTTATCCACGCCCCAGTTGTAGGTCAGCTCAATCACGGCGGTATCGCTTTCTTCGCCGTAACCCACGAATGCCAGCGAGTATTTATATTCAGTGTTTTCGCTGGTGCGCAGCAGTTTCATGCCCAGCACGTTGGTGTAAAACTCAATAGAACGTTGCAGGTCGCCAACGCGCAGCATGGTGTGAAGTAAGCGCATAATGTCCCCTATGCAGTTTATTTTTGATACATCAGAGCGTTGAGTATAGCGGCGATAACCCGCCGCTATCAATGGAGGGATTACAGGGTAGGGTAATCGGTATAACCTTCCGCGCCGCCGCCGTAGAAGCTTTCCGGACGCTGTGGGTTCAGAGCGGCCTTTTTCTGCAGGCGCGCCACCAGGTCCGGGTTAGCAATGTAGTCGCGACCAAAGGCCACGGCATCGATCAGCCCTTTACCGATCAGATCGTTGGCCTTTTCAACCGTGTAGGCGCCCGCGCCGATAATAGCGCCCGGGAAACGGTCGCGCACTTTCTGGCGGAACTCATCGCTGTACGGTTGGCCGCCAGCCCAGTCCGGTTCGGACATGTGCAGGTAGGCAATACCGCGTTTCGCCAGCTCTTCGATCAGATAGAGCGCGTCGGCTTCTTCATTCGGGCCATTATCGACGTTCTGGAAACTGCCGATGGGCGAGACGCGAATACCGATACGGTCGGCGCTCCACTCTTTACTCACCGCATCAACCACTTCCAGCACCAGGCGAGCGCGATTCTCCACGCTGCCGCCGTACTGGTCAGTACGATGGTTGGCAGAAGGGGAAAGGAACTGGTGCAGCAGGTAACCGTGGGCGGAGTGCAGTTCGACAAGATCGAATCCGGCATCGCGGGCGTTACCTACCGCCTGACGGAAATCATCAACGATCCCTGGGATCTCGTGGGTTTCGAGCGCGCGCGGCATTGAGGTGTCAACGCGAATGGCATGGCCGTTTTCGTCGCGCAGCGAAGTCCGGGTGCCCGCGCTGATGGCCGATGGCGCAACCGGGGCGGCGCCGCCGGGCTGGATGCTGCTGTGCGAAATACGCCCGGTATGCCACAGCTGGACGGCAATACGCCCGTTTTCAGCGTGGACGCCGGCGGTGATCTTTTTCCATGCGGCAATCTGTTCCGGACTGTGCAGCCCTGGCGCACCCGCGTAGCCTTTAGCCTGAGCGGAAATCTGGGTCGCTTCGGAAATAATCAGGCCGGAGCTGGCGCGCTGGCGGTAGTATTCGCCCATCAGCGGGGTGGGAATATCCCCCGGCTCAATACTGCGCAGACGCGTTAGCGGAGCCATAAACACGCGATTCGGCACGGTTACCGCACCTACTTTCAACGGGGTAAACAACTTTGATTCTGACATAATGACTCCTGAGTAGACCGGTCGTCTTGAAACGGGTTAAATAAAAACGCCTGTTATAGGGCAGGCGCAGCAATAATTTTTTTTGCGTGGGCCAGGGCGCTTTCCAGCGGCGTTGCGCTGTGCGTAATCTTGGCCTGCAGATTCGCCCCCAGCCACAGAGAGTAAAGCACCTGTGAGAGCATTAATGCGTCACCGTCAAACGTCAGGCTACCTTCCTGACGACCTTGCTCCAGCGCATCGCCCAGCAGGGTAATGATCTGACTGGCCCCTTTATCCATCGCGGTGCGCATATCTTCCGACAGATCGCAGACCTCTGCCGACAGCTTCACCGTCAGGCAGCCGCTAATGATGCCCTGCTGGCAAAACTGGGTCAGCGTATGCTGATAGTAGGCCAAAAGGCGGTCGCGATAGTTTCCCTCGCCGTGGGCAAAATGCTCAACCAGGCGCTGAAGATATCCGGCGTAGTGATGGTCGAGCAGCGCTACGCCAAAGGCTTCTTTAGAGCGAAAATAGTGATAGAAAGAACCTTTCGGCACTTCCGCTGTTTTTAGCAGTTCACTCAGCCCCATACCGGTAAAACCCCGATGCATACAAAGCTGCTCGCCGGTGGCCAGGATATGTTCGCGGGTATTGCATTCACTGTGTTTGTTCATGGCGCTCACTGTAATAGACCGATTGGTCTAATGCAAGCCATAATTAAAAATGCTGCCTGGCGCAGAGGGCGACGAACAAAATTTGCGTACGGCGGATGAAACGTCTTCAATAAAGACAGAGATGAGCGGCTGGAGAGGCGAAGTGGCTGAACAACTGGAGTTCTTCCCGGTACAGAGTCCCTGCCGGGGGATTTGTCAGTCTGATGAACGCGGCTACTGCCGGGGGTGCATGCGTAGCCGCGATGAGCGTTTCAACTGGCAGAAAATGAGCGATGCGCAAAAGCAGGATGTTCTGCGTCTGTGTCGCCAGCGGCTGCTGCGTAAATTACGCGCAGCTAAGCAGGATAGTGCGGAAGAACCGCAGCAACCCTCACTGTTTTAAGCAAAAAATTGCGTATACTCAGGACACTTTTTTATTGAGGAAGCTGTTATGGTTCAGCGTATTGCTATGGCTCCCCAGGGGCCGGAATTCTCTCGTTTCGTGATGGGCTACTGGCGTCTGATGGACTGGAATATGTCCGCTCAGGCGCTGGTGGGCTTTGTGGAGCAACACCTGGATCTGGGCATCACCACCATCGATCATGCCGACATTTACGGCGACTATCGCTGTGAGGCGGCGTTTGGCGAAGCGCTAAAGCTGGCGCCCCATCTGCGCAACCGGATGGAGATCGTCACCAAATGCGGAATTGCCACGAAAGCGCGGGCAGAAAATACCATCGGCCACTATATTACCGATCGCGACCATATTGTGCTGAGCGCGGAGCAGTCGCTGCGTAATCTGGCGACCGACCATCTGGACCTGCTGCTGATTCATCGCCCGGACCCGCTGATGGATGCTGACGAAGTGGCTGAGGCCTTCCTGGCTTTACATCATAGCGGCAAGGTTCGCCACTTCGGCGTGTCGAACTTTACCCCCGCCCAGTTTACCCTGCTGCAGTCGCGCCTGCCGTTTACCCTGGCGACTAATCAGGTGGAAATTTCCCCGGTTCACCAGCCGCTGCTGCTTGACGGTACGCTCGATCAGCTTCAGCAGCTGCGTATCCGACCGATGGCCTGGTCCTGCCTCGGCGGCGGTCGTTTGTTTAACGACGAAAGCTTCCAGCCGCTGCGCGATGAGCTGGCCCGCGTCGCTCAGGAGCTCAATGCGGAAAGCATTGAGCAGGTGGTGTACGCCTGGATCCTGCGTCTGCCGTCGCAGCCGCTGCCAATTATCGGTTCAGGAAAAATTGAGCGCGTGCGCTCGGCGGTTGTCGCTGAAAAGCTAAATATGAGCCGTCAGCAGTGGTTCCGCATTCGCAAAGCGGCCTTAGGCTACGACGTTCCGTAAACACCGACACCTCAGCAATGGCCTACACTGAATAGTGATAGAGCCATTGAGGAGGTGTTATGCAACGATGTATTCTCGCCATACTTACCCTGGCCGCCTGTGCGGGCGCGCAGGCGGCCAGCGAAAGCGTCGATATCAATCTTGTGACCAGCCAGAGCGTTGGTCAGGCCATCGGTAGCGTGAAAATTAGTGAAACCGCGAAAGGTCTCGAGTTTACTCCGGACCTGAAAGCGCTGCCTCCCGGCGAGCACGGCTTCCATATTCACGCCAACGGTAGCTGCCAGCCGGCCATCAAAGAAGGTAAAGCCGTCGCCGCTGGCGCAGCCGGCGGACATTACGATCCGCAAAACACCGGAAAGCATGAAGGTCCTGACGGCGCCGGTCATCTCGGCGATCTGCCGTTCCTGGTGGTTAATAACGACGGAAAAGCCACCCAGCCGGTGGTCGCGCCGCGTTTAAAAACCCTCGATGAAGTGAAAGGCAAGGCGCTGATGATTCACGTGGGGGGCGATAATATGTCCGACAGCCCGCAGCCTCTCGGCGGTGGCGGCGAGCGCTTCGCCTGCGGCGTCATCAAGTAGTCCTTTCCGTCAACGTTCCTGCGATCGGCGCCTGTTCCAGCTGAGACAGGGCGCACCAGAGTCGCCAGATAACCGCCGCCAGCTCTCTGGCGGCGGGCTGGTGGTGGCGATTAAGCGCGTCGCAGATGCGCTGCAGTTCCTGCAGCGTTGAAGCGAGAGGGCGCTGCTGAACGCCGCGCTCGCTCATCACGTCACGCAGCAGGCTAATGCACAGATCGCGCACCTGCGAGAGCGGGTCGGAGCGCGTTTCCCAGTCGCGTAGTTGCCACACCACGTGGGAACAATTGAGTAACACGACGCCCCAGCGCAGCAGCCAGCGGCGCGCCAGCGCATCCTGACTGTTGCTAAGCTGGCTAATGTGATGATAAACCAGCGACTCAAATTCATGTTCACTATGCTGCGGACGACGGCTCAATTGGTCGACAAAGTGACGCCGTAACGCACGGATGTGCCGACGGCTTTTACGCGCGTCTGAACCTGGACTGATAATGGCGAAAGCCAGCCAGGCAAGTCCTACCCCAATGATTTTTCCCAGATTATCATTAAGAAACGAAGCGTAGTCGTACACCGGCGGGTTGGTGACCGAAATAAATGAGCCCATAAAAACGATCAACTGCCCCCAAAGTCCGGCGAGCTTTGGCATCTGCTGTTTGAGCAACTGCATTGTGGTCAGCAGGGGAAACAGAAATAGCAAAAACTGCCATAAATCGGTTATCTGCACCATCAGGCCAAATTTCACGACAAAGCTAAAGAGCGAAAGCAGGATCAGGGTACGCATTAAAAGCGTTAATGATTTAAACGGTGAGGGTGAAACCGAATACAGCACGCAGCAGATAGCCGCCAGAGTAAGCGCTGCAGCGCAGGCCTGCCACTGGGTGCTTATACCCCATGCGCCGACCATCACCAGCGCGCAAAAAGCGCGAACTCCGTTCCAGAGAGCTTCGGCCTGATCGGTATGGCGGGCCAGCGCGGGTGCGGAAGGTACGTTGAATTCGGTGATCGCAGTGGCGTTTTCGATGCGCTTGAGCCAGCGGCTGCTCTCCAGATACAGGCGACAAAAATAGCGCAGGCGCTTCCAGAAGGCGATGTGTCGGTAGTCGGCATCGGCGGGCGGCGCAAGCGGCGCGATAATGCGGGCAACGCTGTAAGCATCGGCGTTTGAAAGCGCTAACTCGCTGAGCAAAGACTCCAGAATCTCGCGAGTACGAGCGGGCGCGGCGGGCCAGTTAAGCAGCATCCGCCGCAGGCTCGAAATGACGCTGGTCATTCGTAGCTGCTGATGTAACAGGTAGTTGAGCAGCGGATTTTGCCGGCGAAAGCGATAGTGGCTCCAGAAGGCCTGAATGCGCAGCAGATTCATGGTCAGGATTTGCCCAATCACGCTCTCGTGCGCGGCGCGGATAGCATCGGTTGTTTCCGGGACCCACAGCAGACTGGCGTGTTCCAGCAGGCGGGCATGCATATTTTTTAGCGCGCTCAGTAGCGTGGTGCCGTCGGAGGTACTCGGTAAAATCATCATCATTAGCCCGCCGCACAATATACCGACGATAACCTCGCAGACGCGCGACTGGGCGATAGTCCACAGTTCGTTAGCATCGGTAATATTGATAACCGGGAAAGCGATAATCGCGCAGGTGTAGCCCGCAAGCTGGAATGCATAGGCGACGTTATTGGTGAACATCGCGCAGGCCCAGGTACAGAGAGCTATCCACGCCGATATACTAAAAAGAAATAGCCACGGATCGTTGAGCGTATGGCCGGCCAGCAGCAGCGCCGCGCAGGCGCCGAGCAGGCTGCCGGCAATACGGCCACAGCTTTTGCTGATCACGCCGCCGACGGTGGGAAAGCTGACTACCGCGGCGGAAGTCATCGCCCAGTAGGGTTCGTCAAGATCCAGCCAGTAGGCGATGCTCAACGCCAGGCACATGGCAATCCCGTTACGCAGGGCATAGCGCCACTGCGGACGGCTGGCCTTAATCCAGGGAAGAGAGCGCCACGTCAGGGCCTGTAGCTTCATTACTGTGGGCCAATGGCAACGGTGCAGGTGGTACCGGAGACCAACGTGATATCCGGCGGCAGATGGTCAAACTCAATGCGCACCGGCACGCGCTGGGCAAGGCGTACCCAGGGAATATTCGGTTTAATATTCGCCACCAGACCACTTCCGCTCTCTACGCTCTGATCGACAATAGCGCGTCCGATACTGCCTACGTGACCCTGTAACTTTTGTTTGCTGCTATAGAGGACGATCTGCGCGCTATCGCCGGGACGGATATTACGCAGTTTCGTTTCTTCAAAATAACCGATCACGTAAAAGGAGTGGCTGTCGACGAGGGCAAAAAGCGGATGGCCTACGGTTGCGTAGTCGCCAATGCGGGTCGAAAGGTTCGTTACCCAGCCGTCAACCGGGGCCTTAATTTCGGTCTGCGCGAGCTGCCATTGGGCATGATCGAGGGTGGCCAGGGCGGCTCCCACGACGGCCTTAGCCGCTGCCAGGTTAGTATTAGCGGTATTAAGCGCAGTATTGGCGTTTTCTAAATCTTCTGCGGAGATGAAATTCTCGGAGAGATGGCGTCGGCGAGCGGCATCGCTGGCGGCTTTTTTCTGTTCAGCCTGCGCGCGGGCAACTTCAGCTCGAGCCTTGTCGAGCTGGGCCTGGGCGTTGAGCAGCGCAATTTTATAAGGCGTATCATCAATTCTGAACAGTACTTCACCGGCCTTAACCAGCTGGTTATCGCGTACGTTGAGCTGCAGGATGCTCCCGGACACCTGCGGCGTGACGCCTACCTGCTCGGCCCGGACTTTCCCGTCGCGGGTCCACGGGGACTGCGTGTAGTAATTCCAGACCAGCCAGGCGGCAATAATGGCCAGCGCGGCGACCAGCAGCGTGGATAAATATTTTAGTTTCTTCATGTAATGAACATTACCAGATAGTCAGTAAAACCAGCGCCAGACAAACGGAGAGCGCAAAGAAGGAGAGATCCATGAGCAGGGGGTGCCAGATTTCACCTGCGTACATCCAGTCCCGCAGCTGACGATGAACGACCAACCAGATAAAGAAGCCCAGCAGAACGGCTTTAAAGACAGGAGGAAAATAGACCGAAGCGCCGAACACCAGGTCCTGGAGCGGCAATCCGGTAGTGTTAAGACTCAGTTTCACAAGCAAAAATCCTTTGCCGTTTCAGGATGAATGTTCAGGTTATGCGATTATTCACATTGTAAATCATTGTTCTGATTTTAGTGAATCAGGTAATTCATTTGTTTTGGTAATTTAAATGCTGCACACTATTCTAAAATCAGTATAATAACTTAGCAAGCTAATTATAAGGAGATGAAATTGGAATCGCCACTTGGTTCTGATCTGGCACGTTTGGTACGCGTCTGGCGCGCGCTAATCGACCATCGCCTGAAACCTCTGGAGTTAACGCAGACGCACTGGGTCACGCTGCATAACATTCACCAGCTGCCGCCTGAACAGTCGCAGATTCAGCTGGCGAAAGCCATTGGTATTGAGCAGCCTTCGCTGGTTCGCACGCTCGACCAGCTGGAGGAAAAGGGGCTTATTTCTCGCCAGACCTGTGCAAACGATCGGCGGGCAAAACGTATCAAGCTTACCGAAAAAGCCGAACCCCTGATCAACGAAATGGAAGAGGTTATCGGCAAAACGCGTGATGAGATTCTGGCCGGCGTTTCTAAAGAAGAGGTGGAAACGCTGCTCAATTTGATTCGTAAACTTGAACACAACATCCTCGATCTCCAGGCAAAAGATTGACCTTAACGAGGCCTTGAATCTTCTCAAGGCCTCTTTTTTATTTACGCCTGCCAGACGACTACGCGATTACGCCCGGTGTTTTTCGCTTCGTACATGGCGGTATCAGCGCGCTTGACGCACTCCTCCGCCGCAACATGCGCATCCTGAGTGGTGAAAACCCCCATACTGATGGTCATTCTTTCCGGTAACCCTTCATGCTGTTCACTGACGGACAGGCGGATGCGTTCGGCAATGGCCAGCGCTTCGTTGGCGCCGATATTGACCAGCAGCAGGGCGAACTCTTCCCCGCCGATACGCGCGGCAATGTCCTCCTGGCGCACGTTATTCTGCAGCACGCTGGCAGCAAACTGAATGACCTTATCTCCCTGCACGTGGCCGTACGTGTCGTTGATGCGCTTAAAGCGGTCAAGATCGCAGACAATGACCGATAGCGGCTGTGATGCAGAGACTTTTGTTAATCGTTGATTCAGGGTGTCGTAGAAATAGCTGCGGTTATACAGCCGGGTCAGGGGATCGCGAATAGAATTCTGGTACGAGCGAACGTACCTTTCGTTTGACTCCCGGTAGAGGATAAAAACATCCACAAGCAGAACTAAAATCAAAAACAGAGTGCTCAGCGTTTCAAAGAGCCGCGCCTGGTTCCAGGAATGAGCGTTACCGTTGACCGTAGAGAGCAGAACCAGCAGCGTAAATATATAGGCGGTACAAAAAAAAGCGCCGCTGTACCAGAATATATTGCGTAGCCGGGTCAGGCTAATAAGTAAAATCAGCGTAAATGACCATGTGCCAATTAATACCCAGCCAACCCGGTTATGCCATAGCGGCGTAAAGGTATAGGTCAGATTATCAATGAATTCAATGCTCAGTAATGGTGAGTTGCTGGAATGAACCCACGACAATATGAGCGTTGCGGCGATCAAAATAAAACAACCCAGCAGTACCAGACCGTGAATCTTTCCTGAATGAGTGGTACGGTGGCGAAGCCGATATAAAACGATCGAAGTTATAAATAAAACGGCCATCATGACGTTGCGGAAAAAATAAAAAATTAGCGCGTCATTCTGGTTGATGGGGCGCCCCTGGGCGCATACCAGCCAGTCCGGGTAGCTGCCTATGGTCCCGAGCATCAACAGGGCCGAACAGGCAAAAGCGAAGGCTATTGGCGCCAGGTACAGCTGCTTTTTATCGCACAGATATTTCATGCCCATAAAACAGGCAATCATAATATGGAAACCCATCAGTGAGATAGTCAATACGGGAAACAGCATTGATGAAGTTGTAGAGATACGATGAATTAATGAGCCGGTAACGAAATTAATCGTAGCAATAGAAAAACCGCATACGACAGCGTAAAGAAATAGCCTGTCAGGCAAGCGTTTGAGATTAATAAACATAGTCAACATCCCTGAATAAAAGGGCAAAGGTAAAACGACGTCTCTGTCGTAAATGTTTTGCGTAATATAGGGTGCAGATTACTTGATAGCGGAGGGGAGAATATTGAGCAGGCGCAAGTTGTGGATGGGAGGCGGAAAAATATAAATATATTTGCAGTGTTTATTTATTATGATAAATGATACATATTTTATATAAATGAGCGGCCCGCAAGGGCCGCAGGGAAAAGATTTAGCGCGGGGATACGGTAACCTGGCTGCCGCTGCCGGCGATAGCCACGCGTTGTCCGACGGAGAACGGCGTGCTGCCTTGTTTCTGCACCACCATGATGGTGTTGCCATCATCTTTGCGAATTTCCAGCTCAACGCCCTGGGTTTTGTTCATTGCGCCCTGGACGCCCTGACCGGCTACGCCGCCCGCGACAGCGCCAGCTGCGGTTGCCAGAGAGCGACCCGTGCCGCCGCCGATGGTGTTACCCAGGAAACCACCGAGCACCGCGCCGCCAATGGCGCCGATAGCATTGCTTTCATCTCCGCCCTGAATCTGAACCGCGCGGGTATGCACAATGGTGCCGTAGGTCACACTTTGGACCTGTTTGGCTTCGGATGCGGAGTAAACATCGCCGGACAGGCCGCTGTTGCTGACGCAACCTGCAAGCGTAAAACCAATCATCGAGACAGCCAAAACACGTAAAATCATTTATGAATCTCCTGTTCACAAGAAGCGTTCTGTTGAACTTCCTTGTAGCCAATTATATGGCATTTAAGCGTCTGCTGGCATAGCAGATACCGTGACTATACAAAAAATAATAATCAGAGTCGTCTCAACCTAAACTAAACATAAGTTCTTTACGCTAAGTACCATCGCGCTGCTTGTATTGTTAAAAAGTATTATAGCAGCATAGCATTGCCCCCTCGTTTATGGTGGAGTGTGGGGATATACGAGAGTCATGGAATGAAGGAAAGCGTATGAAATCAGGCCGCTTTATCGGCGTCATGTCCGGCACCAGCCTTGATGGTGTGGATGTTGTGCTTGCAGCAATTAATGAAGATCTGGTCGCCCAGCAGGCCAGCCTGACGTATCCCATCCCCATTGCGATTAAAGAACAGATTCTGGCTATCTGTCAGGGGCAGCCGCTTACGCTTTCGCAGCTAGGGCGGCTGGATACGCGGCTGGGGCGGCTGTTTGCCGATGCGGTTCTGGCGCTAATGGCTCAGGAAAAGCTACAGGCAGCAGATATCATCGCCATCGGCTGCCATGGGCAAACGGTCTGGCATGAGCCAACGGGTGATGCGCCGCACACTATGCAGATAGGCGACAATAATCAGATTGCCGCGCGCACCGGCGTAACCGTGGTCGGAGACTTTCGCCGCCGCGATATGGCGCTCGGGGGGCAGGGGGCGCCGCTGGTTCCTGCTTTCCATCATGCGCTGCTGGCGCATCCGGTAGAGCGCCGCATGATTCTCAATATCGGCGGTATTGCCAATCTCTCTTTACTGGCGCCGGGGCAGCCGGTACGTGGATACGACACGGGGCCAGGCAACATGCTGATGGACGCGTGGGTCTGGCGCCAGTGCGGCAAACCCTATGATAAAGACGCGCAGTGGGCCAGCGAGGGGAAAATTGTGCTGCCGCTGCTGCAGGATATGCTCAGCGATCCCTGGTTTGCCCTGCCGGCGCCGAAGAGTACCGGGCGCGAATACTTTAACTACGGCTGGCTCACGCAGCATCTGGCGCGTTATCCGGGGCTTCGTGCCCAGGATGTTCAGGCGACCCTGGCCGAACTGACTGCCGTCAGCATCAGCGAACAGGTGCTGCTAAGCGGAGGCTGCGAGCGTCTACTGGTATGCGGCGGCGGTGCGCGTAACCCGCTACTGATGGCGCGTCTGGCGGCGCTGTTGCCGGGAACCGAAGTGTCGACGACCGATGAGGCGGGCATTAGCGGTGATGATATGGAAGCGCTGGCTTTCGCGTGGCTGGCGTGGCGTACCCTCGCCGGCTTACCCGGCAATCTCCCTTCCGTGACCGGCGCGTCGCAGGCAACCGTACTGGGCGCGATTTTCCCGGCCAATCCGCAGCAAAATCAGAGTTAACTGAAATCACCCGCGCCGGTTTCTTCGTAAACTGGCCAACGTTGAGGGAGGGCGTTATGCCTTCCCGGACCGGGAAAGTCGAAGGCATACTGATGAAAAAAATACTTATTCTTGCTGTACCTTTTATGCTCGCAGGCTGTAGCTACTACAACCAGTTTGTTGAGCGGATGAACACGGATACCCTCGAGTACCAGTGCGAGCAAAAACCGTTAACCGTCCATCTCAATAATACTCGCCAGCAGGTCAGCTTCATTTACGACAACCAGCAGTTAAATTTACAGCAGGGTCTCTCCGCCTCCGGCGCGCGCTATACCGATGGCGTATACGTCTTCTGGTCTAAAGGCGATAGCGCCACCGTTTATAAACGCGACCGTATTGTGCTGGAAAACTGTCAGCTGCAAACCGCCAAACGTTGAGATTTCAGTCATGGGGGCGCACAATAACGCCACCCATTGATGACTTTCTCAATTGCCATGTCTGATAACGAAGAATTGCAGCAAATTGCGCATCTGCGCCGTGAATATACCCGTGGTGGCCTGCGTCGCCACGACCTTCCTGCCGAACCCCTGGCATTATTTGAACGCTGGCTGCGGCAGGCCTGTGATGCGAAGCTCGCTGACCCGACGGCGATGGTTGTCGCGACCGTTGATGAAAACTCGCAGCCTTACCAGCGCATCGTGTTGCTCAAGCACTACGATGAGAAAGGCCTGGTGTTTTATACCAACCTCGGCAGCCGCAAAGCCCACCAGATTGAAAAAAATCCCCGCATCAGCCTGCTGTTTCCATGGCATATGCTGGAGCGCCAGGTCATGGTTATCGGTAAAGCGGAACGCCTGTCGACGCTGGAAGTAGTCAAATATTTCCACAGCCGCCCGCGCGACAGTCAGATTGGCGCCTGGGTATCGCAGCAGTCCAGCCGTATTTCGGCTCGCGGCATCCTCGAAAGTAAGTTCCTCGAGCTGAAGCAAAAGTTCCAGCAGGGCGAAGTTCCGCTGCCGAGCTTCTGGGGCGGATTCCGCGTCAGTATTGAACAGATGGAGTTCTGGCAGGGCGGAGAGCATCGTCTGCACGATCGTTTTCTCTATCAGCGCCAAAACAGCGGCTGGCAGATCGACCGACTGGCGCCATAAAGGACGCAAAAATGTTGTCTTAAGCGCTGGTGCATCGTGGCCTGGCGCTTTATTCTATACGCTTCATTTTTCAAGCTGCATCTTTATCCGCTGCGCCTGCCCGCTCTGTCGCTTACCTGTGTAA
Source organism: Klebsiella sp. HMSC09D12 (assembly GCF_001808475.1). NCBI lineage: Bacteria > Pseudomonadati > Pseudomonadota > Gammaproteobacteria > Enterobacterales > Enterobacteriaceae > Klebsiella > Klebsiella sp. HMSC09D12. The sequence continues at coordinate 3,286 of NZ_KV793474.1, read as the reverse complement.
GTTCCCTGAGCTTTCATATGCTTGCCGCCGCGATGCAGCTTGAACAATTTTGCGTATACCCGTCATACTTCAAGTTGCATGTGCGTTGGCTGCGTTCACTCACCCGAATCACTTACTACAGTAAGCTCATCGGGATGAATCAGGGACATCCATGTCCCTGACCGAAGGTCATCTTCGGTTGTTCAAATTCGTTCCTGACGAATTTGTCGTTCACTTGCCGCCTTCCTGCAACTCGAATTATTTAGGGTATAGATGTTTTTTTTCGCGTCTGGCGAAAAGTCGTGTACCGGCAGAGGTGCAGTCGTTTATAGATGGAGAATTTGATGGCAAGCAGTAACTTGATTAAACAATTGCAGGAGCGGGGGCTGGTAGCCCAGGTGACGGACGAGGAAGCGTTAGCAGAGCGACTGGCGCAAGGCCCGATCGCGCTCTATTGCGGCTTCGACCCAACCGCCGACAGCTTGCACTTGGGGCATCTTGTTCCATTGTTATGCCTGAAACGCTTTCAGCAGGCGGGCCATAAGCCTGTTGCGCTGGTTGGCGGCGCGACGGGTCTCATTGGCGACCCGAGCTTTAAAGCCGCTGAGCGTAAACTGAACACTGAAGATACCGTGCAGGAGTGGGTAGATAAAATTCGCAAACAGGTCGCGCCTTTCCTCGACTTTGATTGCGGTGATAACTCTGCCATCGCCGCGAATAACTACGACTGGTTTGGCAGCATGAATGTGCTCACCTTCCTGCGTGATATCGGCAAGCACTTCTCCGTAAACCAAATGATCAACAAAGAAGCGGTGAAGCAGCGTCTGAATCGCGACGACCAGGGCATCTCTTTTACCGAGTTCTCCTACAACCTGCTGCAAGGCTACGACTTTGCTTGCCTGAACAAGCTGCACGGCGTGGCGCTGCAAATCGGCGGTTCTGACCAGTGGGGTAACATTACTTCCGGTATCGACCTGACCCGCCGTCTGCACCAGAATCAAGTCTTTGGCCTCACCGTTCCGCTGATCACCAAAGCCGACGGCACGAAATTCGGTAAAACCGAAGGCGGCGCAGTGTGGCTCGATCCGAAGAAAACCAGTCCGTATAAGTTCTACCAGTTCTGGATCAACACCGCGGATGCCGATGTTTATCGCTTCCTTAAGTTCTTCACCTTTATGGACATAGCTGAAATCAATGCCCTGGAAGAGGAAGACAAAAACAGCGGTAAAGCGCCGCGCGCCCAGTACGTGCTGGCCGAGCAGGTGACCCGTCTGGTGCACGGTGAAGAAGGTCTGGTGGCGGCAAAACGCATTACCGAGAGCCTGTTCAACGGCAACCTGAGCGATTTGAGCGAAGCCGATTTCGAACAGCTGGCGCAGGATGGCGTGCCGATGATCGAAATGGATAAAGGCGCCGATCTGATGCAGGCGCTGGTGGATTCTGAACTGCAGCCGTCCCGCGGTCAGGCGCGTAAAACCATCGCATCCAATGCGGTGACCATCAACGGCGAAAAACAGTCCGACCCGGAATACGTATTTGTCGACGCCGACCGTCTCTTTGGTCGCTACACCTTACTGCGCCGCGGTAAGAAAAATTACTGTCTGGTCTGCTGGAAGTAATTGCGTAAAGGCAGGGGCGTGGGAAACCGCGCCCCTTATTTTTTGCTCTCAGGTAATTAAGATGAAGAACATCCTCGCCATCCAGTCCCACGTTGTGTTTGGCCATGCGGGCAACAGCGCCGCTGAATTTCCGATGCGCCGCCTTGGCGCCAACGTCTGGCCGCTTAATACCGTACAATTCTCCAATCATACCCAATACGGTAAATGGACCGGCTGCGTGATGCCGCCAGCGCATTTGACGGAGATTGTTCAGGGGATTGCCGATATTAACCAACTGCAGCGCTGTGACGCCGTGCTAAGCGGCTATCTGGGATCGGCTGAACAGGGCGAACATATTCTTGGCATTGTGCGTCAGGTTAAAGCCGCCAATCCGGCTGCGAAATATTTCTGCGACCCGGTAATGGGTCATCCGGAAAAGGGCTGCATCGTGGCGCCGGGCGTAGCGGAGTTTCACGTACGCTACGCGCTGCCGGCAAGCGATATTATTGCGCCAAATCTGATTGAGCTGGAGATCCTCTGCGGGCATCCGGTGGCAAACGTTAACGAGGCGGTTTTGGCCGCGCGCGAGCTGATTGCTCAGGGGCCGGAAGTGGTGCTGGTGAAGCATCTCTCGCGTGCCGGACTGAGTATGGATCGTTTTGAGATGCTGCTGGTTACCGCGCAGGAAGCCTGGCATATCAGCCGTCCGCTGGTGGATTTTGGCATGCGCCAGCCGGTAGGCGTCGGTGACGTTACCAGCGGGCTGCTGCTGGTCAAACTGCTGCAGGGCGCCACTCTGCGCGATGCGCTGGAGCATGTGACCGCCGCGGTTTATGAAATCATGCTGGCGACTAAAAACATGCAGGAATATGAGCTTCAGGTTGTGGCGGCTCAGGATCGTATTGCGCAGCCGGAGCACTACTTTAGCGCCACCCAGCTTTAAGGCGGGTATGAACTTGCCCGACATGTCGGGCAAGCATCGGTTTTACTTCAGCCCTTCAGCCTCAAGAGCAGCGGCTACGGCCGGGCGCGCGGCAACGTGTTTCATCCAGGCCGCGATATTGCTATAACCTTCCATATTCAGCTTCACGGCGTAGGCCCAGCGCAGTACGGTGAACAGGTAGCCATCTGCAATGGTGAAACGATGCCCGTTAATCCACTCTTTATCCTGCAGACATTCGTTCACGTACTGCATTTTCTTATCCAGCAGCGCGCGGGCGATAGGTTTGAAATCTTCCGGCGTATCCGGGCGAAACAGCGGTGTAAAGCCTTTATGCAGTTCCGTCGCCACGTAGTTTAGCCACTCCAGGGTCTGGTAGCGGGCGATGCTTCCTACCGGCGCCAGCAGCTGGCGGTCCGGTACGCGATCGGCGATATACTGCATAATGGCCACGCCTTCCGTCAGCAGCACGTCATCGTCCAGCAGCAGCGCCGGTACCTGACCCTTGGGGTTAACCAGCAAATAATCCTCCCCGTTTTCAAGGCGTTTTTTCATCACGTCAACGCCCTGCAGGGTAAAGTCCAGCCCGCTTTCGCGTAGCGCGATATGCGAGGCGAGAGAACAAGCGCCGGATTTATAGAACAGTTTCATCGGTGACTCCTCGTGGCTGCGGTTTTCTGTATGTTAGTCCGCCCAGGGGCAAAAAAAAACCGCTAACAGAGCGTTAGCGGTTTAATTGTCATCCCTAAACCACCTCCTAGGGAGGTGG